>JBQCFI010000065.1:0-2942 GCA_051959325.1 Ginsengibacter sp. | reverse complement strand
AACTCGCACCCATTACCTGGAGAAGAAAAAATGTGAAATCTACCAGAAAATAATTCCACCCGCCTTTTCATGTTTGCAAAACCAATTCCTCCTTTTACGGCATTTACGTCAAAGCCAATGCCGTCATCCATTATCCGCATTTTAATTTTCCCATTTTTTGCAATTAAATCCACTTCAATGTTTTTACATTTAGCATACTTAGTTATATTTCTTAATTGTTCCTGTAATATTCTATAGACATTTAGCTGCAAATCCCTGCAAACATTTATCTTCTCAATCTCGTTGTCAAAATATAAAGAGATGTCATACTTTTTTTCGATATTGGTATCATTCAATAAGACTGCAAGGGCTTCTTCCAGAGTGGAATCGTTAAAAAAAGCCGGAGCCAGCCTATGAGAAAGATTACGGATTTCCTGTGTAGCAAGGTTGATATAGCTTCTGCATTGCTGAAAAAGTTCCATCCCTGGAGGATTAACCGATTTAGACACAACCCCTAGAGTGATATGGGTACTTGCAAGGATCTGGCAAACATTATCATGAAGCTCGGCACCAATTTCATAGCGTTCGTTTTCCTGCGTTTCAATGATTGCCCTGGTTAACTGTTGGTCTATGCGGTTTTTTTCAGTAACATCTGTAATAATGGCCAGGTGATATTTTTTATCATTCATTATTATAAAATTACTTTGGACTTCCACCTCAATTCTCTTTCCTGATTTGGTTTGATGAATGAATTGTCCACTCACATAATTTTCCTCGCCTGAATAATTTTCAAGAGCTTTTCTAAACAAGAGCATGTCTTCAGGGGGACGTACTTCAAATGCGGTCATGTTTAAAAATTCTTCTTCACTATAACCATACAGGTCTGTGGCAGCTTTATTAACTTGTACAAAACGAAGCGTGTCCGGTTCAAATACCCAGATTGGTTGAGGATTCAGGCGAAACAATTCACTAAATCTTTTTTCGGATTCTATTAATTGAAGATGTGAAATTTTTCGTTCAGTAATATCCCTGAAATAAACAGACAAACTATTGTCTGAAGGATAAACGCTTATCTCAACCCAAATCTCTAAAGTTGGATAGTAATATTCGAAAATAACCCGATTATTCGTTTTTAAGGATTCGTGATATTTGTTGTAAACAGTGGAACCAATGGAATCCGAAAAAATATTCCAGAGATTTTGACCTAAAATTTGATCTCTCGGCACCAATAATATCTTTTCAGCAGCTTTATTCCAATAATTTACAATCCAGCTTTCATCAACCCTGCAAAATCCATCGCCGATACTTTCCAGGATCGCATCTTTTTCTTCATATAGTTTTAATATCTCTAATTCCGCTTTTTTTCTTTCATCGATGTCCTGTAAGCTGCCATATATCTTTTTGCATTTGCCATTTATCATCTCCGCTTTTCCAATTGTTCTCATCCATTTCAAATTTCCTTTATGAGTGAAAATCTGAACATCTTCCTGCCACGGTGTTCCATTTTTTACCGCTTCTTTTATCCGGGCAATAATCGTTTCACGGCAATAGCCTTCTTTAACATGCATAATTCCGTCATCCAAAGTGGGCTTGAAATCCGGAGGGGTTTCGCGAATCTCTTTAGTGATGGGCGACCAATAAACAGTTGTATTTTCTACATCAATTTCCCAACTGCCAACCCGCGCAAGCCGGTTGGATTTGTCCAGAAGTTCTAGTAGATTTTTCTTTTCTGTAATATTCTGTATGGCCCCGATCATCCGGATGGACCTTCCAGCTCTATCCCTGATGATAATGCCTCTGTCCAAGACATCAGCATAACTTCCATCGGTTTTCTGAAAACGGTACTCATTCAGCCAGCTAGGTGCCGTTCCGTTTTTTGCCCGACTAATTTCATTTAAAACGCGATCATAATCGTCAGGGTGCACATGCTTTCCCCAAAAATCTTTATCGGACAGCGTTTGCGAATCATAGCCAAAATCTCTTGCAAACCCTTCCCCCCAATAACAGGTATCATTGAGATAATCCCAGTCATAAATTGCATCAAATGTTGCTTTACTGGCATAATGTTACCTCAAGTTATTTTCTTCGAGAGACAGTTTAAGCAACTTGCGCCCAGTAATATCTTGGACAGTTCCTTCGAAAACAATCGGCTCTCCTTGTTCATTTTTTTCCAGTTTTCCCATTTCATGGATCCATTTTAGAATTCCATTTGGCTGTACAATACGAAACTCACAGTCCATATTCTTCTCACCTTGTAAAACGGCTGACCTTTCCCTCTGAAACATTTCTTTATCCTCCGGATGGATGGCCTGAAAAAACAATTCATAAGTCAATTTAGAACGATCTTTATCTACTCCAAATATATTGTATACCTGGTCTGACCAGTACACTTTATTTGTACGCAGATCCAATTTCCAATATCCGATTTTTGCAATTTGCTGAACGGCGAGTAGTTTTTTTTCGTTGCTTTTTAAATGCCGTAGCGCATTTTCTTTTTCAGTAACATCAACACAGGTATGAAGGATACATTCAATTTCACCGGTTTCTGAAACGACAGGAGTATTTTCACATTCATAATATAGTTTCTCTCGTTTACCGGTTTTGTTGACATTGCTTTCGTTGGTATATACAATTATTTTATCGGGGATCTTTAAGGAATTTACTTTTTCCAAAGACTTGCGCATATCACCGATTCCGCCATTTTCTTTGCCAAGGCTTTCGCAGAAAATTTCAAACATACTTTTACCAGTAGTATCCTTTTCTTTCCTGTTGCTGGCTTTTAAATAAGCCGTATTTACATCGGCAATCGTAAAAAACGGATCTGTAGACAAAACCAACATTGGAACAGGGGTAACTTTAAATATAGAAAAAAATGACTTTGCGTTTTTCATAGCTATAAACCAATAAGGTTGTTTGGCGAATTTAAAACGGAAAATGCCTCTTTAAATTGTTTGTAAATGCTT
>JBQCFI010000064.1:0-6056 GCA_051959325.1 Ginsengibacter sp. | reverse complement strand
CTGTGCGGTAATTGATATAACCATCAGGATGTTGTCTTTCTGCAAAAACCCGTTGGGAATTCATGGCACTCTGAGGATCTATGAAAGCATAGGCAAGCATGGAGATACTTTCATGAAATACCTGTCCCCCATGTCCCCAGCCCCAATGAGGTTCACGTGAAAAAACATAATAATTATGGGTAAGATTTCCTTCCGGTGGGTAAAAAACCAGCCGCATCATATTGCAGGCACTCCAGTAAAGCAACCTGGAGGCTGAATCTTTAAATGGCGGCAAGGGAGTTTTTGAAAAAAGTTTTTCATTGGCACTTTTATAAAAGGCAGGGGACACATGTAGGAGTGAATCTGCAAGCATGGCCATCCGGCCTGGCTCCTGCAAGGCTGGTTCTTCCAGCCTGAAAATGCGCACGGTATCCGATTGATGAGGCGCAAGGCTGAACTCCTTTTCAAAACCCACCAGTCTTGCTGAATCCCCTGAAGCGTTACTTTTTAGCGAACCACTGCTTAAGAGGGGTTCCTTTTGCAAAATGACTCTGTCCGCCGTTGTGCTGATGGAAAACATATCCGTGATATTTTCCTGGTAAGGGATATGATGGGCCAGTGTCCAGCCATCAGGAATTTCAGTATGATTAAAAAAAACTTTATCACCATCAGCAGGACTCACTTTTTTAAACATCCCATTTTTTTGAGAGATAAAAGGGACGATGGTGATTCTCCTGGAGACATTGCTTTCATTGGTTAAGGTTATTTTCCAGAAGGTTGCTGAGGAGCTATGGACAACCATCGCAACATCCAGCCTTACATCCTTAAAGGGGTAATAATGGTATTCCACCATATCAGGGTAAGAAGTGGTTATAACCGGTTTTTGAAACATCTTTCCAACCTGGTAAACCCATTGATCGCCTTCAAGAACTCCCCATCCAATATTACCGGCTTTTTCAGTAATAAAATCAGCTCCAAGGGAATCGGTATCATACTGAAACCGGTAACCCTGGTCCAATATGAAAGAGGACCGTTGCATTGCAGCGGCATAGCCGGTGTATAACGGAGCGTGGGGGCCCACATTTAATGACGAAAGGAAGGGCCTGGTTTGGGCATTGGAGGTACTTATCATCACACAGGCTGTCATTATTGTGATGACAACCCATAAAAAATTTCTCATATTTTTCAATTTCCTTCTTTTTATATTCAAATCAACTATTAATAACTACTTTTCGGATGGATTGTAAGATGCAAAAGCCGGTGTCCAGCTTACTGCGCCTGTTCCACTCTCAGTTTATGCCTCCCTTTTAAAGTAAGGGTTACTTCGCGGTGATAATCGGCATCATTAATCACTTTCGAAGGATCCCACGCATCAATCACACGCTTATCCAGTTACATTATTTTTGTAATTTTTCATTTTCAAACGATTTGTAAAAGATGAAGAATTTTACAATTGGTATTAAACCGACTCAATAATTTGCTTCTTAAAGATTTTCCTATGAATAATACATTTCCTATTTCTTTAAGTCAATAATAACGCTCAGTAAGATCTAATGGTTGATGTTAATTAAATTTGACAATCAAACGAAGAACAGTTACTTAAAGTGCAGCAACAACTCAGGTTCGCAATGGCCGTAAAAATAATTTAAACTAAAGGAATAAAGAATCTTTTGTTTCCCTTCACTTTTTATTTTAGAGTAGTGTTGGTAGTTATTCACAACTTGCTTTCCTGTTATAAAGCCAATAGCAGCACCAACAAAAACATCGGTTGCCCAATGTTTATTTTCAGTGATTCTGCTTACTCCAACTAGCGACGCCGCGGAATAAGCAATAATTGGAACAATTGCTTTATTCCTGTATTCTGAAGCAAAAACAGTAGCAGCTGCAAAGGCAACAGTAGTGTGCCCGCTTGGAAAAGAAGTGGATATTTTTTTACCATTCGCATCTCTTGTAGCTTTGGAAAATGGCCCGAGAAACCGGGGTTCAGCCTCTTCATTTGCATTATAATAAGAAGGCCTTGTTCTTCCTGTAATAAATTTTAAAACACTTGTTACCGATGTGGCAGTGATGCAGGATTGAGTAGCGAGGAGTGTGGTAGTTGTTAATTTTTCATTTTTAAACACCAATCCATAAATCCCTAATCCCGCCAGGGTAATTACCTCATACGAGGCTCCAAACTTTGTTACGTATTTACTCACATTATTTATGCCTGTATTGCGGTTTCGCAGTTTAAGGGCTGCCTGTTGCACCAGTTCATCAGCGAAACCCAGCCCCACAGCTATAACGGCAAATTTCCCAAAACTCCCCCACTCCTTTTTTGTCATGTGAAAGGGCTTGGTAATTTCCTGTTTAGCGTTATAACCTAAGAAAGATACATAGGAATTGAAATTTAATAGATTTACGTAGGTACTATAATAATCAGGGTTAATTTCATTTATTTGTTCCGCCCTTTGTTCCTTTCCGCTAAGGCTATCCGGCTTCTTAATCAATGC
Source organism: Ginsengibacter sp. (assembly GCA_051959325.1). Classification (GTDB taxonomy): domain Bacteria; phylum Bacteroidota; class Bacteroidia; order Chitinophagales; family Chitinophagaceae; genus Ginsengibacter. Next base: position 3,585 of record JBQCFI010000064.1, on the reverse strand, counting down.
TTCTTTTTGAGCAAATCCGGCAATAGGAAACGATAGCAGAATCAGGAACAACCACCTTTTAACCGAATGACTCATTCTATTTTTTTAAGAAGATTTGAAGCAAAGATATCTCAAAGAAAAAGTTCTATGAATAAACATGCTTTTAAAAATTGCGGAGAGTAGGAAACAAGAATTGCTGTTATTTATCTGTTTGCAGTACTGTTTGGAACTTCAAGGCATATTATTACTGTCACTGTTAAATTTAATACCCAACATTCAAAGGCAGATTCAAAGGTACATTTTCTGTAAAAATCAGCATGAAGTTTGTGGCGTCGTCATTAAAGGCATGACAGAAATTCATCCGGATCTCCATTTCTGTTTTGTTTGCTTGTTGTCTTGTGACAAACAGTTTCATAAGAGAAGACTTGGGATGTCGAAGCAAGGCGAACGCTATGGTTGAACAAGAATTAAACCTGTTTTCTTTTCGAAAAAAAAAGAAATCATTTTGAACAAATTCTTAATTAGTTCAAAAAAACAACATTTCTACAGAATTCACGAATAACTTTGCAGCGCATTTTAATAAATTAGACCCAGTGAAAAAGATTTTGTTTTCTACTATTTTCTGTTTTTTTGGTTTTTGCCTTTTCGCACAACAAACCGGTAATCAAATAAATACATACACAATAAAAGGAAGATTATTAGATTCTGCATCACATGATCCACTTGAGTATGCCACAATTTCTTTGTTTTTAAATGGTGCAAAAAAGCCGGTAGACGGAGCAATCACAGATCGAAAAGGTGATTTTGAAATCCATGATGTAACACCGGGAAATTATAAATTACTTGCGGAATTCATTGGATATAAACCACATACTTTACCAAATATCACCGTGGATAAGAACGTTTCGGTAGTTGACGTGAATGATATTCTGTTGGTATCAAAAGCTACAACGCTGCAAGGAATTGTTATCTCCGGAAAACCGAATGTAATAGAAAATAAAATTGATAAACTGGTTTTTAATGCAGATCAGGATGTCACTTCACAGGTAGGTGTGGCTACAGATATTTTGAAAAAGGTGCCGCAGGTTTCTGTTGATGTCGATGGTAATGTAGAATTGGCCGGTAGTTCCAGCATTCGTTTTTTAATAAATGGAAAACCCTCCGCCGCTTTTGGAAGTGATATTACCGATGTACTTCAATCTATTCCGGCAAGCCAGATCAAAAGCATAGAAGTAATCACAAATCCCGGTGCTAAATATGATGCCCAGGGGCTTGGTGGTATTATCAACATTATTTTGAAAGAGAACAATTCGCATGGCATAAACGGCAATTTGTCACTGACGGCAGGCACCCGGACTGAAAGTGGTTCTTTCAACTTTAATGCACGAAAAGGGACATTTGGCTTGAATGCTTTCATCAGCGGCAATACAAGACTGAATGCTGTAACTACTTCCAAATCCGATCGTCTTACCAATGATACGGCGGCAAATACCACCGTTTTATTGCGCCAGGATGGCTCCAGCAGTGTGCAGAGAGGTGGGTACCAGGCCGGCCTTGGCTTCGATTGGGATCTTAATGATCACAATAGTTTTACCGGTTCCGTTTCTTATAAAAAATTCAGTCATACGGGAAACAGTAATACATTTCAAACGCAGGCGACCAAAGATGCAAATGGCCTCCTTCTTTCTGATATTGAAAACTCGATCAATGGCGACCATTCTTTTTATTTCCATAACGTAGATGCAAGTCTTAATTATAAAAAAACATTTAAAAAAGAAGACCAGGAATTAGACTTTGCAATTAATTCCAGTTTCGGAAGCCGCAACTCAATTGACAACAGTTACCAGTTTGCATTGCCAAACGATTCTCTTTATTACAGCACAAAAGGTGATAACCCCGGAACCGAAAATGAAACAGAGATCAAAGTGGATTATACACAGCCGATAAAAAAGAATATACTGTTTGGAGTAGGAAGCAAATTGGGTTTGTATGATATTGCCAGCAATTCAAATGTGATGAAATTAAATGGTCTGGGTGGTTATTCGAAAGATCCTTACTTATCCAATACACTCGATTATCATCAGAAAGTTTATGCATTATACGCAGAATTAAGTTTCCCGGTGTTTAAATTATTCGATGCAAAAATTGGTGAACGTTATGAACGTACGGAGATCAATTCTTATTATTCTGATGCACAACAGCAGGAGAAAGTTCCTGGCTATAACACTTTTGTTCCTTCCATATTTTTTTCAAAAAAACTGAGTGATCATTCACTTTTAAAACTGAGTTATTCCAAAAGAATTGAAAGACCTGATTACCGCGATTTGAATCCATTTATAAACACCGCAGATCCAAAAAATCTGGAAGCAGGCAATTCAAATCTTCGACCTGAAATAGGGCACCGCTATGAATTCGGTTTTAGCACGGATCTGCCTGATAACGGAACATTCATGGTAAATCTTTTTTACCGCGTGAACGACCATGACATTCAACCTTTCATCGTTTATTATCCTTCATACCAGGTGGGCGACACCACTTATACGGATGTTGCCGTAAGCACCCGGCAAAATATCGGAAGAGAAAATAATATTGGACTGAGCGCCTTTGCCTCTGTAAAGCTCTTCTCAAAGCTCGACCTACGTAGTAATGTATTCTTTTACAGAAGACATACGATCAATACAATAGACAAAGGATATGATTACAATAGTTTTAATTATCACATGAATCTCAATGCAGATTACCAGTTTTCAAAAACCTTACTTGCCGAATTCTTCGGCAATTTCAGATCGGCAAGGCATGAAGCACAGGGAACCTATCCGTCCTGGACATCTTATAGTATTGCTATTCGAAAACAGATCTGGCATAAAAAAGGCAGCATTGCGCTCACAGCATCAAATCCATTCCATAAAAATCTGGATCAGAAAATGAAAGTATTTGGCCCAAACTTTACTATTGATGGAATGCGCACCATTCCCTTTCGTTCTATCGGGATTAATTTTACCTGGAAATTTGGAAAACTAGAATTTAAGAAGGATAAAGACAAGATGAATGATAATCCAAGTCCTATGCAGGATAATGGCTAGAGAAATTTAAATTCTTTCACTTTTGAGAATAAGAATTACCATTATTTGTTCGTTTACTTTATGATTACAGCATCCTTCAAAAAATAATTCTGGCAAGCGCGAAGGATAACCTGATTGATAGTAAGTTTGCATTTAAATGAAACTGACTGATTTTTTTTCTCATCCTGGCAATATTTTTTTTCTTGCTTTTTGTATAATTACCGTTATACAATTATTCTATTATCTATTTTTCTTTTTGAGGTTGGCAATTTTCAAAACCCGGTCTAAAAATATTTCTCAAACACATCCTGTTTCTGTAATTATTTGTGCAAGAGATGAAGCTGCAAACCTGGTAAAAAATCTCCCGGGGGCTTTGGTTCAGGAATATAAAACGACCCATGAAGTGATTGTTGTAAATGATAACTCTTTGGATGAAAGTAAATACATCCTTGAAGAATATCAGCGCACTTTTAAACAATTGCAATTGATCGAATTAAAACAGGAAGCCAGGTTTATTCCCGGAAAAAAATTTCCATTAAGTATC
>JBQCFI010000063.1:0-7930 GCA_051959325.1 Ginsengibacter sp. | reverse complement strand
GAAAATGGTGTAAAAATAAAAATGGTTCTTACTGATGAAAGTCCTGTCTCTATTGATACTCCGGAAGATTTGGAGACTGCAAAAAAATTAATTTTAGGGTTTGAAACGAGAGATAAAAGTTTTTGAATACCAAAACAGGATTTACAAATATTTGTTGCTGTGCTGTAACGACGTTTTTATCTTTTGAGAAACATCCATTAGCAAATTTTTCAGAAGAAAATAAACTGTTTTCTTTCCCATTATTTTATCTTTATAGCATCATCATTTAAAAAATGCTTATCTCATGTTGCTGAACCGAAAAATCCTTTTTCTCTTTATTCTTTTTGCTTTTCATTTTTACTCCTGCAATGAGCAGGACAAACTTGAAATAGAAAAATCTGCATCTGCTTTTGATATCAAACAAGGCGAGGCATCGGTTTTGCAATGCAATCAACGCTTTATGAAAGCCTTTAAAGCCGGCGATTCTGTTGAGGTTTCCAAATGTTTTACCACCGATGCAAAAGCGATGTCCCCCAACCAGGCAACAGTGAAAGGAAGAGAAAACATCAGTCATTTTATAGCAGATATGATGAAAAGCGGCGTGGCAGATTTTGATTTGAATACCATAAAGATCTGGGGCGACAGTAGTATTCTTGCAGAAGAAGGTTCTTATCAGCTTTCAGATAAAGACGGCAAGCAGATAGATAAAGGCAATTATATTGCATTGTGGAAACAAGAAGCGGGCAATTGGAAAATGTATCGTGATATCTGGACAAGCAGCCAGCCTTCATCAGCAATTGAAGTAAAAAAAATGAATCTGCCGAAAAATTAAATGAGTTTTTTGTTTCTTCTAAAAAATCCTTTTAACCATTTTATAAATGAGAAACGAAAAATATTTATCGTTGATAAAACCTTTTGAAAGCCGCGCTACCAAAAGGGTCTTGCAGGTAAACCCCACAATTGCACCCGCGAGAATCGAGCCTGAAAAAACAATCATTTTCGTTTATGAATATGATGCAGAAACAGTGAATTATCAACAGTTGGACAATGTGGAAGATTGTTACCAATACATCAACAGCAAGAAGAACACCTGGATAAATTTTGATGGTTTGAAGAAAGTGGATATTGATAAAGTGTGCGCACATTTTGGTATTCATCCGCTGATTGCAGAAGATATTTTCAGTTCGGGCCAGCGGCCAAAAATGGATGAACTGAATCATCTCTTGTACTGCCTGCTTAATATGCTTTTTTTTAACGAAGAGATTTGTTCAGTAGAAAATGAGCAAATAAGCATTGTACTTGGTTCCAATTTTGTCTTAAGTTTCCAGGAGGATGCTACGAGAGACGTTTTTAACCCGGTGCGTGAAAAAATAAAAATCGCAGGAAGTAAAGTGCGTCAAAGCAAGGCTGATTATTTGTTTTATTCCCTGATAGATTTGATCGTGGATAATTACTTCGTGATCATGGAGCAGCTGGGAGAAAAGATTGAAGACCTCGAAGAAGACATTGCCCGAAAGCCCGACACACGCACGCTCGCAAAGATCAATATGTTGCGCAAGGAAATGATTTTTTTAAAAAGAAATATTTCGCCGGTACGCGAAATGATCAATGGAATTTTGCGCAGCGAAAGCAATCTCATTGAAGAAAAAACTGAAAAATATTTCAAAGATGTTTACGATCATATTATCCAGGCAAATGAACTTGCCGAAAACTACCGGGATATGATGATAACCCTGCAGGATCTTTATTTGAACAATGTAAATTTAAAAATGAATGAAGTGATGAAAGTGATGGCAGTGGTTACATGTTTACTCGCCCCGGCAACAGTTATTGGTGGAATTTTTGGAATGAACTTTAACCGGATTCCTTGGCTTCATAATCCGGATGGATTTTATATTGCTGTTGGTTTAATGCTTGTCATTCCGATATGGATGATCTGGATGTTTAAAAGAAGAGGTTGGTTTTGAGTAAAGCAATAAATATCGCGGATTTCGGTTTTCAAAAAAACATTTCTATTCCTTCAAGAAATTTTTTATGATTGCTATTGCTTCTTCATTATTTTGCCTGAATAAAGACGCATGCACTTCCTTCTTTTCACTGGCTGTCAAATGAAAGTTGAGAGGCGCTTCACCTTCCGCATTTTTTGGAATGTACATTAACGAAACACGATGCAGCTTGTCTCCGAATTCATTTTGCAAATAAGATATTTCGTCATCCTGGAAATAATCCTGCATTTTGAACCAGTTATTTTCCATCATGGTAAAGGGATTGGTAAGAATATCAAAAATGCCACCGCTTTTATATTCGTCATCCCAGCTTCCTTTTTTGCGTGAACGCACCTGGACCATCAGAACTCCGGAAGTATTTTCGTTGATCCAATCTTTAAAAACATGTAAAAAACGAAGCGTGGTTTCGGCGCCGATATTATCTCTCAATCCCGCATCCATCACATCTATTACCGGGTTGGAAGGAAGCCACACACTGGGTAATACGTAGGGGTAAGTTGCATTCATTCGCAACGCAGTCAGCATGCGTAAATTCAGTGGATCCATGTTTTTAAATAATGCCGCAAAATCGATCGCATCCGGGCCGGTCATGTTTGAAGTACTGTCTTTATACTCAGGCTGCATCATAAAACTGATTGGCTGCGAACAAACAAGCATTTTTTTAAAATCACGCGTTACCGTCGAACTTAAAATCATCAATGGAATCTTTGCGGTTTCTTCATCTTCTTTATAGAAACCAAGCGGTTTGTCTAAAACATAGTTGGTATTGCGGTTGAGTTTTTCCTCAAAAGCATAACCGCGGTCTTTGACATAACGATAAGGACCAAACGAAAACTTTTGAGTAGGAGAAATCAAATCCCTGGCAACAAGAGAAGAAAATACCGGGTTCAACAGATCTTCAGAAATATTATCCAAATACTTTTTGTTTTCAACATTAATATTTGCTCCATTCATTTTTAACCGGGATAATTCGCGAAAGTAAGCAGCAGCGAGCATGCCACCGGAAGCGCCGGTCATCAGCATGGTTTTTTTCATGATGGCACCTTTGGTGATACTATCCAATTCCTGTAAAACGTTCATTGCAAAACTTGCGCTTCTGACGCCACCGCCACTGAAATTAAAAACCAGCATCAAAGGCTTTTCTTCCCGCTGATTATGTTTCCATTTATTTAAAATGGAGATCATGTTATTTTTATCTGAATCAATTTTTGCAGGGGTATTCAATGATTTCAGGCTTTGTAAAGAGTATTCCGGTCGTTGAGGATTTGAATAATTGAGCCCGTAGGCTTTATTCCGAAGGTCAATTACGTCATACTTGTAAAGCAGATTAATGGTTACAAATACGATAATCATAAACAGCAGGCTCCAGCTTTTCAAAAAATAAGAAAGCGCTCCGATGACCGCGTTCAGAATGGCAAAAAACAATAAAATACTGGCAGCGGCGGGAATCTGAAAAATCCGATTGTCCAGGAAAAAAGCAATAAACAACATGAAAATAAAAGCGAGCAAAACGGTGATCATTGCTGAAAAATGATGCCGTTTAAAAATGGTGTCTAAAAAATTTTGGCTGTAATGCGCCACAGACCGGACCTTCCTGATCTGCAAACGGGTATTTAAATAATTTTTTACCGGCAATCCAAAATCATCAATGATGATTTTTTCTTCTTCTGTTTCCGGAATTTTATTTTCATCAAAATCAATTATGTCCGATTGATAACTTCTGATAATTCTTTGATCAGCGCCAAAAAAGTAAAGGAATGAAACGAGGACCAAAAGAAAAAATCCCCCTAAAAATCCCGCAAGAATTAAAAGAAATTCTTTTAAGGGTATCAGTTCTTTTACCTGGTCAAAATATAGCGCTTCAAGAAAATAAAGGATTAAAAATGCGAGAGGAATGACTGCATTATTCAAACAATATTTTAAAAACGGCCTTGAACTGGTGGCCAGGAAACGAAACCTGCCGCTATGCAAAATAAAGGTGGTGATATTCCAGCTCATAATAAAAATGCCGGTAGCAACACCTGTGATAGCGGCTCCTGCTGCATTTACAGTTCCAAGATATTCCGGCGCAAGGAACAACGTATTGGCGCCAAAAAACTCCATAAAATTTCCGGATATGGTCAAAAAAAGAATGAGCCACAAAACCAATAAGACCTGGGATTTCCTGAAATGCAGCAGCAATAATTGTATCGGAAATGAATAATAAAAATTTACAAAAAATTTTTTCATCACAAGTTATTGCAGTTTGTTTTATTAAAAATACCGCTTCTGATAAGCAGCGGGTCGGATAATATAAAGCATAAAAACAACCGACATCAAAAATAAAATAGCTACCAATTGATGAGCAACGCCGAACCAAACAAGATTATTGCCATAAGGCGATAGAAGTACGGTGGTAATTCCGAGGATAACCTGCACTATTACCAGTAGCAAAGGAATAAATTTTGTCTTTAAAAAAAGAGTGCTGCCAACAATTTTTGATGCTTTTACAAACCAAATGATTACCAAAATAAAAAGGGTATAGGCAAGCCCACGGTGAATAAACTGAATCGTGATTTTATTATCAAGAAAATTTTTCCAGCCCGGAGAAAGCCGATCCATTACATCGGGTATCCATTGTCCATTTATAGTGGGCCATGTAGGTGCCGCAGTCGCCGCATGAAGACCGGCCATAAATGCACCATAAATCAACTGAAAAAATAAAACAATCATGATGGCCCATGTTAGTTTCCTTAATGGTTTATTAATGGTTTTCATCTTCGTCGGTACAGAAATACTCAATGCAAACCAAAGCGTGTAGCACAATAATACCAACGCTGTCATAAAATGGGTCGCCAGTTTGATGTGATTAACAAACATCGCTCTTGGCACGAGTCCGCTCTCTACCATTATCCAACCGATAGCACCCTGAACGGCGCCAAGCAAAAACAAAATTATAAACGGAATGATCATGTCTTTTTTAAATTGTTTTTTTAAGAGGAAGTAAAAAAATCCAACTAAAAAAACAACGCCCATCAGCCTTGCCCAGGTTCGATGAAACCATTCCCAGAAAAAAATAAATTTAAAATCGCTCAATGAAAAATCGGCATGAATGTATCGGAATTGATCGGTTCCTTTATATTTATCAAATTCCGCCATCCATTGAGCATTGTTTAATGGAGGCAGCGCGCCTGTAATGGGGTTCCACTCTGTAATACTCAATCCGGATTCTGTAAGTCTTGTAATGCCGCCGAGTACGATTTGAATTACCAACATGAAAACGCCGAGATAAAGCCAGGCGGCCACATTTTTATTGGATTTTTTTAAAACAATTTCAGCCATTCTGTTTTTGATTTTTCAATTTCAACTTTCGATTTCAAACTAAGCAAAGGTAACCCGCAAAGCCATTCATTCTCCTTTCAGATTATCCTAAAAAGTTATGTTTAAAACTTGATTCGCAATTCTTTAAAACACATCTTACTTTTGAAAAAATTTTTCAACGAGTTGCTGCTGCCTTTTTATCATAACAAGTTTATTGAAGCCGGTGTAGATGAAGTAGGACGCGGTTGTTTTGCCGGTCCTGTTTATGCCGCCGCAGTTATTCTTCCTAAAAGTTTTTTTCATCCGCTGCTGAACGATTCAAAAGAACTTACCAAAGAAGAACGAAATCTGTTGCGACCGATTATTGAAGAAGAATGCTACTCATTTGCAGTTGCCAGTGTCAGCAATATAGAAATTGACCGGATCAATATTTTGCAGGCATCTTTTAAAGCGATGCATTTGGCACTGAACAAATTAAAATCAACTCCGGAACTTTTATTGGTGGATGGCAATCGTTTTAAGCCTTATAAAAAAATGCCGCATAAATGTATCGTAAAGGGCGACGGAATGTACGCTTCTATAGCTGCCGCAAGCGTGCTTGCCAAAACCTACCGCGACGAATACATGGAAAACCTTCACACCAGATATCAAATGTATTTCTGGAATAAAAATAAAGGCTATGGAACACGGGAACATCGTGCTGCTATTGATGTTCATGGATTGTGCCGTTATCACCGGAAGAGTTTCAATATTTGGCCGGATTTTGAAACTGAAGGTGAAGTAATGCCGGAAAATTAAGAAAATACAAATCCCGATTTATTTACTTATTGCAAGCAGAAAAAATGAAAAATTCTCTTATTTGTCCTTTTGCTGGAAACAGGATTTGAATTTACGCCGCCCATTCTCCCAGTCCCTGACGTATTACTGTCCAATCATCTGTAGTACAATCAACAACTGTTGAAGGAACAATTCCGCCGGGACCACCGTCAATTACAAAATCTACCTGTTTGCCAAATGTTTCATAAATAATTTCAGGATCGGTGTATTCTTCCACCATTTGGCCGGGAAGAGACGCACTTAAAATCGGGTTGTCCAATTGTTCCAAAATGGATTGACAGATTACATTATTAGGAACCCGCAATCCAATCGTTTCCTTTTTGCTTTTCAAAATCTTGGGCACTTGTTTGCTGGCGGGTAAAATGAAAGTGTAAGGACCGGGTAAGCAATTTTTCAAAATGCGATAAAGCGGCGTATCAATACTTTTGGTGTAATCGCTCAGATGGCTTAGGTCGCGGCAGATAAACGAAAGCTGCGACTTTGCAGGGTCAATATTTTTAATTCTGCAAATGCGTTCCACCGCTTTAGGGTGGTGAATATCGCATCCAAGGCCATAAATGGTATCGGTTGGATAAATAATAACTCCGCCGTCTTTCAGGCATTCAACTACTTGCTTTATCAGCCGCGGTTGTGGATTTACGGGATGAATGGATAAAAGCATAATGTAAAAATTGAATCTCAAAGATAATCTTAATTTCAAAGAGTTCGGACGCCCAAATTCTATTTAATAATGAACGAATCAATGATTAAGGGATTATCTTTTACATTTGCAGCGACTTAAAAAAAACAACACATCTATGGCCGTTATTTCTGTTGGCACTATGGCTTTTGACGCTATCGAAACTCCCTTTGGCAAAATTGATAAAATTGTCGGCGGTTCAGGAACGTATGTTGCCTACGCGGCAAGCCATCTGACAAATCCCATTCAACAAATTTCTATTGTGGGAAATGACTTTCCGCAAGAAGAAATGAATGAATTAAAAAATCGCGGCGTTCAATTAAGTGGTGTTGAAATCGTTCCTGACCAAAAATCATTTTTCTGGAGCGGCAAATATCATTTGGATATGAACACGCGGGATACGCTCATAACTGATCTGAACGTCGTGGCTAATTTCGATCCGAAAGTGCCTGAAGAATACCAGGGAGCCGAATTTTTAATGCTTGGAAACCTGATGCCCAGCCTGCAGTTGAGCGTAATCGAACAATTGCGTACGAGGCCAAAATTGATTGTGCTTGACACGATGAATTTTTGGATGGAAACTTCCATGGATGATTTAAAAAAAGTATTGCAAAAAGTAGATGCTTTATTGATAAACGACAGCGAGGCACGTCAGTTGAGCGGTGAATTTTCCCTGGTAAAATCTGCTAAAAAGATTTTACAGATGGGACCAAAATATCTGATCATCAAAAAAGGCGAGCATGGCGCTTTATTGTTTCATGAAGAACATGTATTCTTTGCACCCGCATTGCCTTTGGAAGATGTATTTGATCCGACAGGAGCAGGAGATGCGTTTGCCGGCGGATTTATTGGGCACCTCTGCCACACAAACGACACTAGTTTTGAAAACATGAAAACGGCGATTATTGTTGGTTCTGCAATGGCCAGTTTTTGTGTAGAAAAATTCGGCCCTCAAAGATTGAAAGAAATTTCAAAAAAAGATATTGATTTGCGGCTCGAGCAGTTTGTACAACTCGTCAATTTTGATATTGCTCTCGTTTGATTTTCTTCTAAATTTTCTTCAACCCCATAACAAATGCTTGAGTTAATTGCACTTATTTTCCTTACCAGAGAAATTGGAAAGATCGCT
>JBQCFI010000062.1:0-2328 GCA_051959325.1 Ginsengibacter sp. | reverse complement strand
AAAATCATTCTTTCACCATCGGCTTTGCTTCTTCCATAAATGTTTAATGGTTTTACCGAATCTATTTCAAAATACGGGCTTTGCTTTTCGCCATCAAAAACAAGGTCAGAAGAAAAAGTCATCAATTGTATTCCATGATCATTGCAAATCCTCGCGAGATTACCAGGCGCTTCAGCATTTAGCTGAAAGCATTTGTCAGGTTCTGATTCTGCATCATCTACCCTTACATACCCGGTCGCATTGATGATCGCCCACGGCTTATATTCGTCAATTGCTTTTTGTATTTCTTCAGTATTTGTAATATTTAACTGCTGATGCGAAAATGAGCGATAACGAATTGCACGCATTTCACAGATATTTACAAAGGCAGTCCCCAAAGTACCGGTGCTGCCCAGGATCAGCAGCGGCGATACCCTGGAGTTAGAAAAAACGGTATCATTTTCCCGGTAGCTTTTGTGCCACCATCCTTTTTCGTTGATCACCGGATGACTGTATGATCCGGTTTCAGAAAGCGATCGGAGAAGTTTAGCAATAGCGGTCGGACGAAATCTATCTGCACTTACATCAAAAACGCCACTTTCATAAATTTTGTCTTCACGGGTCAATAAGCTATTCCAATCGAAGGCGCCCAACATCGACCAGGCAGTTATTGCTTTAATATTCACGCCTTCTTTTTTCAATTCTATACAGGAATCCCAGGCTTCTTTAAACCAGCGCAGCTGCTCTTCGCGGGTACAATGCATATGCACCTCCGTGAGGGCAATGGGGATATGAAAACGGTTCCAGGCCTCACTGAGTAAAGATTTTAGTCCCGCAGGTTTTACAGCTCTTACTGCTGCCACGTCTGCATAAAAATGCTGGCCGTTGCCACCATAGCTTTCGGGAGGAAATAATTCGGTTTTTTCGTCCAAATATCTTTCTGAAGTCACATAATAGTTAAACCCGGCAATATCAGGAGGACAAGGGTTGTCTATAAAAAATTGTAATTCTGCTTCTTCTATCCCAACCTGGCCAATAAGATAATGCCAGAAAAACTTTTGATCATCCAATTTTCCGCAAAGAATATCATAAGATATCCAGCGTCTTTTATTTTCAAATTCTGCCTGGTATTCCAATAAAGGAGTGCTGTGTGTTTTAGTAAGGTCTTCGGTTTGAACCAGTTTAGCATCCGGGTTTATCTTTCTTATTTCCTTCATTGCCAGTACCGTTGCTTTCAGTTCATTGAGCAGGATGGTGACAAAGCTGAATTCGTCCTGATGATGCGGATACCAAAATCCGTATAATCCACTGAAACGGGCCGTTGTCAAAGGTTCATTGATAGGAGTATAATATTCAAGCCATGGAAATTGCATGGCCACTTTTGATGCATATCTTGCTAATGCTTCCGGGAAATCAGGATCTGTTAATGAAGTGAATCTTGGGCCGCTTCCATGATGAATCAATCCGGCAATAGGTGTTATACCATAAGATTTGATTTTATGCAGTTCCCGTTCCGTTCGGCTCCAGTCAATTTCTTCTTTTTCAGAATAATGCTGGTGTGCCTCCCACAGTATGGGATAACGTAATGCGCGGATCCCCAACGCGGCTATTTTATCAATATCATTTTCCCGATTATAATAGCCAGCGTACTCCAATTGATCGCGAAAAGTATCCCCAATCCGGTTAATCGTACATTCCAGGCCGCCCCAAATCTCAGGATTGTATAATTGGTAGCTTGTGTCCATTGATATGATATTCTTTTTCCGGGAAATCCCTGGGCGAAAATTCCTTTTTCCCGGTAGTTAAAATCTTCTTGTACAAAGTGAGCGCCTGGGCTACTACCTGGTCCATGTTGTAATACTTGTAAGTGGCCAGCCTTCCAGCAAAGTGGACATTTCTTTCACGTGATGCCAAAAGTTGGTACTTTCTGTAGAGTTCCCCGTTTTCCGGGCGGGGTACAGGATAATAAGGGTCGCCTTCGTCTTTTGGGTATTCATATACGATGGAAGTTTTAGGATGTTTCTGTCCTGTTAGATATTTGAATTCTGTAATTCTCGTGTATGGGTTTTCATTGGTATAATTGACGGTACCTGTTGACTGGAAGACTTCCGATTCAACCGTTTCAAATTTGAATTCGAGCGACCGGTACGGAAGTTTGCCGTAACAATAATCGTAGAAGTAATCAATAGGTCCGGTATAAATCATTTTTTTAAAAGAAATGGAACTTTGGATTTCTTTGTAATCCGTATTCAGCATCACTTTTATGTTTGGATGGTCCAGCATTTTTTCAAACATCCGCGTATATCCATACATTGGTATTGCCTGGAAAGAATCAGTGAAATAACGATC
>JBQCFI010000061.1:0-2832 GCA_051959325.1 Ginsengibacter sp. | reverse complement strand
CAGCTTTTAGTTACATCAAAAGCTTTCATCTTGCTTAAATTTCCATTTGTATAAAAGTATGTATGGTAAAGATAAATTGTGCCTTTCGGAGGAGTTATAAATTCTCTTATCAAATGTCCGGAGGTATCATAATCTCTATTCCATATTGTGACAGAGGAAGGTTTTAATAAGTCCCCAAGAAAAGAATATTCTTTCTCTATGATAATGTTACCTACACTATCATGATCATACGTTGTTATTCTTTTAGTTAAGCTAGATCCGTTATTATTAAATCCGTCTTTTGATATGGTTTCTTTTTTTAGGAGCACAGTGTCCACATATGTATAATTTGTTATTCTAAAAACTTTTCCCTTGAAATTATACTCGTCCCGTTCAATTACATCACCTAAAGAATCAAAATACTCAGTCATTATTAAAGTACTGTCTTTGTTATTGTTTCTTCTTTTATAATAGTAAGCAGAATCGCTTTTAAAATTTTGTGACCTGATGACTTGCGGATTATTATCGAGCCAATCGGGTTGAATACTAAAAACAACTCTTTGTTGAGCATGGCAAGTGAAACAAAAAATTATTGAAATAAATAAAAAACCACACTTCATATTTTACTGAGATTTTAACTTTGTGGATAAAATACGCCCGACTGGTTATATTGTACTTACTACAATCGGAATCACTGCCAACGTGTTTTCATGAACCTCATACCTGGACCGGTTAGATGACACACTAATCCCGCCGGTAGACATTATTCACTGCTCTTCTCGATCCTCTTTGGCCATAGTCTCCTCCCCTGCTATGATCCGCTTCTTACCCGGTAATAAAATGATTAAAAATTTTACTGATTAAAAGAAAACAGTGGCACGCAGCAAACGGTAGTTTCTAATTTCTAAATGTTGAACATTGAATTTTTCCCGACTTGTCCCTATCTTTATCGTATCACAAGTTCCAGGCAACAAACACAACTGTTTACCATGATCAAAATATTTCTCTCTTTAGAATGGAAAGCCTTTTCCAGGTCTGCATCTTTTAAATTAAATCTTGCCTTGAAGATCATTTTGGGAATCATTGCCGCTTTTTATCTTGTCATGATCCTCGGATTGGGAGTGAGCGTTTTTTACATGCTGAAAGAAAGCAACATGGAACCATTATCTACAGTAAATAAATACCTGGTTTACTGGTGGCTGCTCGACCTCGTGATCAGGTATTTTTTGCAAAAGTCACCGATCATGTATGTGAAGCCGTTTCTAACGCTGCCGATAAAAAAAGGGAAGATCGTTTCTTTTTTCCTTGGTAAAACGGCGATTTCTTTTTTTAATATTTACCCCGCATTTTTCTTTCTGCCGTTTAGTATTGTGCTGACCGTGAATGGTTACCCGGTCATGCAAGTGTTATCGTGGCATGTGGCGATGCTGTCTTTGGTTTTTTTCAACAACTATCTCAATCTCTTGATCGACAACCTTGACCGCGTGTTTACCGCCGTGCTCATTGTGCTCGTTTCTTTTGCGGTAATGCAATATTACGGCTGGCTGGATATTACTATTTATTCCCAACCGGTTTTCCAGGCTTTTTATGGGTATCCGGTGTTGGGTTTTGCCATGCTTTTATTGCCGATTTTGCTGTATCGCTATTGTTTTTCTTATTTTAAAAATGTTCTTCGGACGGATGAAGCCGTGCAGCCAAGACTGAAGGAAGCGCAAACCGAAAATTTCACCTGGCTTGAAAAATATGGAACGCTCGGCACATTTTTAAAGAACGACATCAAACTCATCATCCGTAACAAGCGGTCGAAGTCAACCGTGCTGGTCAGTGTATTGTTCCTTTTTTATGGGATATTGATCCTGACAAATAAAACCCATAACAGTGAAACCTGGAGATTGTTTGCCGGCTTGTTTATCACCGGCGGCTTTCTCTTTACTTTCGGTGGGTACGTTCCCAGCTGGGACAGTGCTTATTACCCGCTGTTGATGAGCCAGAATATCCGGTACAAAGAATACCTTACTTCGAAATGGTGGCTGATTGTTATCGCTACGTTTGCCAGCATGATCCTCGCTTCATTTTATCTGTTTATGGGCTGGAAAATTTACCTCGCCATTATTGCAGCCGGGATCTACAATATCGGCGTGAATGCGCACCTGGTATTGTTGGGCGGCGCCTATGTAAAAACGCCGATCGATCTCGCAGCAGGCAAAAAAGTATTCGGCGATAAGAAGGCATTCAACGTGCAAACTTTACTCATTGCTCTTCCTAAAATCGTGTTGCCGCTCCTGATATTCTATATTTTTTACCGGAATTGGAATGCCACCGCGGGTTATTTGTCGGTGGCGATCCTGGGTATTTTGGGCCTTGCGTTCAGAAACAAAATGTTCCGGATAATTGAGCATATTTACAAAAAAGAAAAATACGCAACGCTTGCAGCATACAAACAAAAAAACTAAATTGACGCTATGATCTCAATTGAAAATCTAAAGAAAATCTATAACGGGGTAACCGTTTTAAATATTCCACACCTGGAAATACCGACAGGTCAATCATTTGGATTGGTAGGCAATAACGGCGCCGGTAAGACCACCTTATTCAGCCTAATACTCGATTTGATTGCACCGAACACCGGAAGTGTATCCAATAATGGGATCATTGTAAATGAAAGTGAAGACTGGAAAAGATTTACAGGCGCCTTTATCGACGAAAGCTTTTTGATCAGTTATCTCACCCCTGAAGAATATTTTTATTTTATCGGCGAATTAAGGGGATTGAACAAATCAGACGTCAATGAATTTTTACAGCAGTTTACAGAATTATTTAATGGTGAAATTTTAAACAAAAGAAAATACATCC
>JBQCFI010000060.1:0-49906 GCA_051959325.1 Ginsengibacter sp. | reverse complement strand
TATATTTTGGGCGGACAGGCAAATTTGTGGACAGAGCAAATCTATAACATGCGTCACATGGAATATATGTTGTGGCCGCGGGCAATGGCTATCTCAGAAGCAGTATGGTCGCCAAGAGATAAAAGAAACTGGAACGATTTTTCGAATCGTGTGCAGAAACAATTTCCAAGATTTGATGCTGCAGAAATTAAATATGCCCCCAGCATGTATGACCCGATTATTAATGTAAGCAAAACAGATAGCGGAAACATTAAAATAGATTTAAGCACTGAAATAAAGGGCCTTGATATTTATTACAGTTTTGACAATTCTTTTCCTGATAATTTTTACCCTAAATATACATCACCGCTGGTACCACCAACAGATGCTGTGATGCTGAAAATAATTACTTATCGTGGCGATAAACCAATCGGTAGAATGATGTCTGTGCCTATTTCAGATCTGAAAAAGAGGGTGAAATAAAATGCTTTCAGTAAACAAACAAATAAGCAGGATTTGATTTTTTCATTACAGAAATGTAATGATGCCGGAAATAAAATTTCAATGAGCGTTTCAGAAATATACGACGCATTTATTGCTGGAATGAAAGACACAACCTGGCTTGAATACATTGCCGTATTCTCAGGAATTGTGAGTGTTTGGTTTTCGCGAAAGGAAAATATCTGGGTTTATCCAACTGGATTAATTAATACGATTTTTTATGTGTATTTAAGCTTTAAAGGAAATTTATTTGGCGAAGCCACTGTCAATTTTTATTATACTGTAATGAGTATTTATGGCTGGATATTGTGGGCAAAAAAAAATCAGCAACAGGAGCATGTTGTAAACATAATGTGGAGCACAAAAAAAGAATGGATGCAGGAAATTTTATTTTTTTCCACCTTTTATATCGTCATTTTTGCTTCGCTCAGTTATTTAAAAAAGGACTTCGCTCCTGGTGCTATACCCTGGGCAGATGCATTTGCAAGCGCAACGGCGTTTACGGGAATGTGGCTCATGGCGAAGAAGAAAGTAGAAAGCTGGTATTGGTGGATTGCCACGAATATTGCATCCATTCCTCTGTACTTTATCAAGCATTATGTATTTACCAGTGTTTATTATATCGTTCTTTTAATAATGGCCTTTTGGGGATTGATAGAGTGGAAGAAAAAGGCAAGAGAATATTTATCGAAAACCGAATCGATTGCCCAATGAATTCAATAAAAAAAATAGTGGTGACCGGCCCCGAATCAACCGGAAAAAGCACGCTGTGTGAAAAGCTGGCTGCCCATTACAACACTTTGTGGGTACCGGAATATGCAAGGGAATATTTAGAAAAAAACGGCGCTGATTATACATTTGATGATCTCTTTACGATTGCAAAGGGCCAAATAGAACTGGAAGATAAAATTACTAATCAACTTTCGGAGGTTGACACTTCATCATTCGCTAGTCAGGATTCACTCTTCATTGATACCGATATGTATGTAATGAAAGTGTGGTCAGAATTTGTTTTCAATGATTGCACAAATTGGATTCTGAATAGAATTGCTGAAAGAAAATATCATTTGTATTTGCTTTGTGATACAGACTTGCCGTGGGTTCAGGACGATTTAAGAGAATACCCTGACGAAAAAATACGTAAAAATCTTTTTCATTTTTACAAAGACGCGATGGTGAATCAATCTACCCCATGGTGTATTATTTCAGGGAATTATGAACAAAGATTTGAAAAAGCGGTAAAGTTTATTGAAGATTCATTTACCAAAAAAAATGTTCAGAAATAATTTTTCCGTCTTTTACTTCATACACACAGATTTCAGACATCGTAGAACGGCCGCGGCCTTTCATCGTTACATCCATATGTAGTCCAATAGCGATTGCATTTCCTGCTACAATTGGATCAGAAATATTTATCGAATGTGCTTCCTGCATCATAGAATTGAATTGTCTTCCTTTTTCTAAAATCGCCTCTAAACCTTCAGTTTCTTTTTCAAAGCCGGGTGAAGGCTGGGGTTCGATGCTCACCGCATCTTCGGCAAATAATTCCTTTTGTGCTTTTTCAAAATCGCCTTTTTTGCACAGTTCGGCAAGGCGATCGGCAATTTGTTGAGTGGTCATAATAATTTTTGAATTAAAATTAAAAAACATTGATAAATAAGCTTTGAGTTTCATTGACAGTTTTACGAAACCATGATAACAAGAGAGAATTTTTGCGCTGGCATTTGAAACACCCGATAAGTCTGAATTTGAAAATCGTTCGCTGTGGAATATCTTTACCGCTTCATTTTGGTATCATAAAAACAGATGTAATAATATATGCCGCTAAAAGTTTATAATTCCTTCACAAAAGAAAAAGAAGAATTTATACCGATAAATCCGCCTCATGTCGGCATGTATGTGTGTGGCCCGACGGTAAGTGGTGAAAGTCATCTTGGGCATGCACGTCCTTATATTACATTCGACGTGGTGTATAGATATTTGTTATACCTCGGATATAAGGTGCGTTATGTACGCAACATCACTGATGCCGGGCATTTTGAAGAGGAAGGCCGTGAAGCGGAAGACAAAATTTCCAAAAAAGCATTGTTGGAAAAAGTAGAACCGATGGAGTTGGTCCATAAATACACCAATCTTTTTCACTGGGCATTCAGACAGTTTAATACACTTGATCCAAATATAGAACCAACAGCAACTGGTCATATTGTAGAACAGATAGGAATGATTGAAAAATTAATTGATGCAGGATACGCTTATGTGGTAAATGGTTCTGTTTATTTTGATGTAAAAAAATATGCTGAAAATTATGATTATGGAAAACTGAGCGGCCGTGTAGTAGATGATCTTTTAGAAACGACGCGCGAGCTCGAAGGACAGGAATAAAAAAGAAAAAAAGCAGATTTCGCCTTATGGAAATCGGCGCCCCCAAAACACATCATGCGCTGGAAAAGCCCGTGGGGAGAAGGCTTCCCCGGATGGCATATTGAATGCTCTGCGATGGCAACGAAGTATCTTGGACCTCGCTTCGATATTCATGGCGGCGGAATGGACTTGATGTTCCCTCATCACGAGAGTGAAATAGCACAAAGTACGATTTGCAATCATACGCCTCCCGCAAAATACTGGATGCACAATAATATGATTACCGTGAATGGGAAAAAAATGGGCAAAAGTTATAACAACCAGATTACACTGACACAGATGTTTAGTGGCGACCATCCGTTGCTTTCACAGCCTTTTTCACCAATGGTGATCCGGTTTTTTATTTTACAAACGCACTACCGCAGCACTTTGGATTTTAGCAGCGAAGCATTGGTAGCTGCGGAAAAAGGTTTGAAAAGGTTGTTTGAAGCTTTTGAAATTTTGAAAAATCTTCCTGTTGTTGAAATGCAGGAAGCGACTGATAAAGAACTGCAAGAAAAAATAAATAAGCTGGTAGATGAATTTGAACAATTTATAAACGATGATTTCAATACAGCAAAAGTATTGGCGAATATGTTTGAAATTGTTCCGGCGATTAATTCAATGAAAGATGGATTGATAAAAACAGATGCCATATCCGCAGCTACATTGAAAAAATTAAAAGTAAAATTTACGGTTTACCTGCAGGATATTTTGGGATTAAAAGACCCAAATGAAAATTCTGCTCAACTGAATGGCATCATGGATCTGCTGATCCAGATCCGGAAAGAAGCAAAATCAAAAAAAGATTTTTTTACCTCTGATAAAATAAGAAAACAACTGGCTGATCTGGGAATTGAAATGAAAGACGAAAAAGATGGAAATATGAGCTGGAGCAGGGTGTAAAGGTTTAATGGTTCAAGCTGGAAAGTTGAAAGTTAACAAAATAATCAATTTTCAATGTTCAATGTTCAAATGAAGCAGCTCATTCGAAAATCAGCTTGCAGTAAAAGCATAAATAACGTAGATTCTTGTTTTTGTTTTTCTTAAAAGAGCGCATACCATGAAGCCTGCACGAAAAGTATTTGAAAGAGAATCTTAATTCAAAACTTTATTTTGTTAATTAAAATTTATAGTTGCGGCTCTTCACTTTATTACTTTATTGTTCGCACTGTTGTTTGTAAATTGCCGCCTTACAAAATTTAAAGCCTGATAATGAAAAAACACTGCTTCCTTTCTCTTTGCCTTTTATCGTTTCTTTTTTTTCAACAACTTTTTGCACAACCGAAGTATGAATTTAGGGGCGTTTGGGTCGCCACCGTAGAAAATATTGACTTTCCTTCTTCAAGAAATTTAAGCACGCAACAACAAAAAGACCAGTTTATCAAGTTGTTGGAGATGCATAAAAGAAATGGAATGAATGCGCTTATAGTGCAGATCAGGCCTGCATCAGACGCTTTTTATCCATCGCAATATGAACCTTGGAGCGAATATCTTACCGGAAAACAAGGACAACCACCTTCTCCTTATTATGATCCATTAGAATTCATGATCACAGAGACACATAAACGTGGTATGGAATTTCATGCATGGATGAATCCTTACCGGGCAGAATTTCGTGTGGGCAAATCTTCAATCTCACCAAATCACATCACTAAACTTCATCCAGAATGGTTTATCACCTATGGCAATACAAAATACTTTGATCCGGGAAATAAAGACGCGCAGGCATTTGTTGTAAATGTGGTGCGCGATGTGGTAAGGCGTTACGATGTAGATGCCATTCATTTTGATGATTATTTTTATCCTTATAAAATCGCAGGCAAAGACTTTAATGATGCTGCGTCTTATAAAAAATATGGAAATGGCTTGTCATTAGATGACTGGCGCAGAAGCAATGTGGATTCAATCATTGTGCATTTGAGCAAAGCGATAAAAGAAGAAAATCCATATTGCCAGTTTGGAATCAGTCCGTTTGGAGTTTGGAGAAATATTGATAAAGATCCGGAAGGAAGCAATACAAAAGCGGGCGTAACGAATTATGACGATTTGTATGCCGACATTTTATTATGGTTGAAAATGAAATGGATTGATTACGTAGTGCCACAGTTATATTGGGAAGTGAGTCAGAAAGTGGTTGGCTTCAAAGTGCTTACCGATTGGTGGGCAAGGCATACTTACGGCCGCCAATTGTATATTGGCCAGGGAATTTACCGCGCCTTGGAAGCAAAATCTTACGCATGGAAAAACAAGCTGGAACTTCCGGATCAAATACAATTTCTAAGAAAATATCCTCAAGTGCAGGGAAGTGTGTTTTTCAGCAGTGCCACATTCGCCAGCAATCCCAATGGTTGGAGCGATACTTTGCGAAACAATTATTATAAGTATCCTGCCATACCCCCACCGATGCCGTGGATAGATTCTATAAAACCTGAACAACCGATATTATCTTTTGATAGTTCCAAATCAACTTATTTTACCACCTCAGTCGATTTGTATTTTCGTGAAGATGAAAGCAATGACCTGGTAAACCGTTATGTGATTTACCAGTTTAATGATCCGCACAACATGAATAATAATGATCCAAAAAATATCAAAGAGATAATCTTATCCGGAAATAACTTCTATCATTTTATTTTTGACAATATACCCGCAAGCCAAGATAAAATAATCATTGCAGCTACTGCACTTACGAAGACAAATAATGAAAGCAAGCTGAGTGATTATATTTATTTACAAAGAAAAGGAAACGGATGGCAGATTGTATCGCAACCGGGTAAATGAAGCCTTTCTAAAATCCAGTAAAACAAGAAATAATTCGTTTTTTCTTTTTATTGAAAAATAAAAAAAGCTTTGGGTGAAAGCGTGGCGGCACTCCAGCATTTAGAGCGCAACTTTTGGAATCGATGCGATCAGCCTTTGTGTATATTCTTTTTTAGGATTAAAATAAATTTCATCAGCGGTGCCGCTTTCTTCTATTTTTCCTTTGTTCATCACAATGATGCGATTACTGATATAATGCACCACTCCGAGGTCGTGTGAAATAAAAATGCAGGTGAATCCGAGTTCTTCTTTTAAATCGGTTAGCAAATTTAAAACCTGGGCCTGGACGCTGACATCAAGCGCTGATACACTTTCATCGCAAATGATAAAATCGGGATTGAGACTAAGCGCCCGCGCAATACAAATACGCTGCCGCTGGCCGCCGCTAAATTCATGGGGATAACGATTAAAATATTCGGCTTTCAAATCCACCTTTTCCAGCAGATCAATTATTCTTTCTTTTCGTTGTTTTTGTGAAGGCAAAATGGAATGAATTTTCATCGGTTCGTTTATCGCTTCACCAATTGTTAAACGCGGATTTAAGGAACCATAAGGGTCCTGGAAAATGATTTGAATATCTTTTCGCATTCTTCTCAGTTGTTCGTCAGGAATGCCGGCAATATTTTTTCCGTTAAAAAAAATATTGCCTGAAGTTGGATTTATCAATCTTATCAAAGTACGCCCGAGCGTGGTTTTACCACATCCACTTTCACCAACCAACCCAAGCGTTTCGCCTTTGTCAACAGTAAAACTTACATCATCAACGGCTTTAAATTCTTTTAAAATTTTCCCAAAAAAGTTTTTCTTGGTAGGAAAATATACTTTCAGATTTTCAACCTTTAAAAGAGGAAAGCCATTTCTGATGTCGGATGTCTGATGTGTGATGTTTGATATCTGATGCCGGTCTTCGGTTTCCGGTTTTAAACCCTCGCCTAAAAAATCGCTGATCACCGGAAGGCGTTTTCCTTTGGAAGAAGCGTCTGGCCTGCAGCTGAGCAGTGCTTTTGTATAAGGATGTTGCGGATTTAAAAATATCTCTTTAATAGAACCGCACTCTACTACATCACCTTTGTACATCACAATTACTTTATCTGCAATCTCTGCTACGAGTCCCAGGTCGTGTGTAATATAAATTACACTCATTTGTTGTTTTACCTGCAATTCTTTTATCAATTGCAAAATGGTTTTTTGTACCGTTACATCTAATGCAGTTGTTGGTTCATCGGCAATTAATAAAGAAGGATTACAACTGATAGCCATTGCGATCATTACCCTTTGCTTTTGTCCGCCACTGATTTCATGCGGATGACGATGAAGCATAGTTGAAGCGTTCGGCAACTTTACCTGTTCAAATAATTGGATTGTTTTTTCTTCAGCTTCTTTCTGAGAAATATCCTGATGTATGCGCATCGCTTCTATTACTTGTGCCCCACAGGTTTTCACGGGGTTCAATGATGTCATTGGTTCCTGGAAGATCATGGAAATTTTATTTCCCCTTATTTTTCTGATTTCTTTATTAGAAAGATTTAAAAGGCTAATCGCAGAAATTCCGTCTTCTGAAAATAAAATTTCACCGCTCTTATATTGTGCGGGTGGCGATGGTAATAATTGCAAAACAGATAAAGATGTAACCGTTTTTCCCGAACCGGATTCTCCCACGATTGCAACCGTTTCTCCGTGATTTATTTCAAAAGAAATATTTTTTATAGCAGAAGTGGTTCCTGACTCAGTAACAAAATCAACGCTGAAATTTTTTATTTGAAGAAGAGGCAATGACATGGTATGCTGGTATGCTGATGTGTTAATATGAAAATGTAAAAATATAAATGCGGACTATTTCTTGATTTACTATGCGGAACGTTCAACTTTCAATTTTCAAAACTTCAAATGCCGTACTGTCAATCCGTTGTTGATTAATTGTTTCAGCGATTCTATACCTATCTTCAAATGCATTTCTACAAAGTTTGCCGTTACGCTGGCATCACTTTCGGAAGTTTTTACTCCCTCAGGAATCATAGGAGAATCGCTCACGAGCAACAAGGCACCGGTAGGAATTTTATTATAAAACCCAACAATAAAAATCGTAGCAGTTTCCATATCAACAGCGTAAGCGCGAATTTTTCTCAGGTAACTTTTGAAAGCATCATCATGTTCCCATACGCGACGGTTTGTTGTATAAACGGTTCCAGTCCAGTAATCAACCGAATGGTCCCGAATGGTTGTAGAAATGGCTTTTTGTAGTGCAAATGCAGGAAGCGCCGGTACTTCTGGTGGAAAGTAATCATTCGAAGTTCCTTCGCCCCTGATAGCAGCAATTGGTAAGATCAGGTCGCCAATCTTATTTCTTTTTTTCAACCCGCCACATTTGCCCAGAAATAAAACCGCCTTTGGTTCTACCGCACTCAGCAAATCCATTACCGTTGCCGCTCCCGGGCTTCCCATTCCAAAATTGATGATGGTAATATCTCCTGCAGTAGCGCATTCCATCGCCTTCTCCACCCCTACTATTTTTACATCATGAATATCAGCAAACATTTTTACATAATTGCTGAAATTCGTGAGTAAAATATATTCACCAAAATTGGATAATTTTTCACCGGTATATCTTGGCAGCCAGTTATTCACGATCTCTTTTTTTGTCTTCATATTTTTTATTTGGTATCGATAAAAATACGATTTTACATTTTACATTGTGCTCAAAAAATTATCACAAAAACCCGCAGTTGATTTTGAAGCTCATTTTGTTTGTTTTTTTTATAAATACTTTTACCCGTAAATGATCAAAATCGAATTTCCAAAACAACAAATCAAAATCGAACAGCGGAAAGGCATAAATGAGATTTTTGATATCATCAGAAAAAAATGGATCATTCTTTCACCAGAAGAATGGGTACGGCAAAATATTCTTGATTATCTTTTAATTTCAAAAAATTATCCGGCTTCACTGATTGCGGTTGAAAAGGAAATAAATTTAGGAGAATTAAAAAAACGGTGTGATATCGTCGTTTACAACCGGGAAACAAAACCGTGGATGATCATAGAATTTAAAGAAATGAATGTTTCGCTGTCTCAAAAAACACTGGAGCAAATTCTACGGTATCATATTAGCTTGTCTGCAAATTATTTAATCATTACCAACGGAATTTATTGTTTTGGTTTTGTCAAAAAAGATAACCAATTTATTGAAACTGATGTTTTCCCTGAGTATGAAAAATAGAGATGAGTTGGCAACTTAAAGAAAAACGGCAACTTTATTAAAAAACCCGCCAACAAAGTTGCGGGTCAATAAATTAAACAGGATAAATATTATTTGGAAAGAGTTTGAATCCCTCTTGTCAATTTGCTTTTTAAATTAGCAGCTTTATTTTTATGAATGATCCCTCTTTTTGCGAGCTTATCAATTTTAGAAGATAATTCGGGCAAACTTTCCAAAGCGGTAGATTTTACATCTATTGCTTTAAAATCACGGATTGCGTTACGGGTGGTCTTTCCCTGGTAACGGTTACGCTCATTACGTTTTGCTGATTTACGAACACTTTTCCTGGTTGCTGAATGGTTTGCCATTAAATAAATTTTTTGGGCTGCAAAGATAACAATATTCTTTAGAAAAAAAACAGCATTTTTTATTTTTTTGGAGAGCGCATTTTCACGCCTTTTAATTCATAAAGCGGAGTTTATTAAAACAATTTTACACGGGAATCGCCGTTTAAAACAAACGAATATTTTTTATGATTTGTTTCCAAATTAATTGATAATGTTCCCTTTATTATAAGCTTATCTTAATAAAACTCACGATATTTGCAGTAAAAATTAGAGTAAGTTTAAACATCCAGTCTCCTGAAAACTCATTTTTCAAGAGAAAAATAGTAAAATTTTCTTTTCATCATGAAAGATTTCTCTTATATTACCAGCTCGCATCCGTCATATATTGAAAATTTATACACCGATTTTAAAAAGAACCCAGAAAGCGTTGATGTAGATCTCAGGAAATTTTTTGAAGGATTTGACTTTGCCGTTTCTAATCAGAACGGCCATGTGAAGACTTCGCCTGCGTCAATAGCTGCCCCTTCTACCGGGTTATCAGTTACAAACCTTGATAAGGAATTTGGGGTTTATCAACTTATTCTGGCTTATCGTAAAAAAGGGCACCTTATTGCAAAAACGAATCCGATCAGAGAGAGGAAAGACCGTCATGCAAATCTGGCGTTGTCTTATTTTGGACTGACTGACAACGATCTTCAAACTGAATTTGTTGCCGGCAAGTTTGCAGGTTTGGGTACTACAACTCTTGAAAAAATTATTGAGCATTTAAAAAAGTGTTACACAGAATCAGTTGGCGTAGAATTCAGTTCACTAAACGATCCTGAAAAGATTGACTGGATCATTAATGCAGTTGAAAAAACCCTACAGGAAGCGGTGCCGCTTGAGCAAAAAAGGCGCATTCTGGAAAAATTAAATGAAGGAGTAATGTTTGAAAAATTCCTTCAAACAAAATATATAGGGCAGAAAAGATTTTCATTGGAAGGCGGCGAAAGTACAATTGCTGCCTTAGATGCGATTATTAATGTGGCTGCAGAAAATGAAGTACAGGAAGTAGTGATCGGCATGGCACATCGTGGCAGATTGAATGTGCTTGCAAATATTTTGGGTAAAACCTATGAACAGATCTTTACAGAATTTGAAGGTAATACTCCAACAGATTCTACAATGGGAAGTGGCGATGTGAAATATCACAAAGGTTTTAGCAGTGATGTTGAAACTCCTGCAGGAAAATTAGTTCATTTGAAAATGAGCCCAAACCCATCGCATCTGGAAGCAGTAGATCCGGTGGTTTTAGGATTTGCCAGAAGCAAAGCTGATGTGATTTACAACAGCAACTATGATAAAATACTTCCCATTCTGTTGCATGGTGATTCATCCATTGCGGGCCAGGGAATTATTTACGAGGTATTGCAAATGAGCGGACTTCGTGGATTTTGTACCGGGGGAACCTTGCATTTTATAATCAACAACCAGATCGGATTTACTACTGATTTCGACGATGCGCGCACTTCAGATTATTGTACTTCTGTGGCAGCAACCATCAAAGCGCCGGTTTTTCATGTAAATGGCGATGATGCGGAAGCTGTGGTAAAAGTTTCACAAATTGCGATGCTCTATCGTCAGAAGTTTAATACAGATATTTTTATTGATATGGTTTGTTATCGCCGGCATGGACATAATGAAGGCGATGATCCAAAATTTACGCAGCCTGGTTTATATGCACTTATTGATAAACAGCCAAATCCGCGTGAAGTATATGTGAACTGGCTGATGAAACATGGCGATGAGAAAACTGCCGGTCTTGCGAAAGAAATGGAGCAAAAATTCTGGAGCGATTTGCAGGCGAGGTTGGACGAGTTGAAACAAAATCCACTTCCTTATAGTTACCAAAAACCAGAATTGTGGTGGCAGAGCCTGAGAAAAGCAACACCGGAAGATTTCAATCATTCTCCTGTTACAGCTGTTCCAAAAGCGGAGATTGAAAGATTATTTCATGCGATCATGACATTGCCTGAAGATTTTACTCCGTTGAAAAAAATTAAGAAAATCCTCCAGGATAAAATTCATTTGTATGAAACAGAAGGCAAGTTTGATTGGGCTACCGGCGAGTTGCTTGCTTACGCGAGTATTTTAAATGAAGGCAAAGATGTCAGAATGAGCGGCCAGGATGTTCGCCGCGGCACCTTCAGTCATCGTCATGCGGTAGTAAGAGATGAAAAAACGGATGAATTTTATAACCGTCTCAGTCGTATTTCTGACAAGCAAGGATTATTAAGAATTTGGAATTCATTATTAAGTGAATATGCAGTTCTCGGTTTTGAATATGGTTATGCAATGGCCAATCCAAACAACCTGGTTTTGTGGGAAGCACAATTTGGCGATTTTGCTAACGGCGCTCAAACAATTACCGACCAGTTTATTTCCTGCTCAGAACAAAAATGGCATCGCATGAACGGCATCGTTTTACTCCTGCCTCATGGGTATGAGGGGCAGGGACCGGAGCACAGTAGCGGACGAATGGAGCGCTTTTTACAAATGTGTGCCGAATTAAATATGGTAGTTACCAATATTACCACTGCTGCGAATTTTTTCCATTCTTTAAGAAGGCAGCTTGCATGGCCATTCAGGAAACCGTTGATTAATTTCTCACCAAAAGCAAATCTCCGTCACCCGGGAAGTTATAGTAAAATAGAAGAGTTTACAACCGGCGGTTTTAAAGAAGTAATGGATGACGAAAAAGTGTCAAATCCTGAGAACATCAACAAAGTATTGCTTTGCTCCGGCAAAATTTATTTTGATTTGCATGAAAAAAGAGAAAAAGAAAACCGTAATGATTTGGCAATAATAAGAATGGAACAATTGTATCCATTACCTTTCGACCAACTAAATACATTATATAAAAAATACAGTAAAGCCATTTGGTATTGGGTGCAGGAAGAGCCGCTGAATATGGGTGCTGCTTCATTTTTAAGAATGAATCTTACTACGATAAATTTTGGGGTCATCAGCCGGCAGCCAAGCGCAGCTACTGCAACAGGGTTTTCCAAAGTACATGCAGAAGAACAGAAGGAAATTTTGGATACAGCATTTTCTATTTAAATATTATAAAAGAAAGACGAATTCAACTATTTGCTTGTTTACTGCAATTACGGTTTGTGCTTTTTCCGAACAGCAGATATCATCGTTTTTTATTAATCGTCTTCGAATTTGATTTTTAAAAAACTCCTTTCACAGAAGAGTCTAATCAACCGTATTTGTTCTTTTGCTGCCCAATATTGAGCAATGAATCAGAAATCGCTTTTTTATAACTTCTAATCAAATAAACACCCTTTCAGTTCCATTGCTTTTTGTTCATTTCTCAATTTACCGTAGGTTTGTAACTCTTAAAAAAAATTCATGTCAGTAGAAATAAAAGTGCCGCCGGTTGGCGAAAGTATCAGTGAAGTAACCCTTACAAAATGGATCAAAAAAGATGGTGAATGGGTTGAGCGGGATGAAGTAATTGCTGAGTTGGAAAGCGAGAAAGCAACGTTTGAAATCAATGCAGAGAAAGCGGGAATTTTACATACGATCGCCAAAGAAGATGATACTTTACAAATTGGAGATGTAGTGTGCACGATTGATGATACTGCTGAAAAGCCTGCTGGCAAAGCTTCTGACAAAGAAGAAACTCCAAAAGCTGAAACTTCAAAAGCTGAACCAGCAAAATCGCAAGCGAAACAGGAAGCTCCGGAAGTGAAAGAGCCGAAAGTAATTACACCGGAAGAAAATCAGCCACGCAAAAAAGAAGATGTAAAAGCTTCTCCTGTTGCTGCAGCAATTTTGGCCGATAAAAAAATTGATGTATCTAAAGTCACCCCAACCGGTTCTCATGGAAAAATAATGAAGCATGATGTGCTCGATGCACTTGCAAATCCCGGAAGAGCCGTTGGAAAAGAACTTTTCAGCCGGGAAGAAAAGAGCCAGAAAATGAGCAATCTTCGCCGCACCATAAGCCGTAGGTTGGTAGAAGCAAAAAACAGTACTGCAATGCTAACCACTTTTAATGAAGTGGACATGAGCCCGATCATGGAACTTAGGGCAAAGTATAAAGAAACGTTTAAAAAAACCCACGAGGTGAATCTTGGATTCATGAGTTTCTTTACAAAAGCAGTTTGTTTTGCTCTCCAGGAATGGCCGACAGTTAATGCACAGATTGATGGAGAAAATATTATTTATCATGAATATTGCGATATTTCGATTGCAGTTTCATCGCCGAAAGGCCTGGTAGTGCCTGTAATCAGAAATGCTGAAAGCCTGAGCATGGCAGAGATAGAAAAAGAAGTGGCCCAACTGGCAGCAAAAGCAAGAGACA
The DNA here is from genome assembly GCA_051959325.1 of Ginsengibacter sp. Taxonomy (GTDB): domain Bacteria; phylum Bacteroidota; class Bacteroidia; order Chitinophagales; family Chitinophagaceae; genus Ginsengibacter. The sequence continues at coordinate 36,306 of JBQCFI010000060.1, read as the reverse complement.
GCAAACTCACCATTGAAGAAATGACCGGGGGAACCTTTACCATTACAAATGGCGGTGTTTTTGGTTCGTTGATGAGCACACCAATTATCAATATTCCACAGAGCGCGATCCTTGGAATGCACAATATTGTTGAACGGCCGGTCGCCATAAAAGGACAGGTAGTAATAAAGCCGATGATGTATATCGCCTTGAGTTATGATCATCGTTTAATTGATGGTCGTGAATCGGTTAGCTTTTTAGTAAGGGTAAAACAAATGCTTGAAAACCCCGAACAGCTGTTATTTGGCAAAGATCCTGTCAAAGCACTTCTTCAGCTTTAGCTTGGACGAAGCAATCATTTTATTTTATGCAAAACGGTGAACAATCTTCAGGTAATAATGGAACCTTTGTTCACCGGTATTTGAATTTTGCAATTGCGATAATTGGAAAATATAGCGGAGCAGAACCTTTTCATCTCTATTTAAAAAAATATTTTTCAGCAAATAAAAAACACGGCTCGAAAGACCGGAAACAGATCACTTCTCTATGCTATGATTATTTTCGAGTAGGCTTCGCCGTTAGTTCCGAAATTTCTATCGAAGAAAAAATGTTGTTAGCAACATTTCTTGTCGAAAAAAAAAGTTCAGCGCTTCTTGAAAAATTGAAGCCTTTATGGAATGAAAAAATTGACCTTGACACATTTTCAAAAATAGAAATAGTCAGGGATGTTTTTTCTTTAGATAAAATATTCCCTTTTGTTGATGAGCTCAGTAAACAAATAAATACTCACAATTTCTGTTTATCATTTCTGGTTCAACCAAAATTATTTATCAGGATCAGGCCAGGATTTCATCAGGTCGTTCTTGATAAATTAAAATCCGCGCAAATCTCTTTTGAAAAAATAAACGAAAATTGTCTTGCTTTTTCTAATAATGAAAAAGTAAGCGACATAATTAATTTAGATAAAGAAGCGGTGATACAGGATTACAATTCACAACAGACACTGAATCTTACATCGTACATCAAACCCCAGGCATCGGACATCTCGGTGTGGGATTGTTGTGCGGCCAGTGGAGGAAAATCTATCTTAGCTTTTGATTCACTGAAGAATATTCGACTAACGGTTAGTGATACACGAAAAAATATTTTAGAGAATTTAAAAAAGCGGTTTGCAAAAGCAGGGATTAAAAATTATCGCTCTTTTGTTTCAGATCTTTCCATTTCTTTTCCGCAGCAATCTATTTCGGAAAAACACGATCTTATTATTGCAGATGTTCCTTGTTCCGGCTCAGGCACCTGGGCAAGAACGCCGGAGCAACTTTGTTTTTTTACCGAAGAAAAGATCGATGATTATGCCATTCTCCAACAAAAAATTGTTTCAAATGCAACTAGGGTTTTAAACGAAAATGGTTATTTACTTTATATTACCTGTTCCGTTTTTAAAAAAGAAAATGAAGATAATATAGATTTTATTCAAGAAAATTTAAACCTTCAACTAATTAAAAGCGAATACCTGCAAGGTGATCAAATGGAGGCAGATACTTTGTTTGCTGCTTTATTCAAAAAGACTGACGGAAAATAGAAAACACATTTATTTATTGCTTTGATGAAACCAAATCTTCTATTGAACGATCAATTTAAAACTTGCCTTGCTTTTGCCATCTGTGAATTTTAAAATATACATTCCATTTTCCAGGGGTTGGATTTTATTAAAATTAATCAGCTGAATTATGTTTTCCTGTAAAGTAATCTGTTGTGAAAAATACAGCCGTCCTGACTCATCAAAAAGGCGGAAGGTTCCTGTTGCTGTGTGTTGTGGCTTTATTAATACCGTAAAATTATTTTTAAAAGGATTTGGATAAACCCTTATGAAATTATTTCCTAAAATACCAGTTGCATTTTTCAGGATCTGTTGTTGATTTAAATCATCAAACGCTTTTTTAAAATCAGGAATTCCGTAGCCGATGCGGTTATCGGGATTGCTGTAAATACTGCTGCTTTTTTCAACGGCTTTAATCATTTCCATATTGGTAAATTGAGGGAAAGCCTGCCACAAACAAGTAACCAAGCCGGCCAAATTCGGAGTCGCGAACGAAGTACCATTACCAAAAGCAACCGTCCCGGAAGTGTCTGAAATTGCCGTGCCGGAACCGACAGAAGCCACATCCGGCTTCACTCTCCCATCGCTGGAAGGGCCGTAACTGCTAAAACCAGCCGGCGTTCCTGATGCACTTACTGCGCCAACAGCCAGAATACTATCCGCGTCTGCCGGAGTTGTAATAAAATGCCAGGTATCATCACCTTCATTTCCGGCTGCTGCTAACACAATCATCCCTTTTCTTGCAGCCATTGTTGCAGCCTGAGCAATCATAGAAGTGCGGCCGTTCATATCGGTGTAGGTATAATCAAAAACAGGATTATCAAATGTATTGTAGCCAAGCGACGTGGAAATTACATCGGCGCCGGCACTATCCGCACGTTCAGCAGCAGCTATCCAGTACTGCTCTTCAACAGGAGATTCTGAAGAAACATCTTCAGACCGGTAAAGTAAAAAATTTGCATTTGGACATGTGCCAACCAACTGCCCAGGCAAATTCGCAGCCATAATGGAAAAACACATCATCCCGTGCCAATTATCTTCATTTACACTTATCTCATTGTCAACAAAATCATGCGTTTCCAACACTTGGTTCTTTAGATTAACGCTGTCAAAAGCAGGCAATGTTTTATAGTGAAAAAATCCCGCATCAAGAATTGCAATCAGCATTCCTTCACCATGATAACCTTTATTATGCAAGTATTCCCCGTTATGAATATGCACCTGGTTATATGCATTTCCATAGGCATAATAATCGCCTGCAACAGGCGGCGTCATTACTGACCTGACAGTATTTATTTGCTCATTAAATTTATCTCTTGTAATAAAATTCTCTCGCTCATTTACGCCTTTTGCTATTCGTTTTACCGGTTGTGTTTTTAACACAAAAGAAAAAGCACCGATCTTCTGTAACGCAGCAGCATCAGTAGTTTCAATGCATATTTGATTCAGCCATTTGGATTGATCCAGTACACGAACACTCCCTGCCAAACGAACACTGTCAATATAACGTGGCACTACAGGAAGATCAGTTTGATCAACAGCAATCTGTTGTTTTGCTCTTCTTGCAATTGCTTTTGCTGATAAAAATTGAGATGGATTATTTATAGAAAACGGAGTACCGTTTTTGTCCTTGAATTTTACAATGTATTTTGTAAACTGTGCAGAAACATTCAAAGAAAAAACAACGTTTATTAAAAACAGAAAGAAAATATTTTGAAGAAAGAAAAACATATAATTCTTTTAAAATTCAAACGAATTCCTACACAGTTAATTATGATCGATGATGCTCATTTTAATACCGAAACCAATATAGCCTGGCGATTGAGATGATGGTGGCTGATATTCCCAATGTAAACATTCGCGATAAATCAATCCAATTCCTTTCCCATATTTCTCCACCGAATAAGTTCTATCTGCATATCCATTCGGTTGGGATGCCGGATCACCGACCTTCTCATCTACTTCAAATACCTTTATAGTACTGTCAATTTTAATTGAGTTAATGATAAGAGGAACCCCAATACTGTCGTAGGTGTAATCCCAAGCGGTAATAAAATCATTATTTGAAGAACTATACATGGAGTATGCATAAGAAGACAAATAGCTATTGCCTTTCCAGGAAAAACCCTCTTTTACCGGCGTCATTAATTTGATAAAGCGATTGTTATCCTCAATGTATTCGATCGACTTGCCTGTTGGAACCGCTGTAAATACATTGTCTATTTGCCACGGCTGAGAAGAATCTGACCGTAGATACCGGCTGATATTATAGGCAGGCCTGCCTGAATTATCAGAAAGCTGTGAGTCAACACGATATTGCGCCTGGTAATGAATGTTCACTGCTTTTTCACCAAAATTCAGATAATAGACTGTTGAATCAAGGTCGTAAGTAATATAATTTCCCACCTGAAGCGGAAAGTAATCATTGATAGATTCTGAGGTAAAATTTGCATTCTCTTTTTTACACGATGCAAGCAGGAATAATAAAAAGAATGAACCGATAAAATATTTTATCATACAAATCTTTAAAAATGTTTTTCCGGGAACGGTAACCTTCAACTTTCCAAGCTCAATCTTCAACAACCGGCTTTCTTTGAATAATTCCTCCGCCAATTACATCATCGCCTTCGTAAAAAACAGCGCTTTGTCCTGGAGCGATTCCTTTTACATTTTCATAAAAACGGACTTTTACTCCATTTTCGTATGCGAACAAATTGGAGAGTGCACCTTTATCTTTATAACGGATTTTTGTGACCGCTTCCATTCCCTCGGAAATGCCATCATACTTTATCCAGTTTATTCCTTTTACCGTCATTTCACTTCCCTTTAAATCTTCTTCATCGCCAAGAACAATAGTATTCGTTTCAGGGATAATCTGGGTTACGAAAGCCGGTTTTCCCAAAGCGATATCCAGTCCTTTTCTTTGTCCGACTGTATAAAAGGGATAGCCTTTATGGGGACCTAATATCTTGCCGGCCTTGTCAACAAAAAAACCTCCTGAAACTCTTTCTTCCAGCCCTTCAACTTTTCTTTTCAAAAAACCGCGGTAATCGTTATCCGGCACAAAGCAAATTTCATAGCTTTCATTCTTTTTTGCCAATTCGGGATAGCCAAAATCAATGGCCATTTGCCTGATTTCTGTTTTACGATAAGTACCAAGCGGCAACAAAGTCCTGCTTAACAAATCCTGTTGTAATCCCCATAAAACATAGCTTTGATCTTTAGTTTCATCAATTCCTTTCCTTACAAAATATCTTCCATTGCTATGCTGATGAATTTGTGCATAATGGCCGGTTGCGATGAAATCACAGCCAAGCGCATCCGCTCTTTTTGAAAGGGCGCGCCATTTAATATGTGTATTGCATAAAACACAAGGATTTGGTGTACGGCCCGCAATATATTCTTCTACGAAATTGTTGATCACAAAATCGCCAAATTCTTCACGGATATCCAAAATAAAATGCGGAAAACCGTGTTGCACAGCGGCCATTCTTGCATCATTGAAACTATCAATATTGCAACAGCCAGTTTGTTTATTATTGTTGCCGCCGCTGCTTGCATAATCCCATGTTTTCATCGTAATTCCTACTACATCATAACCTTCCTTGTGAAGCATCAAAGCGGCTACTGTACTATCTATTCCGCCGCTCATCGCCATCAAAACTTTTCCTTTAGTACTCATGAGTTTTAAATAATTGGCAAAGATACAATTTTAGCAGGCACAGATGGTATTGCGAAGATGTTCAAATCCAACCTAAACAAACCTTTCACTAACAATTAATTCTTTACTTGCGGTAGAATATTTATAAAAACCTACACCTGTTTTTATCCCAAGGTTTTTGGCGTTTACCATATTCGTAAGCAAAGGGCAAGGGGCATATTTTGGATTACCGAAACCATCATGCAAAACGTTTAGAATCGAAAGGCAAACATCAAGTCCAATGAAATCTGCAAGTTGCAAAGGCCCCATCGGATGAGCCATTCCCAGTTTCATAACCGTATCAATCTCCTGTACGCCGGCTACATTTTCATACAAACTATAAATTGCTTCATTAATCATCGGCATCAAAATTCTGTTGGCAACAAATCCCGGATAATCGTTCACTTCACACGGAATTTTTCCGATTTGTTTTGAAAGATCAATGATTGTTTCCGAAACGTTTTTATCAGTCAAATATCCATTGATAATTTCCACGAGTTTCATTATAGGAACCGGATTCATAAAATGCATTCCAATCACTTTTTCCGGTCGTTTAGTAACGGAGGCAATTTTAGTAATAGAAATTGAAGAAGTGTTTGAGGCAAGGATGCAATTTTGCGGAGCAAACTCATCTATTTCTTTAAAGATTTTTAATTTTAAATCTATATTTTCTGTCGCCGCTTCTACTACCAGTTCACTTTTCTGAACGCCTTCTTTTAATGAAGTAAAAGTGTGGATATTTTCTATTGTTTTATTTTTAACTTCTTCCGAAATAACGTTTTTTGTTACTTGCCTTTCGAGATTTTTTTTAATAGTAGCAACGGCTTTATCTAATTGATTTTGAGAAACATCTACGAGATTTACCGGAAAATTATTTTGTGCGAATACATGAGCAATGCCATTTCCCATAGTGCCAGCGCCGATAACTGTTATATTTTTTATAGACATATCTTACATTTAAAAAAAAAACAAAAATAACCGAAAAAGATCAGTGACCGTTGACAGCAAATAAAGAAATAAAGCACATTTATAATTTTAAATAAAGAGAAAAGCGAGCGCATTTTTCACTTTTGTGATAAAAGTAATTCTACGATTCATTTCAATCGTTTATTTACTATTGCAACGGTAATTTCAATATATAAAAAATAAAGCAGTAGTGCTCTTGCCGAGCGACTTGCCGGCGTATATCTTTGCATTCAGAAGTTGATTGATGTTCAACAAACATTAATCGCAAATCCAAATATCCATTGAAAAATACCTCCCGAAATAATCGGGCCCCTTTATCGGGGGAAAAACCAATAAAATCCGATGTCAGTCAACTTCTTTTTTTTTGAATCTCAATCCTTTGAAAAATAAATATCTTGAAAACCTGCTCTGCGAAGAGTTGAAATTTGAATCCTGAAAAACTTTACCCCAGGCTTAAATTTATTAAAAGGCTTCTGTTTAATCCACAGAAGCTTTTTTAATTTTTTAAAGAAAATTGCAGCAAAAGAAGAAATAATGTGAATTCCTGTTTAAAAGTTCACGCTTGCAAAACAGCTATTGATTTTTAAAATCTCCCCGCTTCCATGCTTTTATAAATTCGGCCCAGGCGAGCGGATTAAAAATATTCTGCGGAGGAAGCTGGCCGGCAGAATAATATTTTCTTTGATTTTGTTTAAAATAATTATTGGTAGCTTCTCTGCCATCTGCAGGATATATTGCCAATAATGCCCTTCGGTTTGCCTCAGATAAATTCTGGCGCGCAATTTCCTGCTGGTCATCCGGAACTTTTACATTGGCAAAATCACGTTCAAATTCCTGTCGTGTCGGATATTTTTTGATGATTGTGGCGGCAAGATATACAGTGTCCTGCACCATTAACTGAATCATGCTTTGCTGATTGCCATCCAGGTTTTTGGGAATGGTAACTAATTTTGGCTTATAACCTACGCTGGTAAATTCCAACTCATCTCCTTTTAAAACAACGATTGAAAATACACCCTGGTCATTTGTCATCGTTCCCTGATTGCGTCCTTTTACAACGATACTTACAGAAGGCAATCCCTGCAGGCTATCTGCCGACATCACCACACCGTATAATTGTACCACCGAATCTTTATACGTTTCAAATTGCGCTTTTACCGATAGCGGAATCGCAAATAGCATAAAGAAAAAGTATGGTATAAATCTTTTCATAAATTAAAATGTAAAGTTCGCATTTTCCACGGAAAGTTCCTGCTTGGGTAAACAAAGTAAGGTTATCAATGTTTAAATTTGCCGGCAGTATTTCTTTTTAACAAAAAATTGAACCATGACTGAGAATGATGTATTGAAAGCCCTAAGCACGGTGGAAGAGCCGGATTTTAAAAAAGATTTGGTTACCCTGGATATGGTAAAAGATATTGTAATCGACAACAACAGCGTATCATTTACCGTAATCCTTACAACCCCTGCCTGCCCTTTAAAAGACCTGATAAAAGCAAGATGTTTTAAGGCGATTCATACGATGATAAACGAAGAGGTTGAGATCAAAATTAATTTCACTAGCAGAACAACTTCTCTGCGCACAGATAAAAAAGATGTGCTGAAAGATGTAAAAAATATTATTGCGGTTGTAAGCGGAAAAGGCGGCGTTGGCAAAAGCACAGTCGCAGCGAATCTTGCACTGGCGCTTTCGGCAGGCGGCGCAAAAGTTGGTTTGATGGATGCTGACATTTATGGACCAAGTGTTCCAATTATGTTCGGCATTCGTGGCGAAAGGCCCAAGATGCGTGATGTAAATGGAAAAGGAAAAATTGTTCCGATCGACCGTTATGGAATTAAAGTGATGAGTATTGGTTTACTGGTAGATGAAAAACAGGCGGTCGTTTGGCGCGGTCCAATGGTAAGCAGCGCCGTTCGTCAATTTGTTTCAGATGTGGATTGGGGCGAACTGGATTACCTGGTGATTGATATGCCACCGGGAACCGGCGATATTCATTTAACTATCGTGCAAACTGTTCCGGTTACCGGGGCAATTGTTGTAAGTACTCCACAACTTGTAGCGCTGGCAGATGCAAAAAAAGGAATTACCATGTTTAACCAACCAGGCTTGAAAGTGCCTGTACTCGGGCTTGTAGAGAACATGAGCTATTTTACACCGAAGGAATTGCCGGATAATAAATACTATATTTTTGGAAAAGAGGGGGCAAAAAAACTGGCGGGTGAATTTGATATTCCATTCCTCGGAGAAATTCCGTTGGTACAATCTATCCGCGAAGGCGGCGATATTGGAATCCCCGTAATGATTGGTGATGATGAAATTTCCAAAAAAGCATTTACTGATTTTGGCGATAATGCCATCAGGGCGATTTCTTTGAGAAATGCGAATTTGCCGGTTACAGAACTGAGCGAAGTTTTCGTAGGATAATTTGTTTGAACAGAAAGAGAAAGTGGAAAACAATTGTGCGAATTAACAACACGCAATCTTTTTTACCCTGTTTTCATGACGACCGCCTTCAAACTCTGTATGGATGAATATTTCCAGCATTTTTTCTACTAAATTTTCCCTTACAAAACGAGCAGGAATACAAATAATGTTGGCATCATTGTGTTGACGGGCCAGCGAGGCCAGTTCTTCGCCCCAACAGATTGCGGCTCTGATATTCCGATGTTTGTTTGCCGTTATTGCCACGCCGTTTCCACTTCCACAAACTAAAATTCCAAATGCTGCTTCATTATTTTCGACTGCATCCGCTACCGGATGTGCAAAATCAGGATAATCTACCGACTCAGTAGAATCAGTTCCAAAATCTTTCCAGGCTACATTTTTTCCATCGAGAAAAGAGATAATTGCTTCTTTGTAATCGTAACCTGCATGATCACTGCCGATGGCAACGGGGAGTGATAAATTAAAGGGGGACATATCTTGAATTTTTAATCGCTGTAAAGATAAAACAATGAAATTTTATCGCAGGATTATTATCAATCGCGGCGCCTATTTCTCGGAAAAAAATGGGTGGCGGGTATCTTTTCATTCTGTCTTTATTTTTGCAAAATATGATAAGAAACATTTTCATTATTTAATAAAAGAAAAAACGGTTTTCTTTAAAATTGATTTATTAAAATTTGAAGCGTTAATTTTAGCCGCAAAAAATTTACCATGAAAATGTTAGAAAATAAAGTTGCCATCGTTACCGGTGGAAGCCGTGGCATAGGAGAAGCGATTGCGTTGAAACTTGCCGAAAATGGCGCCCATATTGCTTTTTCTTATGTAAGCAGCGATGAAAAAGCAAATGCATTGCAGGAAAAATTACAATCCTTTGGCGTAAAAGCAAAAGCATATAAAAGCAACGCGGCTGATTTTTCTGATTGTGAAAAAATGGTAAATGATGTAATAAAAGAATTTGGAACGGTAGATATTCTGGTAAATAATGCGGGCATTTCAAAAGACAATTTATTGCTGCGAATGTCTCCTGAACAATGGGATGAGGTGATGGCGACAAATCTAAAAAGTGTCTTTAATATGACGAAGCAGGTAATCCGCCCGATGATGAAAGCGCGCAAAGGAAGCATCATCAACATGAGCTCAATTATTGGAATGAGAGGCAATGCAGGCCAGAGCAGTTATGCCGCCAGCAAAGCCGGAATTATTGGTTTTACCAAATCCATCGCGGCAGAACTGGGAAGCCGAAATATCCGGTGCAATGCGATTGCGCCAGGATTTGTTGAAACAGACATGACGCATTATTTAAAAGAAGGCGAAGCGGCAAAAACATTTTTAGATAAAATTCCTTTGGGCCGCTTTGGAAGTGCTGAAGAAATTGCCAATGTTACGCTGTTTCTTGCAAGTGATCTCAGTTCTTACATAACGGCCCAGGTGATTAGTGTTTGCGGCGGTTTGAACCCCTAAAAAAAAATTATAATTTAGAATTTTAGGATTAACATTTTGTAAAACATTGAAATAAAAAAAAGAAAAATGGAAGCATACAAAAAACTTTTAAAAAACAATAAAGAATGGGCGGAAGCGCAGGTTAAAGAAGATCCAGAATATTTTCAAAGGCTAGTGAAATTACAAAAACCTGAAACCCTTTGGATTGGTTGCAGCGACAGCCGTGTGCCTGCAGATAGAATTACCGGCACTCATCCAGGTGAAATTTTTGTTCACCGAAACATTGCAAACCTGGTAATTCCGACGGATTTGAATTTATTGAGCGTATTGCAATTTGCAGTTGAAATTTTAAAAGTACGGCACATCATTGTTTGCGGTCATCACAATTGTGGGGGCGTGGGCGCTGCTATGTCGCATCATAGCTATGGCCTGATGGATCAATGGATCTGGAGTATTAAAAACGTGTACCGCATGCATCGTGAAGAGATAGATGCACTATCAACTTACGAAGAAAAGCATCATTTGCTCACGCAATTAAACGTAAAAGAACAGGTGATGAATCTTGCTAAAACTTCCATTATTCAAAACGCGTGGAAGCATGATGAGATTCCTCATTTACATGGCTGGGTGTATGATCTTCGGGATGGAATTATTGATACAGTTTTTGAAATGCCGGCAGGAACTATGCTGGATCCAATTTATGAAATGGATAATATTTAAAAGTTTCGGGAACGGGAAATTTTTACTAAAACAGGATATTGCGAACTTTGGTTTCGTATCTTCAATACCATTTAAAAATCATTTCCCATGACTCTTCTACATGATGTTGGCAGCTTTTTCTGGAAAATCTTCAAATCTGTTTTTGTAAGAGAAAAAGATTGTTGCAAATAAAAACAAACGAAAGTATTCGTGGCATTTTGAGTTTATAAAAATATAATCTGCGATATTTATTTGTTTACTACAATCGGTGCAAATGAGATAATTAGTGGTAACGCCTTCTAACCAAATTCGTTTAATTCACGCAATCCGAAACTTCAGATTGTCGCAAAAAAAAATCATTAAGTTTGAAGAAATTCAATGAATGTTAGAAAAGACACCTAAAACTAAAACAGAAATTCAATTTTTTGCCGGACCGCAGAACCGCTGGAAAAATTTTAAATACGCAATCAGTGTTTTTTTTGAATTTATTAAGGGGTTTCGGGCATTGCATTTCGTCGGCCCCTGTGTTACGATTTTTGGCTCAGCCCGCTTCAAAGAAGATCATCCTTATTACAAACAAACAAGGGAACTTGCAGCAGAAATCGCGAAACTGGGATTTACCATTATGACCGGCGGCGGACCCGGTATTATGGAAGCTGCAAATCGCGGGGCAAAAGATGTTGGTGGCAAAAGCGTCGGTTGCAATATTGTACTTCCACACGAGCAGCATCACAATCCGTATCTTGATAAATGGGTGAACATAAAGTACTTTTTTGCACGAAAAGCCTTGCTGATAAAATACTCTTATGCCTTCATTGTAATGCCTGGCGGTTTTGGAACTCTGGATGAATTTTACGGTGCGATTACTTTGATTGAAACAAAAAAAATAGAACGTTTTCCAATCATTATTTTTGATAAAGAATTTTATCAGAATATTGTAGAACATTCAGAAAAAATGATAGCAGCAGGAACCATCTCTGCTGCCGAAGCAAAACTGTATTGCGTTACCGACTCTATTCCGGAAGCGATTGAATATATCAAGGAAAAAAGCATCCTCGCTTTTGGTTTGAAATATATGAAACCAAAAACACCTTTCTGGTGTTTCCTGGAAAAAGGATTCGACAAAATATTTTAAGGAATCTTGAACCTTGAACTGTATTTACTTCAAAAAATCATTTCAAAGGTTCGCCAGCATTTTTTAAACCTTTTGAGGATTTATTATTTTACATTGCATTTAATATCTGAGTAAATCAATGAACATTATTACAAAACACCCTATTAATAATTTAGGCTACGATTTTATTGCGCCAAATTATATTCCAAACGGAGCAGATGAATATTATCTTAGAAACCGTCAAAACGATAATGGTATTGATTATCGGCGGTTATCCGGTTTTGAAATTGAAATTCTCATTCGCAATGGAAATACTTCTGACGATTGGGCAAAAATTTTTGTATCAAAAGAATTTGATCCGGGATTGGTAAAAAACTCAAATTTTCATGGATTAGTACGCATTGGAAAACTGGAACCGTTTTATCTTGAGTTTCACAACTTGAGAATGCCTGTAGGTATTTATAACAGCCAGATTATTAGCTGCGATTTTGGTCATAATGTTTGTATCAATAATGCCAATTATTTAAGTCATTACATAGTCGGAAATGAAGTCATGATTTCGAATGTAAATGAACTTGCCACGACTGATTATTCAAAATTTGGCAATGGCATTTTAAAAGAAGGCGAAAAAGAAAATGTAAGGGTGTGGATTGAAGTGCGCAATGAAAATGGCGGCAGAAAAGTAGCGCCGTTCAATAAAATGGAAGCAGGAGATGCTTATTTGTGGAGCAATAATCCGCAAGATGAAGTTCTCGAAAAAAGATTCGTAGAACTGACTGAAAAAGAATTTGATAAAAAAAGAGGTTATTATGGAACCATCGGCGATCGTTGTGTAATTAAAGATTGTGACATTATCAAAGATGTAATTATCGGAACCGATGCCTATATAAAAGGAGCGAACAAATTAAAAAACCTGACCATCAACAGTGATGAAGAACGAACCACGCAAATCGGTGAAGGCTGCGAAATGGTGAATGGAATTGTTGGTTTTGGCTGCAGGATTTTTTATGGCGTAAAAGCGGTAAGATTTGTAATGGCCGCTCATTCGCAATTGAAATATGGCGCTCGGCTTATCAATTCTTATCTCGGAAATAATTCTACAATTTCCTGCTGCGAAGTTTTGAATACCCTTATTTTTCCAAACCATGAACAGCATCACAACAATTCATTTTTGTGTGCTTCGCTTGTGATGGGACAAAGCAATATTGCCGCAGGCGCTACCATTGGAAGCAACCACAACAGCCGCGGCGCGGATGGTGAAATCATTGCAGGGCGCGGCTTCTGGCCAGGATTGTGTGTTAGCTTGAAACACAATTCCAGATTTGCTTCATTCACTATTTTGGCAAAAGGAGATTACCCTTTTGAAATGAATATTAAATTTCCTTTTTGCCTCGTAAGCAATGATGTAACTGACGATAAACTGATTTTGATGCCCGGTTACTGGTTCATGTATAACATGTATGCACTTGCACGAAATGCATGGAAATTTGAAGACCGCGACAAGAGAACAGAAAGGATTCAAAAACTGGAATTTGACTACCTGGCGCCAGATACAATCAATGAAATGTTTGCAGCGATTGACATTTTATCAAAATTAAAAATTGATGAAAATGGAAATGCCGAAATCACAGGAATAGAAAACAGCAGCCGAAAAACCGAAGTGGTAAAAGTGAAACATGTCTTGGACTTATTCAAAGAATTGATTTCCTTTTATGGTGTCGTTCAATTAATGAAACATCTGAAAGAAAAGCAGTTCGCTACTTTTGAAGAATTCAAAAAAAGTATCCTAGTAAAAATTTCCAGGGCAGAATGGAAGAATATTGGAGGGCAATTAATTCCTGCAGCAGATGTAGAAAGATTAAAAAATAAAATAAAAGAAGGCAAAGTAAATTCATGGAATGATGTCCACGATTTTTATCGGCATGCAGGAAATGAATATGAAAAACACAAACTGATACATGCTTTCAGCTCACTACTTGAAAATGAAAAGATTACCTCCAAACAATTTACTCCCGAATTTTTTATTTCATTATTAAAAAAATCTGTTAATACAAAAACGTGGATGAGTAAAGGAATTTATGAATCGCGTGCTAAAGATTATAACAATCCTTTCAGGAAAATGGTTTATGAAAGCCAGGACGAGATGAATGCCGTTGTTGGCAAAATTGAAGACAATCACTTTATACAGGATCAGTTTAAAGAATTGGAAGAATTTAAAAAAACAGTAAAAGGATTGGTGCAAAAATTTGGTAAATAATGCCTCGCGGCAGCCCAAAGTAAAGAAGTTTTTTAATTATCCCCAAAACTGATCCATACCTTTTTAAAACCCGTATTTTTTAAAAAAGTTTCTATAATATTTTCACCTCTTGCATCTGCCTGCTGAAGAATGTTTTGTTGGACGGCATGTGCATTAATTTCATTCCTGATCTTTATTTTAAGCGCCGCTACTGCCTGCTCAGTCCATGTTCCATCTTCGATAAAAGTTTCAAAATCAGAAGGGTTCAGGATCGTTTGGAGAATTTTGGCGCGTGGCAAAACTACATGAATGGAATCGCCTGCTGTATAAATATCTTTTTGTTGCAAACTCTTTAAATCTGTACCAACCAGCACTTTGCCGCGACCGATGATCACTAGTTTATCAATACCAGGAGTTAAAACCGTTCCTATTGCCGTTGGAAGAAGTGAAGGCAATCCGTTTCCGATTTTTGCGGTGTCCATTACCACTTCATCGGTAAAAGTCACCGTAATCAATTGCGCCAGCGAATTAATTTGTTGAATAATAACCGGCGTTTCTTCAATATTTATTAGTTTACTGCGGAAAATATTCTTGAAATCAGGAAGCCAGTTTATTTTCTGAAATAAAAAAATGATCAGCAATACCGCTACAATAATCACGAGGTATTTTTGCAATACTTTTCTCATTACGGCAATGCATTTTTTGCTGATGAAAAATTGATATTGATATTTTTAAACCCTTCTTTTTGCAAAAAATCACTCATAAATATTGTGGCGTTTGTCTCTGCAGTTACCAGAATTCCTAACGAACCCACGCTTGATTTTATTTGTTTTTCGGCCTGCGCCGCCAGCTCATCTTTTTCCTGTGCAGAAAAATTATTTCTGAAAAATGAAACATCCTGGTAAACAGTTTTGATGTCTTCCGGCTTTATATTGATGTATAATAATTTCGCGTGTGGCAATGTAATGGAGATATTGTCGCCACTGATATGAATATCTTTTTCTGACAGTTTTGAAAGATCAATTCCGGCGGCTAAAGAAGCTTTACAACTCATTAGGATTTTGCGGTCGCCTATTTTATACCAGGTTTGATTATCATTTGCCTTAATAATTTTAGTCACCACATATTCTGCTGTCGCCAGGTCGCTCATTTTTTCTAAACCAAGTACCTGTTGCATTTTAGAAGGTTCTTTTTTTGAAGAACATTTGATGGCAGCTAAAGAAAAACAAAGCAGAACAATGAAAACCGGAATTCGCATCATGCAATTTACAAAAGCCAATCTCGGTTCTGTATTCCTTATGCCATTTATGCGGAATTTCAAGGGAATTTTTGGTTAAAAAATCGCCGACTAAATCTTATAACCAATGGAATGAATATTCCTTTTTTTTGAAAATAAGAATCGGCAATATTTCTTCATTTGCTGCAATGATAAAAAAAGGCCATTCTTTTCAGAACAGCCTTTTTAAAAATTATTAAAAACCAAATTAATCTTCCACTTTCATTTTTCCTTTCTGTTTTGCTACCACTTCTTCTGCAATATTATTTGGAGCTGGAGCATAATGGCTGAACTCCATTGTCGAAGTAGCACGGCCACTTGTCAGTGAACGCAACTGGGTTACATATCCAAACATTTCACTCAATGGAACTTTTGCTTTGATGACCTGAACTCCATGTTTTGTATCCATTCCTTCCAACATTCCACGACGACGGTTAAGATCGCCTGTTACATCACCCATGTATTGGTCAGGAGTCAAAACTTCCACTTTCATGATCGGTTCCAATAACACCGGTTTTGCTTTGCGTCCTGCTTCACGATAACCTTGTTTGGCACACAATTCAAAAGACATTGCATCAGAGTCAACCTGGTGGAACGAACCATCAAACACACGTACTTTCATACTCTCCATCGGGTAACCTGCCAGGACACCTGTAGTCATTGCAGATTCAAAACCTTTTTGAATTGCCGGTACAAATTCTTTTGGAATAGAACCACCAAACAACGCATTTACAAACTGGAAGTTGCCTTTATCTTCTTTGAGGAATTCTTCATCAGCAGGACCAATTTCAAATTGAATATCCGCAAATTTACCACGGCCACCGGTTTGTTTTTTCAATACTTCGCGATGCTCAACTATCGTTCTGAAAGCTTCTTTATAAGCTACCTGCGGAGCACCCTGGTTGATTTCTACCTTAAATTCACGCTTCAAACGGTCAATGATAATTTCCAGATGCAATTCACCCATTCCACGAAGAATTGTCTGACCTGTTTCTTCATCTGTATTTACACGCAATGTAGGATCCTCTTCTACCAATTTTGCAATAGCCATTCCCATTTTATCAACATCTGCCTGTGTTTTTGGTTCAATTGCAATCGCGATAACTGGTTCCGGAAATGTCATTGCTTCCAGCACGATCGGATGATTTTCGTCACACAAGGTATCACCCGTTTTGATGTCCTTAAACCCGACAGCCGCACCAATATCTCCCGCGTGAATAGAATCTACCGGGTTTTGTTTATTCGCATGCATTTGCATGATCCTTGATATTCTTTCATTTTTACCGGTACGGGTATTCAAAACATAAGATCCTGAATTCAGTGTACCACTATATGCGCGGAAGAAAGCCAGACGACCCACAAATGGATCGGTCATAATTTTGAAAGCCAATGCGCTGAATGGTTCTTTCGGATCAGAATGCCTGATTTCCTCACTCCCGTTATCCGGGTTGATTCCTTTTACCGGTGGAATATCCATCGGTCCTGGAAGGTAACGAACGATTGCATCCAAAGCAGCCTGCTCTCCTTTATTCTTAAAAGAAGATCCACACATCATCGGGATGATTGATATATCAATCGTTGCTTTACGAATTGCTTCGTGCATTTCATCTTCTGTGATGCTATTGGGATCATCAAAAAATTTCTCCAGTAATTTCTCGTCATATTCTGCTACAGCTTCTACCAGGTGTTGTCTCCATTCTTCCACATCATCTTTCATGTCTTCCGGAATAGGGATTTCATGATAGGTCATTCCTTGCGTAGCATCGTCCCAAACGATTGCTTTCATAGTAATAAGATCCACTACACCTTTGAACGTTTCTTCGGCGCCAATAGGTAATTGTAAAGGAACTGCTTTTGCTCCCAGCATTTCTTTCACCTGTTTTACCACGTTTAAAAAATCAGCCCCTGAGCGATCCATTTTATTTACAAAACCGATGCGAGGTACTTTATATTTATTAGCCTGGCGCCATACAGTTTCGCTCTGAGGTTCTACACCACTCACAGCGCAAAACAAAGACAATAATCCATCTAATACGCGAAGCGAACGCTCTACTTCCACGGTAAAATCCACGTGACCCGGAGTATCAATAATATTAAATTTATATTGATGGGTTTGCGGAGTTTTTTTACCCTGGTCAAGCGGGAAATTCCAGAAGCAGGTAGTAGCTGCGGACGTGATGGTAATACCACGCTCCTGCTCCTGCGCCATCCAGTCCATAGTTGCCGCGCCATCATGCACTTCACCTATTTTATGGTTTACGCCTGTATAATACAGAATTCGCTCTGTAGTAGTGGTTTTGCCGGCATCAATGTGAGCAGCAATACCAAAATTTCTTTGAAATCTTAAATCGGCCATTTGGCTTGTTTTTGTTTTTGTTATTTAATTATTTATCTCCTCCTCTAATCAGAAATTGCATTCACTTTTCAAGCAATATTTCCGGATTTCTGTAAATTAAATTTAGAGGGCGCAAAGGTACGAAGATTCTGTAAAAAAATATGCGCTTTTAATGAGAGATTTATAAAGCCCGAACACGTTTTAACAAAAAAGAATGCAAATAGGAAAGTGCACAGTAAACGAACAAATAAGCCGGAATAGAACTTCGTAACTATTTTGTAAAGTGCCGGCTGTACTTGATTGCTTTTCAGTTTCAATCATCTATCCCGTGATACGACTCTTTAATATTCTTATTTTTACACTTTAATCAAAACAATTGAACGAAAACGGAACCAACAAAAAAACTTTATTTAGAAAATACAGAATTGCTACCAGCATATTTTTCTTTATTGCAGGATTAACATTTTCCACCTGGGCAAGCAGAATACCGGCAATTCAAGCAAAATTAGAATTGTCTGATGCAGGACTTGGTGCCGTTTTATTTGCGCTTCCAGCAGGCTTAATGACCAGTCTTCCTGTTTCCGGGTGGTTGGTATCGCGTTTGGGAAGCAGGCCAATGGTGATTGTAGGTTCTGTTTTTTACCCGCTCATCCTTTTACTGCTTGCTTCGTCAACATCTGTATTGCAATTGGTTCTTTCCCTGTTTTCTTTTGGAATCATGGGAAATCTCATCAACATTGCGATGAATACCCAGGCGGTTGGTGTGGAAACATTATACGGCAGATCGGTAATGGCTTCTTTTCATGGATTATGGAGTCTTGCCGGGTTTACGGGCGCTGTCGTCGGAACTTTCTTTGTGTCAAGAGGTTTGCCACCAATCATTCATTTTTCAATTGTTAGTGGTGTTTGTGTTTTACTCGTTATTTTGTCTTATAAATTCACTTTACCTCACGATATCGGCCACAGGCAGCGGCAAAAAGCCTTTGTGAAGCCGGACAAAAAGATTTTACTCTTGGGAATGATTGCTTTTTGTTGTTTGGTAAATGAAGGAGCGATGTCCGACTGGAGCGGTGTTTATTTTAAAAACATTGTCAAAGCGCCAGCTTCCCTTATCACCCTTGGTTATGTAGCTTTTACCAGTACAATGGCTTTGGGTCGGTTTGTCGGCGATTCGCTCGTTACAAAGTTTGGCATAAAACGAATGTTGCAAATAAGCGGAAGCGTTATTACAAGCGGGCTATTACTTGCGGTAATATTCCCGTATTTACCAACAGCAACTGCTGGCTTCTTCCTCGTTGGTTTTGGTGTTTCTTCCGTAGTACCAATTGTATATGGACTTGCAGGCAAATCAACCACAATGAGCGCGGGCGCAGCTTTAGCAGCCGTTTCAACCATTGGTTTCCTTGGCTTTTTAATAGGCCCTCCGTTGATCGGTTTTATAGCCCAGGCAATCAGTTTACGCTGGTCATTTACATTGATCGCCATTCTTGGATTTGGAACTGCGCTGCTGGCAGGCAAACTAGAATTAAATAAATGAATAAAAAAACAAGTGGGGTAGTTCAAATATACTTACAACCTGTTTTCCTTGATTTCATTTACAATTCCCGGATCCAGCAAAGTTGTAGTATCTCCCAGGTTCTCCATTTCTCCTTCAGCAATTTTCCGGAGAATGCGCCGCATGATCTTTCCGCTTCTGGTTTTTGGCAACCCGGTTACAAATTGAATTTTATCTGGCTTTGCAATGGGCCCAATGATTCTTGATACAGTTTCAAGTATGTCTTGTTTGGCAAGTTCTTCATCGTGTGGCTTTTTCTCATTGATAACAAAAGCATAAATTCCCTGCCCTTTTATAGAATGTGGAAAGCCAACTACTGCGCTTTCTACCACATTGGTGTGCATATTGATGGCATTCTCCACTTCTGCTGTACCAATCCTGTGGCCACTTACATTCAATACATCATCTACACGGCCGGTTATCCGATAATTTCCTTCTTCATCTTTTAGTGCGCCATCTCCGGTAAAATATAATCCCGGATAAGTGGCAAAATAATTTTTGCGGCAGCGTTCATGGTCGCCATAAGTAGTTCTTAAAATTCCTGGCCAGGGAGCTTTCATGCACAGATTCCCTTTCAACAAGCCATTTTCATCGCGTTCATGCGCTTCATGTCCATGTTCATCAATGAGAACAGGCTGCACTCCGGGCAAAGGCAACGTAGCCCAGCTTGGTTTGGCCGGAGTAACTCCGGCTAAATTGGAAATCATGATTCCAGCAGTTTCAGTTTGCCACCAGGTATCTACAATCGGGCAACGGCCTTTCCCAACATGATCATCATACCAATGCCATGCTTCTTCATTGATTGGTTCGCCTACACTGCCGAGCACTTTTAAGGAACTTAAATCTTTTCCCTGCAATGGTTCAAGTCCATGCGCCATCAGGCTGCGAATGGCTGTTGGTGCGGTGTACAGGGTATTTACTTTGTATTTATCCACGATGTCCCAAAATCTTCCTGCATCAGGCCACGTTGGTATTCCTTCAAACATCACACTGGTGGCTCCTGCAGCAAGTGGCCCATATACAATATAACTGTGACCTGTGATCCAACCGATATCGGCAGTGCAGAAATAGACATCGCCGGGCTGGTATTGAAATGTATTTACAAAAGTGTAAGTAGTCCAAACCATATATCCGGCCGTGGTATGCAATACTCCCTTTGGCTTTCCTGTTGAGCCGGAAGTGTATAAGATAAACAGCGGATCTTCGGCATCCATTTCTACTGCCGGAAAACTGACTTCGTTATTTTTTTCGATTTGAAATAAAGCGTGATCCATTTCATCTTCCCACCAGATGTCGCGGCCTTTGATCATCGAAACCGGGCGACGGGTACGGGTATAAACAATTACCTTTTTCACCATTTTATTTCCAATCAAAGCGTCGTCAACTATGCTTTTTAACGGAATATCTTTTCCCCCGCGAAAAGCACCATCGCAGGTGATGATAAATTCAGCTTTAGAATCTTCCAGACGATCTGCGATACTTTGAGAAGAAAATCCTCCAAAGATCACATTGTGAATGGCACCAATTCTTGCACAGCCAAGTACCGCATAGGCCAGCTCAGGAACCATTCCCATGTAAATACAAACACGGTCTCCTTTTTTCACACCATTATTTATGAGCATTTGTGCTACCTGGCACACTCTTTTATGCAACCGAGAATAAGTTACAATTCTGGTTCTCTCTTCCGGATTATTTGGTTCCCAGATAATGGCTGGTTTTTCACCCATTGTTTCAAGATGACGATCGATACAATTCTCTGTGATGTTGAGTTTCGCACCTTTATACCATTCTACTTTTTGTTCAATAAAATTCCATTCAAGCACTTTATCCCATTTTTTTCTCCATTGAAAATTTTCAGCAATTTGTGCCCAAAATTCTTCCGGATTATCAACACTCTTTTGGTAAGCTTCTTTGTACTGTTCCAATGTTTTGATCTGATATGGATACTGCATGATTTAAATGGTTTTTATTAGTTTGTTTTGCAAATTATTTTTAGCATTTCATTTCTTGCGTTATATCTTCACCACTTTTTACACTTTGTAAATTTCTTGATTTTTTTCTTAAAAATTAATAAATAAGAATCCGCATTATTTGTTCGTTTGCTGCTTCTTTTTATTCACCATCAGCATTCACTTTCTCAAATCCTCTCTCTTCACCACTTCTGGAATTGCCGGTGTCATTGCTTTATAAACGGCATCTTCAATCGCCCCACGAATATTGTACTTGTATAAATTATTACTTCTTGTAGGATTCACTCTGTTGCTGAGAAATACATAAACCAAATCATATTTCGGATCTACCCAAATGCAGGTGCCGGTGTAGCCGGTGTGCCCAAAAGTGAGCGGAGACGCATATCTTGAAGGATAAGGATGAGCTTCAGTAGTGGTGTAATTATCTTTTTCCGGTTTATCAAATCCAATTCCCCGTCGACTGATGCTGCTATTGTAAGCAGTAAATAAATTCAATGTTTCGGGCTTTAAATATTGCCTGCCATTGAAAGAGCCACCATCTAAAAACATTTGTAAAAGCGCGGCAATATTTTCTGCACTACTGAACAAACCTGCATGTCCGGCAACGCCACCAAACATCGCAGAACCTTCATCATGTACATCGGCATGCAAATGTTGATATCGGAAATAATTGTCAGCTTCTGTTGGGGCAACCAAATTAGTATCAAACCGGTTTCTTGGATTGAATCCTATGGAATGAAGGCCCATTGGTTGATAAAAATATTTATCAACATATTTATCCAATCTCAATCCGGAAATAGCTTTTACAACATCTCCCATAAAAATGAAATCGTTGTCGCTATAAATATATTTATTGCCCGGAATTAATTTGCTATCAAGAATACTTTGATTCATGGAATCAGCATAATCAGTGCGTAAATACATATTCTCGGCAACTCTTACACTAAATTTGACAGAAGAATCAGGCTGAAAGTACAGTGGCGATGGGCGTTTCGTAACAGGGTCAATCGTTTTTCTATAAAAGACCACATCGGGAACAAGACCTGCGTGGTGAAGCAATATATCTTCAATGTTTAAATTTTTCTTATCACTTTTTCTTACCCACGGCAGATAAGTTCCAAGTGTTTTATCGAGTTTTAATTTTCCTTCATCATACAATTTCATTACGCTTAAAGTCGTGGCGCAAATTTTTGTTACAGAAGCCATATCAAAAATACTGTTCAATGTTACCGGCTGCGGTGTGTCATAATTGTAAGTCCCATACGCTTTTTCAAAAACAATCTTACCATGCCGCGCAATCAATACAACACAACCCGGATAAGCCATTCCGCTGATTCCAAGATTAGCTATGGAATCAATTTCAGTGATCATCTGTAAGCTATTTAAGCCTTGTGATTCCGGAGTGGCCACCGGCATAATTCTTTTTGATACAACTCCACTTCCGTATTTATAATTATCGCAAACGGTAACAGGCAATGTTCCTTTGGCAAATATTCTTCCTTCCAAAATATCTGCGGCTACATTTTGGGTGATAGAATCGTCTTCATAACAGGCGACTAAATTTTTCGCATCACAAAAATTTTTAAGCGCATACGGATTTCCGAAATCAAACAAAACGGTTTTATTGTTTTGTTGAATTTGTTTGATCAGATCCAAAGCAGGATTGCTGATGCCAAAATTATTTGCCGGATATCGGCGGTAATCGTGAAGCCCTATTACTACTGCATTATAGCCATTCTTTAATAATTCCGCTGTTGATGAAACCCTTGCTGCATCGTCTTTAAAATTGAAATAAAAGGCGTCTGCTTTCAAATCATTTTTCAAACGGTTTGCAAATGCATTGGCGCTATCAATTCCTATTCCTACATAAGCGATTTTTTTATTTTCAGATGTTAGCGGAAAAAATTCTGCATCATCATTCTTCAAAACTGTGATTGCATTTTCTGCAATAATTTTTTTCAAATTGGCAATACCGGCATTTAAGTCATTGGTAAGATTATCCGTGTTTACGGGTTTTGCATTTGCAACACCATACATGTATTTATAAGCAAGCACTTTTTTGCATTTTTGATAAATATCATTCCAGGTAAGTTTGTTGCTATCAATTGCCTCCCTTATTTTTTCAATGCAGGAAGGAATATCAGACGGAAGACAAAGCATATCGTTGCCCGCAATTAACGACTGCGCTGCTATTTGGCCACCGGGAAAAAATTTAGCGACGCCTTTCATATCCAGTGCATCGGTAAAAGTAAGGCCATCAAAATGAAGTTGATCGCGAAGCAAACCGGTTACATTATTCTTTGATAAAGAAGTTGCGGTATTTGGAGTCGTATCAATTGCCGGAATGTAAAGATGTGCAATCATTACGCTTGGCACACCTGCTTCAAACATTCTTTTGAATGGATATAATTCCAGGGAATCGAGTTGCGCCATTGACTTATTTATTACCGGAAGATCTAAATGAGAATCGACACTTACATCGCCATGGCCCGGAAAATGTTTGGCACAAGACATCACTCCTGCGTCCTGCATTCCTTTCATATAAGCAACTCCATAACGGGCAACTTTGTATTTATTTTCTCCAAAAGAACGATCATTAATGACAGGATTATTGGGGTTATTATTGATATCAACCACCGGCGCAAAGTTCACCTGGATGCCCATTCTTTTGCATTGCTCTCCCACTAATTTTCCATATTCATACACCAGAGATGAATCGCTCATTGCACCAAGCATCATCTGGTGATTGAGCGACATCACACTGTCCAAACGCATGCCTAGTCCCCATTCGCCATCGATACAAACCATCAAAGGCGTTTTAGCAATGCTTTGAAACTCATTAATCAAATTCGCCTGTTTTACTGGTGTTCCCTGGAAAAGACAAATGCCGCCAATATTATATTTTTGAATCGCGGCGGTAATTGCAGAATCATAATAAATAGGGCCATCTTTTGAATAACTACTTTCGCGCAACACCATTAATTGCGCAATCCTCTGATCATCGTTTAATGTATTAAAAACACTGTCAGCCCAATGAATGGCGGCGTTTGGCGCCTGAGAAAATGCAATAAATTTCAAAGAAGTGAGCAGGCAGAAGGTAACCAGGATTTTTTTCATTACAATTAAATAACGGTTTTAAGTGAAGGTGCACAAGTTAAACAATTATGTCAAAATATTTACCGCAACCAACGCAGCTAATTTAGATTTCACAAAAAACCTTTTTTTAGCTTTTCTTGAATTAATTCAATAAAGACATTGATGGATACAATGTTTGAAGGTAAAGATTGGGAAGACGGGAAACGCTTTAAAACCAGCTCTTCATGTAACTTCCAAAAAGATATTTTATCAAACAGTAAGCAAAGAAATATCGGCAAATTTGTATTTACACTTTAGCAAACTTCTTAGTGATTATTCGCATCAAATTTTACATCTGCAATAATAGGAAAATGATCACTGAATGATTTTTTTATGCGGGTAAACTGCATGATCTTGAATTCTTTGTCTGTGAAAATATTATCAATCCGAAGTGTTGGAGAAATGGAACTAAATGTTCGTGAAATACCCGATCCTTTTTCTACAAAAGCATTCTTCAGTCCGTGGCCAATGGTTTCATACGCATAAGAAACCGGAACATCATTAAAGTCCCCGCAAACAATGACTGGATATGGACTGTGGTTTAATTCATCTTTTATAAAATTTGCCTGTGCCGCCCTTTTCAAAACTCCCAGTTTTATTTTTGAAATAATGTTTTTTGATTCTGAAATATTTCCTTGCGGAGGCACTCTTCCACTGTCCAGATAATTCAAATTTGTTTGCGAAAATTTTAATGATTGAAGGTGCACATTAAAGATCCTGAAGGTGTCTTTCCCGGCCATGATATCTACAAACTGGAAGGTTGAATTATAACTGTTTGGATTATTAATCAGAGTTTGCTTTCGTAGAATGGGAAACTTTGAAAAGATAATAATTCCAAAATGATGATAGCGGTCAAAATTGTCTTTTACACTGTACGAATACAGGTAATCAGAAAACTTTAATTGCTTATCAATTTCAGGAAAATAATTGATCGCTTTCTTATTTTCACCGGCTACCATTTCCTGGAAGCATGCTATATCCGGATCATATTCGTTGATCAATTCGATCATCTGTTGTTTGATCTCCGGATGATCTTTATAATGAAGAATATTGAACAATTCGACATTCCAACTCATTACACGAATTTCTCCGGTCTTTTTTTGCATGGAAAAATCGGGAGAAAAATTTAAAGGAAAAACATTTTTTACTGCATGTAACGAGATGAAAATTATAAATAAGGAAATGATGCTCAATATAGGTTTTACCAACAACCAAAACAATATAAATAAAATAAGCAGCAGCAATAAGTAAGGCAAAAGCAGCGTGAATAAACTCAGGAACCACCAGTGCTGCGGATTGAAATATTTTACATTTGCGCCGGCAAGAAAAAGTAAGCCAATAATGATATTTGAGGCAACAAATATTTTTTTTGTAAACCTGCGCAGAAAGGGTTTTTCCATTTAAAGGAATCCTTTTTATTGGTGAATATCAGTTTGAAAAGCAAATCAGAAATCAGTCTCTCCTGCTTTTTTTAAAATCGTTTTTTCTTCTTCGGATAAATGGCTAAATCCTTTTTGATTGATCTTATCAAGGATCTCATCAATGCGCTGTTGCGTTACTACAGGCCGTTTTATGAAAGGCTTCGTACCACCGGTATTATAAAATACTTTTTCTTTTATTTTTTCCCGCTCAGGTGTCGGTTTGTCAGGATTAAAAAGATTTAAAAACCAGTTATATAATTTATGCATCCACAAACTCCAGTCGTAACCTTTTCTCAGGCTAAGTATAAACAAAAAGCCAGTAAGACCACCGCCCAAATGCGCGAGTTGTTCGCCCATTCCATGGCTTCCTGCAATATCTATAACTATATAGAGAAGGGTTAAAATCCATAAGGGGATTCCGCCATTCAACATCTTAAATAAACGATAATCCGGCGAAAGAGTGGTAGTTGCTACCGCTATGGCCATAATTGCTGCATTGCCGCCAAACATAAAAGAATATTCCACCTGGTTTCTTAAAGAAGGAATCAGGTAGTTGGCTGCTACAAATACGATTGCACCGGCAATACCGCCATAAATGTATAAGGGAATTATTTTTGAATTTCCTGAAAGATCCTGTAAGATAGAACCAAATACCCATAGCCAAACAAGAGTAATAACGGTATAAATTACGCCAACATGGACAAACATATAAGTAAAAACTGTCCAGGGCAAAACAGCAAGGGAAGATAATTTTGCAGGCACAATAAACCACCTCAGAATTTCATAATGAAAGGCTGTAGTGGTGGATTGAGTGAGGTAATATAGAATTTGAATAATTCCAAAAGAAATGAAGATGAGCGCGTTCATGCCCACGAGCATCATTAATGCATTGCTATCATCTCCGAGGGTAATTTTTTTAAAGCCGCGGTCAATATATCGGTCTGATTCACCCATTTTCCGATTTCTTTTTTCACTGTAAAATTACCAAATTGCTATGATTTAAAATTGCGAATTTTAAAATTTAGTAATTGCTTTTCCCTCTTTTTTTCCAAATTATACAAATAATTAATCCCATTACAAGTCCACCAAGATGTGCAAAGTGCGCTACATCACCACCGCCAGAAAATTGCCCAAAAATATCGATGGCTGCATATATTATGGCAAGATATTTTGCTTTAATGGGAAATGGAATTGGAAGAATATAAAATTGAATGTTAGGAAAAGTATAAGCAAATGCTGCGAGTAATCCCATAATGGCGCCAGAAGCTCCGATTGCCGCGCCCTGGCTTACGAGGAACATCTGTGTGAGTCCGGCCGCGATTCCACATATAAAATAAAAAATCAGAAATCTTTTTCCACCCCACAATCTTTCCAACGATGAGCCAAAAAGCCACAACGCGTACATATTGAAAATAATATGAAAATAATTATTTGGAGAATGCGCAAACATGTGTGTTACCAACTGATAAGGTTTGAAAAGACCGGTATCGTATGAATAAAGAGCCAGATAACTTGTAAGATCTTTAAAAACCAACTGAGCTACAAAGACAATTACATTAATAATGATGAGATTCAGTACAACCGGTGTGGAAGACTGTGAGGGCCGGTAACTATTGTACGCCATTCAATAAAATTTTAGGGTGCAATTTCGGAAATTGTAAGCGGAAATGAACTTTTATAGTTTAAAGAGTAGTGAATGTTGAATGTAAAATAGTGAATGAAGAATCAGAAATGAACAATGTGCTTCAACAAACAAAGAAATACTGCAAATTCTTGTTTTATTTTTCTACAAAATGTTTTAGGTTCTTCCCAATGATCTGATTCCAGCCGTCTGTAAAACTTTCTTTTGAAAAAACACGTCCTTCAGGAAATGTTTCCAATCCTTCGTGTGTCACTTTAATTCTTGTTTTATCAGCTTCGGGAAATAACTCGAAAGTTACCAATGAATTGCCGGGGTAATTTGCATAACGCCAGGAATACTGTAATTTTTCTTCCGGAATGATGTCTGTTATTTTGCACAAATGCACATAGGTCTGATCTTCACTTCCGCCTTCAAATTGAAACTCAAATCCCAATTGTGGTTTGAAAGTAGAAATGTCAAAATACCACTTACGCATTTGATCATTATCGGTTAGCGCTTCCCAAACTTTTTTAGCCGGAGCATCTACAATACATTCAACAATTACCGGATCTGTATTCATAAATTGCGTTTTAGAATTAAGAATTACAAGCAGAAAGATAAAATACAATTCTCAATTATTTGTGCTTTTACTGAAAAGCCGAATCATATTTTCATTCGTTCGTTTTAAAAATAATTATTTCAAAAAAGGAAGAACAACTTTTGAATCATGATCTTTATCGTGATAAATTTTTATTGTTGATTTTTGAAAATCATTTTCATTAGCATCGGGAATTCTCATAAATTTTTGTGGGTTCATATCAACCAAAGGAAACCAGCTGCTTTGTACCTGAACCATTATTTTATGTCCTTTTTTGAACGTGTGACAAACATCATTCAAATGAATCTTCACTTCACTGATTTTCCCGGGCACGAATGGTTGAGGGTGCACATAATCATTTCTGAATTTTCCACGCATCACTTCTGCACGAACCAAACGCTGAAACTCACCGCTGACAGGTGGTTTCGTTGGATTCGCTTCATTGATTTCATTTGCCGGAACTATATCAATCAGCTTTACAATAAAATCCGCATCCGTTGTTGAAATGCTTGCAAAAAGATCAGCAAGAACAGGCCCTGCAATCGTAACATCTTCATTCAAAACCGGCGATTCAAAACTGAGTACATCATTTCTTGATGCAGCAAAACTTTGATCCTCCACCATGTATTCATTATTTCTTCTTCCCTGAACTTTTGCTGTGTAAGGAACCGGATTTGAAGGATCACTGACATATTCATCTGAACTATTTCCCGCATTATTTTTTTCATTTGATAGTTTTTTATTTGAATTAAAATAATAATTCACTTCAGAAACATTCTGCGGGGGCCATTGTTTAAAATGCCGCCATTGATTGGTTCCTGTTTCAAAAACAGTTGCTTCAGAGGTGTTCCAGGTTCCTTTGTCTTTCAAAAAATAATTGAAGAACTTCGTTTGCAAACTATCCTGAAAATATTGGCTGGTATTGCTGCCAAAATCATACGTTCCAAAATGATTCCAGCCGCTCCTGGCCCATGCTCCGTGAGTCCACGGACCCATTACCAAATAATTTTTATTCGGGGCACTTTGTTTTTCAATTGCCTGGTAAGTATGTAATGAACCAAAAAGATCTTCCGCATCGAACCATCCACCAACCACAAGTGTAGGGATCTTGATGTTTTTCAGATGTTGACGAATATTTCTTTTTTGCCAGTAATCATCATAAGTATCATGCGCTAAATATTCATTCCAGATGTAACTGCGATGATTAAAATATTTTGCAGATTGCGTATTTTTTATTGGTCCAAGATTTAGAAAAAACTGATATACATCATTTGTATTTGCATCAAACATGGTTCCTCCATAATCTTCAGTCGGGCCATTTCTTTCTTTCCCAAAATAATTCATGAACATAAAATTATCCAGCAGAAAAAAAGCTCCGTTATGATTGGCATCATCACCGATAAATTCATCAGTAACCGGCGCCTGCGGACTTACTGCTTTGATCGACGGGTGCGCACCCGGCAAACTTGCCGTTGCGTAAAAGCCCGGATAGGAAATTCCATACAAACCGGCCCGGCCGTTATTGTTTTTGATATTTTTTAATAACCAATCCATCGTGTCGTAAGTGTCGCTGCTTTCATCCACATCTTTGTTATTTTTTTTATTAGGAATGTACGGCGTTACTTCTTCATTGTGTCCTTCGCTCATGTACCGGCCACGCACGTCCTGGTAAACGAAAATGTATTTTTCATGCATCAGTTCTGCATTTGGGCCGATTCTTTTTGCATAATTATTTTTGCCGTAAGGCCTTATTGAATAAGGGGTACGCTCGACCAGGAAAGGATATTTTTGCGATTGATCTTTTGGAACATAAACAATGGTGAATAATTTTATTCCGTCACGCATCGTGATCGTTGTATCTATTTTATGGTAATTGTCTTTTACAAAATCAGGATTTGAATTTTGTGCAAAAGAAAAAGTGAATGTAGACAAGCAGAGAAATGATAACGCGAATCTTAAAATTATTTTCATCAAAAAATTGGTTAAAGTGTAACAAAATTTGTGTCGTTCGTTGTGGAGAATTTCTATTAAAAGGCAGATCGGCCTGAAAGATTAGATCTCATTTTTTCCTCGGTTTATGCTCCATTTAAACAACGAATTTTTAAAATTTTCAGTAGCAAAATACAAAACCTTTTCAGATTTTACATAGTTATGAAATAAAGAAAAAAAAATTACCGGTTTTTGTTTTACTATTTGAAAAGTAACAGTCTTAAGATCATTAACTCATTTGTAATTCAATGAGGTTATTTTCAAAAGAAACTAAATGCGAAAGCTGCAGCATAAGAAACTGATGTATTTGTTTTTTTACTTAACGCATTTACTTCAATTGATGAACATTTTTAAAGCATTATAAACCGCCTGGTGCATAATGGTCGCATGGTTTTCATCTGGCAGGTAATCAAAATAAACTTTCACGCTTTTGCTTTTGCTATTCTTAATTTTTTCTGCCAATAAATTGGCATCCACTTCCATGACCCGTGGTATCCCGGTTGGCGTAAGCCCTTCTTTTCCCACACCAATATAAACTTGTGTTTGTTGTGAAAAACTTTCTTTCATTACCTCCGAATCTTCGTTAAGAATAGAACCATTATTCCACCAAATACTGGGGCTTACGATAATATATTTATTGAAAAGAGCAGGTTTTTTCATCAATATTTCCGTAGCTAAAAGTCCTCCCAAAGACTGCCCGATCAATGTTTTTGAAGTATTTGTTTGATACTCTCTTTCAATATATGGTTGCAATTCCTTTTCAATAAATGCCATAAATTTATCAGAGTGGCCGGTCGTTGGATACTTCTCTTTGTCTTCTTTTATCCTCGTAGGAAAAGTAAAATCCCTTCTTCTATCAATAGTGGCAATTCCCACGATGATAGATTCAGGGACGCGGTTTACCCATGAAAAAGAATTGAACTGATAAAGTCCGGCGATATGGATAAAATCTTCATCTGCTGAACCATCTAGCAAATAGACAACAGGATAATGAAGGGTATCATTTTTATTGTAGCCCGGGGGAAGATAAATATTTAATATTCTGTTTTCGGCCAACTCGTTCGAATGAATTTCGTCAACGAACCCAAGCACAAAAGGTTTTTCATGAATGGCGCTTATTGATGTTGTAGTTTGTGAAAATGTACGTTGAATCATAAAAAATACCAAACAAAGTGCTATGACTATTTTCATTGTTGCAAAAGTTTAATTAAGGTTGGAAGTTACATAAGTAACTCTTCTCAAAATCATACCGGATATAAATATAGTATGTAGTCTGAACTGTTTTCTGGCCGATATCTTTTTATTCTGGAAAATTTGAAAAGCAGAACCGTTACTGCTTGCAACAGCACCGTTTAGAAATAGCGATCTTAGAGATAAATATTACATCAGTTCTGCTGCGTTAAAATAACACTTACATTAGTAAAATGAAATTATTATTCGTTCCTTTTTTTCTGCTCGCTTATTTTACTGCTTTTTCTCAAAGTACACGAAAACAACCCGTTCGCATTATCTTGGATACCGATATCGGCCCTGATTATGATGATGTAGGAGCAATGGCAGTTCTGCACGCTCTTGCCGATAAACGTGAGGCAATTCCTCTTGCTGTCATGGCCTCGAATAAACACGACTTAGTAGCGCCAGTCATTGATGTATTAAACACTTATTTTGGCCGACCCGATCTGCCGATAGGAGCTCCTAAAGGTGCAGGAGCAAATATAGGAGCCTGGCAAAAATGGCCGGAAATGCTGGTAGAAAAATATCCTCACAAAGTAAAATCCACATCAGTCGTTGAAGATGCGGTAATACTTTACCGGAAAATACTTGCGCGACAGCCGGATCACAGCGTTGTTATTGCCAGCATTGGTTTTCTTACCAATCTCTCAAATCTTCTGAATTCCGATCCGGACAAATACTGGAATTTGTCAGGGCGGGATCTTGTAAAAAGAAAAGTAATCAAACTGGTTTCTATGGCCGGCTGGTTTCCAGAAGGACGTGAATACAATTTATTAACCGATTCAGTAGCATCCGCCAATGTTTTTAACAACTGGCCTACGCCGGTAATTTTTAGCGGCTTTGAAATCGGCAGAGAAATTAAAACAGGATTAGGTCTTGTTCATGATCTTGCGCTTCACGGCCCGGTAAAAGATGTTTTTGCCTTTTGCATTCCAAAAGCCAAAGAAGACAGCGCCGGCAGGATGAGCTGGGATGAAACAACTGTGCTGACAGCGATCCTCGGTGCCAAACCGTATTTTGGATTAGAAAGAGGACGTATCATGATCGAAGGAGGCAATAGTGCCTGGAAAAATGATAAAAATGGTTCCCGGTATTATCTGATAAAGGCAATGCCGTATGATCAAATAGCAGCTATCCTCGAATCTTACATGAAGCATGAAGGGAAGAAGAATAAATAATTACGCTACGCTATTGATTAATTTTTTTCGTCTTTCTTCCACATTTTCTGAGCAGTATTTTTTAAAACGCGCTAATGAATCGTTGCCGTTGTATTTTTTACAATTGAGCAATTCAAAATCGGCTCATTTGTAAAGCTCCTGCCACCGACAGCCATTAATCAGGATAACCCCTACATTTTTCGTCTTATGACCCCATTTGAGCAAATGAATTTGTGGAGAAGATCAAGCCGCTTAACAAGACAAGACGTTTCAATTTCATTTCTTTTATTTATATGTAAAATTTGTAAAAGTGGTATCACTAATTCTTAAACCATCCCTCCCATTGCGGGATCACTCTTGCTATGTGCGCCGGTTTCTACTCTTCCCGCATATCTTTTTTCAAACAGATCAAAGCCTGTTATTTTAACGATCAGGTCATACCAATTATAACTGCCCGAAAGATCAAACTTTTCATTTATCTCCGCTCCTTTTTCCAATTCAATTCTTCGGGTTCCTCTTTTATAAGTGGTATCAGCTATTTCAGCAGTTTGTTTTTTATCACTCAGATTTTTCAGATTTAATATCACATTTCCGGAAAGAACTTTTGAATTCCTTGGCTCATAATCAAGCTTTATCTCAATTTCAGGATCATTTTTACTTCCTTTAAATTCCCTGAAAAAACCATTTGGACCATAAACCCTCAGATGATACAAGTTGTTTTCAAAATGATCCAAAGGCCATTCTCCTTTTAATTCGTCACCGGCTTTTACTGCATAGTTCCAAACTTTTACATTTTCAAAAACCGGATTTCCATTTATTTCTTTCTTTATTGCATATTTCGCTGGCGCATAAATACTGAAAGGTGCTCCTGCAGATTGTTTTCCAAAGATTTCGTTGCCAGCGGCAAAGCTTATTTCAAAAGTCTTCTTATCTGCACTTAATTTTCCATCCACAGACAATTGATAAGGCAAGGCGCACGAATCGCGGATGCCTGTTTCCTGTTTTGGCAATAATGAAGATTGCAAAGGATTTGCTCTTACCTGCTCTATCTCTGAATCCGTAAGCGTTTTGTAGCCTGAGGGTAGTTTTTTATATTTTGCGTTGTTTATTTTCTCGATAAAAGGATCTTTCTTTACAAACCATGGCAACTTAATTTTTTCACCATTGTAAGGACGGAAAACTGAAGTAAGATCGCCGGTAATCATGCGGCGCCAATCGCTGATGTTGGTTTCTTTAATTTCCTTTCCTGTTTTTTTTGAAAGAAATGTTTCCAGGAATTGTAAAGTAGAAGTAATATTTAAAACTTCAGAATTGACCCAGCCGCCCCGCGACCAGGGAGAAGCAATCACCATCGGAACACGATAACCCAGTCCAACAGGGCTTTCACGGGCATCTTTTTTGTTCAAATCTTTGCGGGTCAATTCTTCTTGCATCGTTACGTATTCTTCCGAAGTATCGATTTCTTTAGAAACTTTTCCGCTGCCAGGATCATTGGGTTTTGGAGCTACAAAAGGCGGCACGTGATCAAAATATCCATCGTTTTCATCATAGTTTAAAATGAAAATTGTTTTTTTCCATACCTCCGGATTTTTAGTAAGAATATCCATCACTTCAGAAACATACCATGCTCCAAACCACGGCGCGCTGGGATGATCAGAAAAATATTGCGGCGCTACCAGCCAGGAAACTGTGGGTAATTTGCCATTATTTACATCCTGCCTGAACTGGTGCAAAATGTCTCCTTTAGGCATTTCAATTTCGCGTTTTACGCCATCTTCTTCATAGGAAAAAAGTGCTGTCTCGTGATAATCCGGATCATTCACATTTGTAGTAAATGCTTTCTGGTGAATAGCTTTTTCAAAATCCGATAATTTTTCAAAATTTTCAGGACTCCAGGCAATTATTTCCTCTTTATACTTCTCAAGTTGTTCTTTTTTTTGTTTTAATTTTTTTTGGAGCTTGCCTGCCTGGTTTTTATTCAAAATTTTTATTTGACTTTTCAGCTGCTCAATTTCTGCCGGAAGTTCAGCAGTTCTTTTTCTCAAAAAATCGTAATGCGCTTTATGAAAACGCACATTGTATTGACTAAACCACTCCAGGTTATTGTCGGTAAAATTGGATAACAAACCGTCCGCGCCGCCATTCAATTCTGTCTGAACGCTTATTTCATTTTGGTAAACTTTCCACGGAATACCATTTTCTTCTAATCGTTCCGGAAATGTTTTCCAGCTTGCTTCCTTGTTGTAATACAGATCAGAATTTCGTACATCGGCTTTGGAATCTTTGTCTGCGCGTATTTTGCCCGTCCAGAAAAATGTGCGATTGGTAGTTGTGCCGGTCAGTGACGCACAGAAATGCTGATCGCAAATGGTAAAAGCATCAGCAAGTGCGTAGTAAAACGGAAGGTCTTCTCTTGTGTAATGACCCATCGTCATGGGAAAACTTTTATCCGCAAATTGTTTGGCAACAAGCCACTGATCATATTTCCCATCCTTGCGCGCATCTACCTGGTCGGGCCAGGAATGTGGCAGACCACCGATCCAGGTTACTTTGGTGTCTTTTATATCGAGGCGAAATGGCGCATAAGTTTGGCCTTCCGCATTTGTTTGCAGCCAGACAGGATTTTGGTTGGGCAAGTTAATAAAGCGCGGATCATTGAATCCGCGAACACCTTGCAACATGCCATAAGCGTGATCGAAGGAACGGTTTTCCTGCATCAGGAAAACGATGTGTTCGGCATCTTCAAAAGTGCTTCCGGGTGCCGGGTTAATGCAAAGTGCCTTTTGAATAGAAGCAGGCAAGTTGCTCCACAGGCCCGCACCACCGGCAAGCAAGGATGCTTTTTTTATAAATTCTCTTCTTGTATCCATATTAAAAGCGTATTCTTTCTGTCGGTTTAATTAAGAATAAAATTTGGATTTTTAAAAATATCAATCCTTTTTATGGCAAAAGAATATTGCTTTTTGCAAGAACATTATGGCGGGAAAAGGAATTAATTATAGATGTCTTTTCTGTCTCCTGCTTCAACAACAGTTACTTTTAAAATTTTATCTTCGATTTCGTAAATAATACGGTAATTACCGGATCTAATCCTGTATGCATTTCTACCCTTTAATTTTAGACATCCGACAGGTCTGGGATTTATCTCTAATTTCAACATTTCCGATTCCAATTTATCAGCTAATTTATCAGGAAGCTTTTTCAAATACCTTCGTACCGATAGGGTAATAACGACTGTATATTTAAGCATTTGAAAGTTTTTCTTTCTTTCTTAATTTAATGGCCTCTCTTAAGGGAATGGTTTTTTCGTTTCTTTTTTTTGCTTTATCATATGCTTTTATGTCATCCAATTCTTCTAACTCTTCCAGTATTTTTTTGTAGTCTTTCATGGATAGAAAGACGCCGGTTTTTTTTCCTGAAGTATCAATTAAAAATTGTGGTTCCATAACAAATATTTGAATTAAAAATTACAAGTTACTATGAATAAAAAATATTTCAAAATTGAATCGTGAAATAACAATCGTATAATTATTTGGAGCTTCACGTATTCTGGAAGCGTTTGAAAAATAAAAAAGACCGCCTCAAACTAGTCTTGAGACGGCCGTTAAAGAAGCTTTATTTTAAAATTATTTCAACAACCACATTTTGTTATTGATTTCGTCCACACCGCCATATTGACTATTTAAAGCATCAATCAGATTCTGCTTGTTATAATTTAATTCTGATGACGGATACAACCAGCGAACCGGGATCGCATTTTTGTTATTTACATTCAATGAGGTTGCAGGATTGATTGGAAACACAGGATAACCCGTTCTGCGTTGATCAAAAAACGC
>JBQCFI010000059.1:0-6240 GCA_051959325.1 Ginsengibacter sp. | reverse complement strand
TCCGATCTATCTTTTGGGAAAATATTATTTGGGAATTTCACCCACATCGACAGGTTATGCCACCTATAAGATTCAACCTTCTTTAGGTGGTTTAAAATGGATGGAAGGGACGGTACCAACACCGCACGGCAAGATTCAATTGCGATGCGATCAAACAACAATAAAGATAAAAGCAAGTGAAGGTATAGGAACGTTGCGCTTAAAAAGTAAAACGGTTCCAAAAGGAAATAATATAAAATTAAAGAAGTTGGATAATGATTTATATGAAATAAACATTCAACCCAATGTTGATTATACGATAACCTATAAAGCGATTTGATATGATGAGGAAGAAATTGATAAGCTCTTTAATTGTCTTTGCACATGTTGTTGCGTTTGCACAAACCGATTTGGTCAATACCAACAACAGCGAACATGCAAAGCTTTCAGGCATGCCAATGGATGCGGTTCATTTTACCAATGGCTTTTGGGCAGAACGTTTCAACGTTTGTAAGGATTCTATGATTCCGCATTTATGGAAAGTTTATACAAGCGCCGATATCAGCCATTCATTTGAAAATTTTAAAATAGCCGCCGGTATTGACACAGGCAGTTTTAAAGGGCCTTCTTTTCACGACGGTTATTTTTATAAAACGCTGTAAGCAGTTGCCGCAATTTATGCTGAAACAAAAGATCCCAAACTGGATACAATAATGGACAACGCAATTGCTGTGATTGCTAAAGTACAACGGCCGGATGGATACATTTATACAAAGAACATTATCGAACAAAATAAAACAGGTAATAAAAAAATGTTTGATGATAAGCTGAGTTTTGAAGCTTACAACTTTGGTCATTTGATGACGGCTGCGTGTGTGCATTACCGTGCTACCGGTAAAACTTCTTTATTGAATATAGCAAAAAAAGCAGCTGATTTTTTAATGGGATTTTACGGTAAAGCAACACCCGAACAAGCCCGTAATGCCATCTGTCCTCCGCATTATATGGGCTTAACAGAATTGTACAGAACTACTCATAATAAAAAATATTTGACACTTGCTGAAAAGCTGATCAATATAAGAGGAACTGTTCAAGGCACAGATGATAATTCCGATCGCGAACCTTTTCGTGATATGGATGACGTGAACGGTCATGCAGTAAGAGCGAATTATTTATTTGCAGGTGCTGCCGATGTTTACGCAGAAGATGGAGATACAACTTTGTTAACAACACTCGATAAATTATGGGATGATGTTACCCATCATAAAATGTATATCACCGGTGGTTGTGGCTCTTTATATGATGGTGTTTCCGTTAATGGGACTTCATACAATCCTGATACGGTGCAAAAAATTCACCAGGCGTATGGAATGAAATACCAGTTGCCCAATTTGACAGCATATAATGAAACCTGTGCCAACGTTGGAAATCTTTTATGGAATTACCGGATGCTTGATATTACCGGAAATGCGAAATACGCGGATATTGTTGAACTTGAATTATACAATGGAATTTTAAGCGGTATTAGTTTGAGCGGCACAAAATATTTTTATACAAATCCACTCGCTGCATCAAAAGATTATCCCTATCAATTGCGATGGGAAGACGGCCGACAACCTTATATTGCCTTATCTAATTGTTGTCCGCCAAATGCCATACGCACCATCGCGGAAGTGAGCAGTTATATGTACGGATTAAGCGATGCAGGTTTGTATGTGCATTTATACAGCAGTAATAATTTAAATGCAAAATTAAAAGATGGTTCTGTTATTGAATTGCAACAACAAACCAATTATCCCTGGGACGGAGATATTGTTATGACCATGAAACGAGCTCCGGCAAAGGCTTTCAGTGTATTTCTCCGTATTCCAGGTTGGTGCGATAAAGCAACTATAAAAGTGAATGAACAAATTGTTTTTAAAGATTTGAAAGGAAGTAAATATCAGCAAATAAATAGAAAATGGAAGTCCGGTGATAAGATAGAATTGGTAATGGACATGCGTGCAAAACTGATAGAAGCAAATCCGCTGGTGGAAGCCACACGCAACCAGGTAGCGGTAAAACGCGGCCCTGTTGTGTATTGCCTTGAATCTTCTGACCTCGACAAAAATGAAAGTGTTTTTGATGTGGCCATTCCTGCTAACATACAGTTTGCGCCTGAGCCTGAAGAGATTGATAACAGCCATCTGATGGCACTAAAAGGAAAAGCGCAATTAGTTCGTCACACAAACTGGAATGATGTGTTATATCATGAAATAGACAACAAGACAAAAACCGCAACTATAAAATTGATTCCCTATTACGCCTGGGCAAACAGGGGCAAAAGCGATATGACGGTTTGGATGCCATTGATAAGATAAATATGGAAAGAATAACAGCCACATATTATATAGAAACACCGTACTCGCCGGAAGATGCCGCCCTGGTGTTGGCAGGCGAACAATCATCCGGAACATTTGTGGCAGTGCCCGGCGAAACGGAAGAATTAAAGCAACGTTTTGCTGCGAGGGTGGAAAGTGTAGAACGGCTTGAAACTGTTACTAATCCTGCAATTCCAGGTGCGATAGCAAGTAATGGAGCATATCACAGGGCGATGGTAAAGGTATCATGGAGCCTTGAAAATTTTGGTTACAACCTCCCGGTAATGGTTTCTAGTTTGCAAGGCAATTTATACGAGATAAAACAATTTACCGGGCTTAAGTTAATGGATATTAATTTGCCATCTTCTTTTGCAGAACATTTTAAAGGTCCGGCATTTGGCATTGATGGTTGCCGTTCATTAACCCATGTATACGACCGTCCTTTAATTGGTACAATTATAAAACCTTCCTTAGGATTATCACCTGAAGAAACTGCCTCTATTGTTTCAGAGTTGGCAAATGCAGGCATTGATTTTATCAAAGATGATGAACTTTTATCGTCATCTGCCAATTCATCATTCAATGACCGCGTAGATGCCGTGATGAAAGTGGTAAATGAAAATGCTGATAGAACAGGAAAGAAAATAATGTATGCCTTTAATATCAGTGCCGAAATGGATGAAATGCTGTTACGCTATGAAAAGATTCTAAACACCGGTGGTACCTGTGCAATGATCAGCATTAACAGTTGCGGTTTGACTGCCGCTAAAAAAATATGTGATCAAAGGGAACTTGCTATACATGCACATCGTAATGGATGGGGTATGATGAATCGTCATCCATTATTAGGAATTGACTTTAAGGCGTATCAAAAAATATGGCGCATTGCCGGTGTAGACCAGTTGCATGTAAACGGTATTCAAAACAAATTCTGGGAATCTGATGATAGCGTGGTGAATTCTATCGAAGCTTGTCTTACACCGCTTTTTCATCATAATAAAATTCTACCTGTTGTATCTTCCGGACAATGGGGAGGACAGGCATTTGAAACGTGGCGTCGTACACAAACAACAGACTTATTATACATGGCCGGCGGGGGCATCATGGCCCATCCTTCGGGTACTGCTGGCGGAGTAAAAGCGTTACAACAGGCATGGGATGCGGCGGTCAGCGGAATGACACTTGAAGAAGCGGCGATAACATTTACAGAGTTTAATCAATCAGTGGAAAAATTTGGAAAGAAAAAATAATATACTACTTGCTTTTTATGGTGATGATTTCACCGGTTCCACTGATGCATTGGAGTTCATCTGCCGTGCAGGTGCAAAAGCCATGTTGTTTATCCATCCGCCGACAAAAGAGCAATTAAATAAATTTTCGCATTTGAACGCATATGGTGTTGCCGGTAAAACAAGAGCATTATCTCCTCAACAAATAGAACAAATATTGGTGCCTGCCTTTGAACAGATCAAGTCAACCGACGCAAGGCATGTACACTATAAAGTCTGCTCAACTTTTGATTCTTCGCCAACAACAGGCAGCATTGGCAAAGCCATTGATTGCGGAGCTAATGTTTTTAATAATCGAATAATACCTGTTCTTGGAGGCGCTCCTGCATTAGGGCGCTATTGTTTGTTTGGAAATCTTTTCGCGCGAATGGGCATTGGCAGTAACGGAAGCATTTATCGGTTAGATAAACACCCCTCTATGAGCAGGCATCCTGTTACGCCGGCAACGGAAAGTAATTTATGCGAGCATCTGGGTAAACAAACAAATAAAAAGATAGGACTGATTAATGTATTGCAATTGGCTTGCCCGGTTGATGAATGGGCAACGCAAAAAGACGATGAAGTAATAATGATGGATGTACTGGCTGAAGCTGATCTTTTAAAGATTGGCGAGTGGATGGATAAGCAGCGTAATAATAAAAATCCGTTATTCTCTGTAGGTTCTTCCGGGGTAGAAATGGCCCTGGGAAAATATTGGAATCAAACCGGTTTATTAGAGCCAGTAACATCATGGCCTCATCCGGGGAAAGCCGATTCAATGCTTGTGATTTCAGGGAGTTGCTCACCTGTTACAAAGGGGCAAATTGAATGGGCGAAAGCCAATGGTTTTGGAGAATTGATTTTGACGCCTCATGATTTGCTAACTAATGATACTGCCGTACACGAAACTGGGAAGCAGGTGAATCATTTTCTGCAAAATCTAAAGCACATCATTATTCATACAGGACTCAGGCAGAACTACAATATTCCATCCAGCAAACTGGGTATGGCGTTTGGAACAATTGCAAAAGAAGCTGTTCAGGCAAATCATATACAGAGAGTGGTGATTTCCGGCGGAGATACGAGCAGCTATGCCGCTGAAGCTATGGAAATAGATGCGGTGGAAATGATTGCACCTTTGATAAGTGGTGCGCCGCTATGCAAAGCGTTTTCGAAACATAAATCTATCAATGGGCTTGAAGTAAACTTTAAAGGCGGACAGGTGGGCGGTGAAAATTATTTTGGGGTATTGTCGACAGGGTCAGTATAATATAAATCATTAAACAAAATTAATAAGAATGGCAGAAAAAACTTTAGCGTTAATTCATACATCGGCAACACTGGTACCTGTATTTGCAGAACTGTGTGGTAAATATTTACCGGGTATTAAAACATTTAACATTGTTGATGATAGTCTTATAAAGAACACGATTGCAAGTGGAAAGCTGATGCCTGATACGGCAAGGCGCGTAGTAAATTATGCAGCTTCGGCTGAAGATGCGGGGGCAGATTACATACTCTTTACATGCTCGTCGATCGGCGCTGCTGTTGAAACTGCTGCCACATTAGTATCAGCGCCTGTACTGCGTGTTGACAAGCCGATGGCTGACAAAGCGGTGCAAATTGGTAAAAAGATTGGCGTTATCGCGACCTTATCTACAACACTGGAACCAACGGCAGACCTGGTTAAAAGAA
This sequence comes from Ginsengibacter sp., assembly GCA_051959325.1. Taxonomy (GTDB): domain Bacteria; phylum Bacteroidota; class Bacteroidia; order Chitinophagales; family Chitinophagaceae; genus Ginsengibacter. The sequence continues at coordinate 938 of JBQCFI010000059.1, read as the reverse complement.
GGGCAGCTGCAGTAAACAAAGAAATAACTCTTTTTTCTAAATTATGTGAAGGGGCATTTGATGCGTTGATGAATGGTGATCCGACCACCCACGATAAACTTGTTGCAGATGCATTAGTAGAATTATCATCAAAAGTCGATGTCATCGTGTTGGCACAAGCATCAATGGCGAGAGTTGTAAATACATTGCCTGAAGAAGAAAAAAAAGTACTGATACTTTCCAGCCCGGTTACCGCCATGGAATTTCTTGCCACCATTTTGCAACCATAAATAAAGCACCAAACGCATGAAAAAATTGAGCAAATGGTTATTATTATTAAGCGGTGTTGCATGTATCTGTTTAATAGCAGGAATCGTGTTGCAGCAAGCGTCTATATGGAAACCTTTTGCTTTGGTAACCTCCATCTCACTGGCAATCGGCCTGGGGGCTGTGCCTTCATTAAAAGGATATCGTTACACCGCGTGGATTATAACAGCTGTTGTTGCTGGCATGATTTATCCGAATTCATTCAGTAACTGGGCAGGTGTTAACCTGCGTGATAAAACACTTATACTAATCATTGTCCAGGTGGTGATGTTTGGTATGGGAACACACATGAGCCTTAAAGATTTTAAAGGTGTGGCAACAACTGGAAAGGGTGTGGTAGTTGGGCTCTTTTGTCACTTTAGCATAATGCCCTTAATGGGTTTTATACTTACCCGTCTTTTTCATTTTGATCCTGAAATTGCTGCAGGTCTCATTCTGATTGGAAGTTGCAGCAGCGGCCTGGCGTCCAATGTTATGGTATATCTCGCAAGGGCGAATCTTGTCTTATCAGTTGTGGTTACAGCAGCAGCAACAATGGCTGCGCCTTTTCTTACCCCATTGCTCATGAAGATATTCGCAGGAACTTTAATAAAGATACATTTTGTGGACATGATGACAGAGATCATAAAGAT
>JBQCFI010000058.1:0-2444 GCA_051959325.1 Ginsengibacter sp. | reverse complement strand
ATGGTGATTTTGATGGTACTGAATTCTGAATGGTGAGTTTTAAATCATTGAATTGTAAAACAAACTACAAGTTTGATTATTTAATCTTTTATTAGATTTTGCCTTTTTATCTTTCGCAATTATTTTTAATATTTCTGGTTTTAGATTCTAATTATGTTGGATAAAACACGATCTTTTTTTAGGGCTATTTTCATTGGCATTAATCTTTGCGTAATTCTTCTTTATCTTTTTGTTTGCCTTGTACCTTTTATCAATACGGGAAAATATTGGTTTTTTGCGCTTCCCGGACTGGCTTTCCCCTTGTTGTTTTTTGTTCTGTTTGGGTTTATTATTTTTTGGATCATTTTCAAATCGAAATGGTCTTGGATTTCCCTGGTTGTCTTGCTTATTGGCTTCCAACAAATCCAGGCTGTTTTTGCGTTTCATTTACCTGAAAAGTTTTCTTCAGAAAGGAATGCAAATACTTTAAGGATCCTTCATTGGAACGTCAGAAGCTGGGATAATTTTCCTGATTCCAACAGGAATGAAAAACGATATTTGCCCGATATGATGCATCTTTTAAAACAACGCAATGCAGATGTACTTTGTTTCGAAGAGTATGCCGATATAAAGAATCTGCGGGACTCAAATTCAGTAACATCAACGATAATGAGAATAGGATATCCTCATTATTTATTTGCAGAAACAAAGCCAGATGAGGATCAGTTTGCAAGAGGAGTTGTCATCTTTTCCAAATACCCCATTGTAGAATCAGACACATTTAATTATGGCGAAAATACACAAGCGGAACACCTCATTTATATTGATATAAAAAGAGGCGAAAAAATATTTCGAATATTTACAACACATCTGCAGTCTGTTCGGTTTGGAAATTCAGATTATGAAAGTCTTCAAAGACTGAAACATGCACGTGATCCGGGTTATCATGACTCGCGAACGATCGTTTCGAAATTAAAAACAGCTTACCATTACAGGTATCTGCAGGCTCAGCTGGTTAAAGAAAAAATGGCAGAAAGCCCTTACCCGGTAGTGATTACCGGCGATTTTAATGATGTGCCAAATTCGAATACTTATTTCGTAATTAAAGGAAAATTACAAGATGCTTTTTTGAAAAAAGGATTTTTTATTGGTCGCACTTTTCGTTTCATTTCCCCTACCTTAAGAATTGATTATATTCTTGCTGATAAAAGTTTTAAAGTAAATCAATTCCAGGTGATCCACGTTCCGTATTCAGATCATTATCCCATTGAAGCGGATCTGCAATGGTAGTTTTACCATCACTTCACCCTTTCCTGGACTTTTTTTCTTTGTAAAATCTTTTGAAGCGCATCTACACAATTCTGAATTGCTTCCTCAAAGGACTCCGCATTTTTTTTCACAAAATCGTCGTTACCGGGAACAATCAGCCGGATATCACAAATTTTATTTTCGGGAACAGCGGCGCCATCTAAAGATAAGGTTACATCTGCGCTGATGATTTTATCATCGAAGCGTGATAATTTTCCAACTTTTTCGTTTACAAAATCCGTCAGATCCTGTTTTGCCTTAAATTTTAATGTTTGCAAATTAATTTTCATAATTGTGTATTTTATCAGGAAAAATTTTTGATTCGCCTGAAAGATAAAGAGAATAAAGTTGAACGCCTTACTATTTTAGAAATTAAAAAACTTCAAATTTTATCCATAAATTTCGTGCCCGAATAAAAAATAGTGAACGTTAAAATTCTATAACAGCATTTCAAAGTGTTTTATTTCACGATGCATATTTGGTAATTTTGATTTTAAAAAAGATCAATTCTTCAATAATGAAAATGTCCACACTATGAAAAAGATTTTGTTCGTATTGATTGCTTCATTTTTTCTTTTTAATGCCGACGCGCAATATAAAACTTATAAAATTTCTATTAAAGGCGACACCATCAACGCGATCGACCAGCATGGATTGAAGCAAGGAAAATGGGTGGTCCATGTAGATCCTTTACGCGGAGAACCAGGATATGAAGAGGAACCAATCTTTGTAAATAATAAACAGGAAGGCCATTGGAGAAAATATGATTTACAAGGCGATTTGATTGCCTATGAAAATTATAAAAACGGTGACAAAGACGGGCTATCACAATATTTCAACTTTCTCGGAGACCTGACAAGGGAAGAAAACTGGCATGCCTACAATCCGGATCAGCCTTATGATACGATTCCAATTTACGGTACCGGAAATAACGAAATATTGAGTTATAAAGTGGTAAAAGCTGAGCCCTATAGTGTAAAAGATGGCACCTGGACTTATTATGACAATGGCAAGATTATTAAAACCGAAGAATACGATCGCGGACATTTATTGAATCCAAACAAACCTACTGAAGTGGTTTCTGACGAACCAATGAAAAAGATCGTTCCAAAAGAAGTTTTGGAGTATCAGAAAAAGAATGCCGGTAAAAAGCATGT
>JBQCFI010000057.1:0-8790 GCA_051959325.1 Ginsengibacter sp. | reverse complement strand
GCTTCTTTAAAATCCAGGTCATAAATTTCTTCATCTGCCTGGATCATTCCTTTTCCGCCTACATTGATGATGCCCATTTCTCTTCTTTCCAAAAAATAATCTGCTTTTAAATTATCCGGATTCGGCAACTCAATTTTCTCTAACACCGGCATCGCGCCTCCGGCGATATAACGATCAAAATGCGATAAACACAGATTCACTTTATCTGCTTCAAAAACTTTTTCTATTAAAAAATTCTGCCGCAATTCGTGTGTGGTCATTCGTTTTGTTTCCTGAGGACTAACCGCATAGCGGGTTTCAAAGTTTGATTTCATCGTTTATATTTTAATGTTCTAATTCGATTAAACTTAATGCTGTATTTGTTTAAAAATAAAATGTTTAGATTAGTAAACAAAAAAAAAGGAATGTCGAAGCATTCCTTAAATTATACATTTACATAAAATGCCTGCTTATTTGATCACTTCGTCCAGCTTTTTTTCCAATTCTTCGCCCCTGATATTTTTTGCAATTATTTTTCCACTTGGATCAAGTAACAGATTTTGAGGAATGGCGCGAATACCATATTCTTTGGCAACTGCATTGTCCCAAAATTTTAAGTCGCTTACATGTGTCCATGCCAGGCCATCTTTATGAATGGCGTCTAACCAGGATTGTTTTTTGCCGGGCCTGTCGAGTGAAACGCTGAGCACAGTGAAGTTTTTATCTTTATAATTGTTGAATGCTTTTACCACATTTGGATTTTCTGCACGGCAAGGTCCGCACCAGCTTGCCCAAAAATCAAGCAATACATATTTGCCTTTAAAATCGGAAAGCGAAACTGGTTTTTCCAATGTATCGTTCTGCGTAAAATTCATTGCATAAGCGCCGATACCAGTTTTCTTTGCAGTCTCAATTCGTTTTTTAAAGGCTATTCCGGAAGGAAGATTACGTGTGGCGGCAGATAATTTTTTAAATAAAGACTCTACTCTATTGGCATCAATATCATATCCTGCATACTGTTCTAAAACGTACAAACCGATTGGTGAATTTGGATTTTGCGTCAAATATTGGCGATATACTTTTTCATCTTTTTCTTTTGAAATCTTATCAAATTCTTCTTCCACGTTTTTCATTCCGGCAGTATCTTTTGATGTATAATACTGCCTGTATTGCATACCTAAGGCTTCTTCTTTTTCATTAAATGGTTTTTCTAATTTTCCCAATGCTTCAAAAGCTTTCTGTGATTTGGAACCGCTTATTTTAGCAAGAGTCAATGAATCTTTTACCGTGATATTCATAGTTCCGGGTTCTATAAATAATTCCGTTCTTTCTATATGCGGCCTTTGTTCTTCAGCATTTGGAGCAAAACGTACCATCAAACTGGCAAACGTAGGTTCGCTGATCTTTTCAGTAAAATGAAATTTTTCATTGTTCAATTTCGTGCTATCCGTAATTCTTTCATCACCGGATCTGAAAGTTAAATATACCATTTGCACCGGCTTAGAAAAGCGCATCGTTCCGCTAATGTTTACTTTTTGCCCGGTTGAAGATGTGAACGCAAAAGCAGTAAGTGTAAAGAAGAAAAGAATGTTTTTCATTCGATGTCTGTTTATGTTTTTTTTCAAATTTAATTTTAAAAATTTATCTACCAATATTTGAAATCTTGTAACCACTTCTTAAAGCGATTATTTTAATTTTTGGAAAAATAAAAATCAAAAATATAAATCGTGCTTATTTGTTTGTTTGTCGACAGGTCGTTATCAATTTGTCACCGGTAAAAAAGTGAATTCCCACTTCACCGGGTTTTGCCAATCTTTAGCCTTGAATGTACCGACAGGCGCTTTTATTAATACTTGATTCCAGCCTTTATGCAAAAATATTTTTGTCGGTTTCCTGTAAGAATATCCTTCATCCGTCAATGGAATTTCCGAATTACCTTCTTGACCTGCATAATTCCAATGCGGGGGAGCAATAAGGATCCCATTTACCCAAACTTTACTTTGCAAATTATTCCAGGTGCCTTCGTTTGGAGTATCAGTTGCAGGCGAGCGCGAAAGGTCGTTGAAACCAATCCAGAAATCACCGGTTTTATCTTCATCACTCCAGATTTTTGTGGTTGCATACCAGGTGGTATTTTCAGAAGGATTTTCAATCACCCCGCGAATCAAAGGATACCACCAATGCCTTAATACAATCGTTCCGCCGTTTACTTTTAAAGAAGGCGAGTCTGAAAAGTTTTTAATTTCAGGAGCAAAAGATTTAGAAAGATCACCGCCGTTTTTATATGGGCCAAACAAATCCCAATGCATACTCATTTGCCGGTGATATGGAAACGCAAGTTTTTGAAAATATTGGTGTTTATGATCCAATAATCGTTGTTCAAATTCTGAAAACTCTTTCTCTTCATCGCCAGGTTTTACATTGCTGATCCATCCGCTGACTCCGCCACCGCGCCACGTTCTTTCAGCAAACGATATCATTCCCGGGTAAACCGCATTCTCGTCAAAAATTTTATTCTTATCCGCTACCCTCCTGTCAGGCCATAAACACAATGTGGCTCCTTTCATGTTTTTATTTTCTTTATCAACATTGCCGATTTGCCTGAAAAAAAGAGTTACCGGCGTTTCCAGCGGATCGATATGATTGAGATACAGATGCCGCGAATCTATAAATTTGATGTCAGAGGTTGCACCTTTTGTTCCATTATCATCCATCCACAACTCGCGCATCGTTTCAGGTAAAAAATTACCGCCCGGCTCCCACCCAATTGTTTTTTTACCAAAAGTTTCAACGTATTTCGTTATCTCCGGTATGAAATTTTTGTTATGAATTTTTACTTCATCACCGCCAATGTGGAAATAAGGAAGGTCATAAGTAGTGCAAAATTCTTTCAGAATATTTTTGAGAATAGCCATGCCCGAATCACTCTGCATGTCAGTGTGCATGGCTCTTTTAAACGCATCACTATGCCCAGGCATATCTATTTCAGGTACAAGCGTGATGTATCGTTCATTGCAATAACTGATCAGTTCTTTCATATTTTCTTCCGTGTAATACTGGCCTTTATCACGAAGCATGTTTCCAGGTGTTGTCAACTGAGGATACAATTTACTTTTCAAACGCCAGGCAATATCTTCTGTAAAATGAAAATGAAAAATATTGAGTTTGTAAAAAGACATCTCATCAATTTGCTGTTTCAACATGTCAATCGGTTGATAATTCCTTCCCACATCCACCATATAACCTCTCCATGAAAATGCAGGCCAATCCTTGATCTCACAGTTATTAATCAATTCACCATCCCGCATTAATTGTTCAAACGTTTGTATGGCATAAAAAATTCCCTGGGGCGTATTTGCACCAATAGAAACTTTATTACTGCTCACGTTTAACGTATATGCTTCATCGTTTAACTGCGGCGCGTTTACTTTTCCAAATTTTAATTCTATGCAGGGAACATTACCGGCTATTTGATTTACAATATTTACTTTCCAGCCTTTCGCTTCGATTTTTTGCTGCAATAATTGAGCTTCTTTTTGCAATGATTTATCTCTTACCAAAATATTTTTACATGCGTACAAAGGAAAATTTCCGTCATTCCATTTTAAAGATTGTGGTAATGGGATGAGCGAAGGTTTTTCATTCAGATTATAAACATACGGGTAGATCAAATGCTTCCAAAGTGCATAACCTGTTCCAAGCAAATGCAGCCCATCATTGGAATACAACGTATTCATCTTTCCATTGCTGTCGGTAAAATAATCATGCAGGTTGACATAACGATAATGATGAGATAAAGATTCCTTTTCAAGGAGTTTATTCAGCGCGTTTATCTTTTCTCCATTTTTGGTATGAGTTGGAAATTTCCCAAACACATCATTGACGGGCAAAACACTCTGAACGTATAAATTAGTACCCGGTGATTCCTGTTGCAGATAATCAGCCATGATCAAAATATTTCTGAGAATACTATCCGCTGCAATTCCCCGGGCCAGATCATTTGTTCCGATCATCATAAAAATCTTTGCAGGTTTTCTGCGAACAATATCAGCGAAACGATGAATGAGGCCGGCAGTAATATCACCGCTGAATCCTCTTGATTTCACATGAACATCATGAAACAATTCGCTCCATACAGCGCCATCAGTAATGCTATTTCCAATAAAAACAATATCACCTTTTGTATCAGGAAGACTTGCAGCGAAAGAAGCTTTTTGTTGGTAATAAGTAGAAAACAAACTATCCGGATAAACAGGCAATGTAATTTGTGCTGATAAGCTTAGACTTATGAAACTGAACACCACAAAGGCTTTTAACGATTTTATTAAATCGCTGGTATATCTTTTTTTAAATTGATTCATTGAAAAAACATCTTTTTGGGTGGACAAAGCTTATTTAGATTTTCGCAATTTTTATTTATCTTTCACACAACGAAACCCAGTGTGTTCCAAGCCAGTATCAGGACTGCTTTTCATTCTCCTGGCCACGCGATGGCCGCTGCAATAACTGTCATTGCATAAAAAACTGCCACCACGTAAACTTCTTTTTGGTGTATAAGGCTCCATCGGATCCTTACTTTTTTCCGGACCTTTTGGATCAATTGCGATGGTGTTTCCAAAAGACTTATAATAATCAGCATCGTACCAATCGCTGCACCATTCCCAAACATTTCCGGCCATATCATAAAGTCCATAACGGTTAGGCATAAACGATTTTATTGGTGCCAGCTTTACAAAGCCATCTTTATCATCATTGTAATAAGGAAATTTTCCGCCCCATGAATTGGCTTTCGGTTTGCCTTCATTTATCGATTCATTTCCCCACGGATAAATTTCATTTTTCAATCCGCCTCTTGCTGCAAATTCCCATTCCGCTTCTGTGGGTAAACGCTTTCCTGCCCATTTGCAGTAAGCCATCGCATCATACCAGCTTACCTGCACGACCGGATAATTTTCTTTTCCTTCAATATTAGTCCCAGGGCCTTCAGGATGCTTCCAGTCAGCACCTTTTACCCAGCTCCACCATTGGCTGTAATCATTCAGATCTACAGGACCGGAAGTTGAATGAAACACCAGCGAAGCTGCTACCAACAAGCTATCCGGCGGCTTTGGTGTACCCGGCGGAAGTGTTTTTTTCATCTCTTCCCAATCCGGTTTTTTTTCGGCGGTGGTAATGTAATGAGTTGCTTTTACAAATTTTGCAAACTCTGCATTCGTTACTTCGGTTGCGTCCATCCAAAAACCGCTGACCTCAACTTTATGCTTTGGATATTCATCCGCGCTTGCCTGTGAATTGTCGCCGCCCATCATGAAAGTGCCGCCCTTGATAAACACCATGCCATTCACAGAAGTGTCGCCATTGAACTTCAAAGAAGAATCAACAGAAGCGGCTGAAAACCTTGCAGGCACCATCATACAGTTGGTAGCAGAATCGTTCTTTGCTGCGATCGCTGTTGATTTATTCTTTTGATTGTTGCATGAAAACAACAGTAAAGCAACAAATAACAGGAGATTATATTTTCTAAATAAACCGTTCATCTATTTTTTCTTTTTTTCTAAATCCTTTTTCAGATCACTCAATAATTTATTGATTTGCCGGCTCACCACTTTTCCGTTCCTGTATGCAATAGCACGGATTTCTGAAGCCCCTTTTGGAATATCTAATGGTTCACCTGAATATTTAGGATAAAAATTATCCGGATCTGTGCCGTCAAAAGTATAATAAATAGTAAGGCCGGGCATTTCAGTGGTTAATTCTATTTTCATTGAATCATCTTTACCTTTTATGGGACTGATAATCGGATCGTACATGCTTCTTGAATATTTTACGGAATCTGCATCGAGGTATGAAAAATGTTGTTCCACCCGATAAGCAAAATCGTTCCAATCACGCGAAGATTTTGGCGACCACAATACTTCTGCAATCGCCATCGCTCTTGGCCACGTCATGTATTCCAAATGCCGGTAGTTTGGAATTTTTTCTGTCCACGTGCTCGCCTGTCCGCCAAGAATTAATTTGGGAGCAACACCATCCGGAACCGGCTCAAACTGATAACACGTGCTCAATCTCAACAATCCCGGGCCAAATGGTTCTACAGAAGCATCGCCTTGTTTGCGGCTGAGATAAGTTTCGAGTATCGGCGTCATGATCACTTCATGCCCCTGCTTTGCCGCATCGATTCCGCCTTTCATTCCGCGCCAGCTCATCACCACAGCTTCCGGCGCCAAACCTCCTTCCACAATTTCATCCCAGCCGATCATTTTCTTTCCTTTTGAAAGGATCAGCTTCTCGAGCTTTTTCTCAAAATAACTTTGCAATTCGGCCGGTGTTTTAATTCCTTCTTTTTCCATCAAAGCCAGGTCTTTCGGATCTTTCATCCAAAAATTCCTGTTGGCTTCATCACCACCGGTGTGAATGTATTCATAAGGAAAAAGCTGTGCAACCTGTGTAAATATTTTATCGAGGATCAGCCACGTAGAATCATTTGCAACGCAGAGTACATCATCCAAGCTATCGGGAGCATATTGCGGCGAAACAGCATATTGTTTTTGCGTACACGAAAGATTGGGATAAGAAGCAATCAATGCAAGACTATGCGCAGGCACATCAATTTCAGGAAGGATATTGATAAAACGTTGCTTTGCATAACTGACAATTTCCCTGATGTCATCCTGCGTGTAATAGCCGCCATCACTGGCTTTTTCCCCTGGTTGGGCAAAAGTAAAAGTTCCCCATTGGCCTGTTCTTGGAACGCGCCACGCTCCGACTTTCGTAAGTTCCGGCAATCCTTTAATTTCAATGCGCCAGCCCTGATCGTCAGTCAGGTGCCAGTGAAACACATTGAATTTATATTTAGCCATTTCATCAATGTATTTTTTTATAAAATCTTTTGTAAAGAAATGACGGCTTACATCGAGCATCATGCCGCGATAACCGAATCGTGGATAGTCAGTGATATCCAGGCAAGGGATTTTAAACTCCTCTTTTTTCGATTGTGCAATACCGTTAGTCTTTGCTGGCAGAAGCTGCATCAGTGATTGAACGCCATAAAAAAGTCCTTTCGGCGTATTGGCTGATAGTATTACTTTTTGCGGAGTTACTTTTAAATTGTAACCTTCGTCGCCAATCGAATTATTCCTGCTTTTATTTATAGTCAAAGAAAAAAATGATTTAGAGGAAATGTTCTTTTCTCCGTTATTTTTTACAGAAAACCCATAATTTTCATGAAGTAATGATGAAAGAAAAGAAGCCACATCGGCTGCACTTTTATCAAAAGAAATAACCGATGTTTCTGGTTTTAATAGAAAATATCCATCATGTAAATCAACTGAAACAGGTTGCGGAATGACACAAATTTTTGGCTGATTATTTTCAGTTTGGGCAAAACCAACTATGCAAAAAATTGTACTAGCAAAAAAAACGAAGATTATCCTTTTCATATTCAATTAAGTATTCTTGGCATTCAATTGTGTTAGAGAAATAAAATCAATTTATTGTTTTTCAACCTTAAACATTTCTACCGGAATATTCTGAGGTTGAGCTTGCTTCAATCCATATAATAAGCGTAATGTATATCCTCCACCACCCTCGATAAAATTCAATGCGAAATGATGCAGCCCTTTTTCCAAAGCCACTTCACCGCTTCGTTCTACAGCACTATGCAGCCCATCATTATTAATCACTTTTTTTCCATCAATATATAAAGCGCTACCATCATCGGAGGTAAGATAAAAACTATAAATACCTCTTTCAGGTACATCAATGTAGCCGCGGTATTGCAAGCCAAATGAGGGTGCGTTTACAGCAGCGGGTACTTCAATACCTTTTACATAGAATGTTTGTGATGGCGCTGAGGATGACATATCTTTTGTACTGTCGAAGCTTCCTCTATAATAAACACATTTCAGTCCATTTTGCAATGTTTCCGCTACCGTTATCGAAGGAGCATAACTTTCCTTTGCGTATTGGAGCGTATAGATATCGCCCCTGTTTCCCTGAGGCGTATAAGCGGCAAGTTTAATGGTTTCAGAATGATAAATTTCAAAATGATTTGGCAATATGGGCGATTGAAGATTTGGTAATGTACCGTCGGTTGTGTAATGAATTACAAGATTTGGCAAAGGCTTTTGCACACTCAACATGGCGCTGTCAATAAAAACATTCTTATCAGTAAAACCAGTAAGGTCGGGCAGGCGATAGTGAATTTTCATTTCGTCCCAACGGGGATATTGGCTCTTCAGGCGCTGCAGGTAGGATGTATAATTTCGTGGTGAATCCGTCCATGCTACTTCAGCCATTGCTGTCATACGCGGCATAGTCATAAAATCGGCCCGCTTTTCAGAAGGAATGCGTTCTGTCCACACGCAAGCCTGGATGCCGATAATATTTTGTTCAGCGGCGCCGGTTAATCCGTTTGGAACGGGATTGAAATGATATACATTGTAAAGCGAACTCTTATCCGGAAACTGATCGAAATACAATGGATTGCCTGGCGCCATAATTACTTTATTACCTTTGTTTGCTGCTTCTACAGGCGCTTTTGGCACCCAGCCACGCCAATACATAATGATAATGTTTGAATCTATCCCACCTTCCAATACATCGTCCCAGGCAATCATTTGTTTCCCGTTTTTCTTGAAAAATTTTTCCATCCGCTTATTAAAATAGCTCTGCAATTCACTTACATTTTTTACACCTTCTTTTTGCATTATATTTTGGCATTCAGTAGAATTTTCCCATGTTGATTTATCTACTTCATCACCACCAATATGAACATATTTTGAGGGAAAAAGAGCGAAAATTTCTTTGTAA
>JBQCFI010000056.1:0-7333 GCA_051959325.1 Ginsengibacter sp. | reverse complement strand
ATATATTGTTGCAGCAATTCATAAGAACTTTCTTCAATCGGCACTATCGTACCCTGAAAATTTATATTAATTACCTTTTTCATTTTAAATGTAGTTTATTGGTTGTTAAGTTGATTTTATGGTTATTTATTTTTGCCGGTTATTGTTTCCACCGCGCCTGCCAGTTCCAGCCATGTTGCTTCCAGCTCTTCATAAAATTTTGCTCCTTTTTCTGTAAGAGAAAAATATTTACGTGGTGGCCCGCTGTTGCTTTCTACCCAACGGTATGTGAGAAATTCGGCATTTTTTAATCTTGTGAGCAAAGGATACAGTGTTCCTTCCAGGATATTCAGGTTGGCGGATTTCATGATGTCAATTATATCACTCGGGTACGCTTCACCGAGCTTGATGATCGACAAAATGCAAAACTCCAAGACCCCTTTTCGCATCTGGCTTGCTGTGTTATCAATATTCATTGTAATTGGTTTTTTTAGTCTTTTTCAGATTCGCAAGACAAAGATAATACATTTAATAATACTATGCAATGCACACTACCTGCTTTTTTAAGGTAGCAACTGATTTACTTATCTGAAACGCAGTCGTGACAAGGGTTTTAGTCAAAATTTACTTTTAAAAGAAAAAAGAAATATTTTTACAGAGGGCAAAAAAAATGGATAAATGGCAAATATTTTATAAATGAACAGTTCTTTTTTAGGTTTGCCATTCATTGAAATTTAAAATACTTTTTTACTTTATGGAAACCTTCATCTCAATCCTGAGAGGCATCAATGTGAGCGGACAAAAGAAAATTCTAATGACAGATTTAAAGGCGCTTTACGAGAATTTAAAATTTACCGATGTAAAAACGTACATCCAAAGTGGCAACGTTATTTTTAAAAGCAATGAAAAATTATCCGATTTAGAATTTGCAAAAAAAATAGAAGAAGATATTTATAAAAATTATGATTTCCAGGTTCCGGTAATTATCAGAAGGATTGATGAAATGAAACACATAATTTCGGCAAATCCATTTTTAAAAGAAGAAATTATTGACGTAAAAAAACTGCACATTACTTTTCTTTCAGAAATTCCTGATAAGGAAAATGTCGAAAGTATTGAAAAGATTGATTTTTCACCCGACAAATTTGTTATCCACGGAAAGGAAATTTATTTATATATTCCTAACAGTTATGCTGAAACGAAACTTTCCAATAACTTTTTTGAAAAAAAATTAAAAGTAAAAGCAACAACACGAAATTGGAATACCGTAAATAAATTATCTGAAATGGCTTTTCAGTAAATAAACAAATAAACGCAAGACCTTTTCTTTACTTTTCAACCCATACAGAAACAGAACCGGCCGGTGCGAAGAAATTTCCCCAACCTTCTTCATTAATTTCAACTTCTGCAGGGTTTTTGCCCAGCATATCAATGAATTTTTTTCCGGCATATCGTTTTCCAATTTCCATGTTTTTAAATCCTTCATCGCCATTTGAAAGTAAAACAGCGCAACCGCTGTGTTCGTCATTGCCCTCACGCGTCCAGCCGATACAATTTACGTGATCAAAATAATCACGTTGTGTTCCAAAAGCATTATTACAACGGGCTTGCATAAGCTTTTCTAATTCCTCAACTTTGGCTAGCCATATTTCATATTCTTTCCCATCACTGCCATTATCTTTGTAATGTGCTCCATAAAGATCCGGATAAAAAACACACGGATATCCTTCATCGCGCAGCAGGATGATGGAATAGGCAATCGGCTTAAACCATGCTTCTACCGGCGCTTCCAACGCCTGCAAAGGTTGTGTGTCGTGATTGTCAACAAGCGTTACTGCTTTTTCCGGCATGGCTTTCACCAGTGTCTCGTCCAGGATTTTACGCATATCATATTCATTGCCCATCCCTGAAGCATTATGGAAATTTTCCTGTAAAGAGGCATCAAAGAGACTCATTTCACCTTGAGTTTCGTCGATATATTTTAATAATAAATTGAGAAATCCCGGAGCCCAATATTCACCAACAGCAAAAATTTCCTTTTCGGTACTTTCACGCAATTCTCTTAACCAGTCAACATAAAAGCCTGGAGCAATATGCTTTACTGCATCCAGTCGTACAGAATCAAAATTCCTTTGATACCAATACCATTTTGCCCAGCTTATCAGTTCTTCACGAACTGCTTCGTTTCTGAAATCGATGTCATCATACATCAAAAAATCGTAATTACCTTTTTCATCACTGACCATTTCCTGCCATGAATCTCCATTTCCATTCAGTATCCTGAAAATGCCCGTTTCATCTAAATCTTTCGCATAATCCACACCTGAAAAACACATGAAATTCCATTCGAATTCAGAATATTTTTTTGCTCTTCCGGGAAAAGCAAATTTTGTATAGGCTTCAATTTCAAAAGGCGCAGAAACTACCTTTGTGCGGTTATCCGGATCAACTTTAACAACTTTTATTTTTTCCGTTTCATCGCCACCGGCTTTATGATTCAAAACAATATCCACCATCACGCGCATTCCCGCCTCATGCACCGCATCTATTGCCTCAAAATATTCTTCACGCGTTCCAAACTTGGTACGTACCGAACCTTTCTGATCAAACTCGCCCAAATCATAAAGATCATATGGGTTATAGCCCTCACTCAAGCCACCCGTAGATCCTTTATAAGCCGGAGGAAACCAAAGGGTGGTAAAGCCGAGTTCTTTGAGTCGTGGCGCTTCTGTTTTTATCTGTTTCCAAAGTGAGCCGTCAGATGGTAAATACCAATGAAAATACTGGAGTATAGTTCCCTGCATAAATTAAATTTATTCTGGTTCTTCAAATGCCATACCGAACAAATAAAACTTAAAAAAAAAACTAAAAGTGACATGCGGCAAAAGTGAAAATGCTTGATAAAAGTTCGTTTGCTGAAACTGTACGGTTTTACCGAGTTTTATGTTGCATTTTCTTCCATCGTTTTTTCGAAATCTGCAATTAAATGTTGCAAGTCTTTAAAAGTCTTTTCGTCTGTGATGTTATTGTCGGTATTGATTTTGGAAGATGCAAAGGAGATCAGAAGCTGCAGATGGCAAATGTTTTTTGCTTCGATTACTTTTAATGTTTCGAGCAATGCATTATGGCCGTTTTTTCCATCAGTAGAAGCAGTGATCAACATGGTTGGTTTGCCTGAAAATTCACCGGTTCCCACCGTCCAGTCAATGGCATTCTTCAAACTCCCGGGTACACCATGTGCATATTCCGGTGTGCAAATAATTACTCCATCTGCATCATGTAATAGCTGCCGGAAATGAATTACTTCTATTGATACTTTTTCATTATCCTGATCCGGATTGAAGTGCGGCAAATCCGCAAGATGGTTGTATAGCCCAATGTCAAAAATATCTTCTGAAAGTTGTTCAATTGCTTTTATCAGCCGATGATTGGTAGAATTTTTCCTGGTACTTCCAGAAATCGCTAAAATTTTTTTTCGCTTTCCCATTCATTTTGTTTAATAATTCAAGCGTTTAATTTTTCTTGCTACTTCACTATCCGTTATTAATTCATCAAGCCGTTTTAATTTTGTGCTTTCCTGTTTTGCATTCATCACCCAATGAATGGCGCTTCGTTTATAAGAAGGTGCCATGTTTTCAAAGAATTGCCACGCTTTTTTATTCGATTTAAATCTTTGTAAAAAATCATCCGAAAAGCTTTCAGGTGCTTTTTCGTAAGCATATATTGCTGATTTTTTTTCTTCTCTTTTTGCAAAGGCAGCCATTCCCGCCGGATGCATCAATTCCTTTTTTGAAAGATCCTGAACCTTTTGAATATTGATAGCGCTCCAGATACTGCCGGGTTTTCTGGGGGTAAAACGAATTGAATAACTTTCCGCATCAATTGATTTTCTTACTCCATCTATCCACCCAAAACAAATGGCTTCATCAACAGATTCGCTCCATGTCATACTCGGTTTACCGCTGTTTACTCTATAAAATCCAACCAATAATTCTGTGGCTTTATCATGATTTTTTTCCAGCCATTTTCTAAAAGAAGACTGCGTGGGAAAAAAGAGAGGTGCTGTTTTTTCTGTCATATAGAAATTGAGTTCAAACAAATTTAAAAGTTATCAGAAACATTATTCAATAAAGAAAGAAATATCAAGAATTTCTGTTTTAGTTGTAATGAAATGTGGTTTAACTTTTGAAGTAGCAACAGAAATTTCATTCATGCCCGAAGGTCCGTCAATCGTTATTTTAAAAGAAGAGGTACAACCTTTTATTGGAAAGAAAATTATTAAAGTAGAAGGCAACAGCAAACAGGATATTCAGCGATTATCCGGCAAAACCATCATTGATTTTAAAAGCTGGGGCAAACATTTTTTAATTTGTTTTAAGGATTTCACAGTCAAAATTCATTTTATGCTTTTTGGCAGTTATAAGATCAATGGACAAAAAGAAGACCGTTCCCCACGCCTCCGATTAATTTTTGATGAAGGAGAAATGAATTTTTATGCATGTTCTGTAAAATTTATTGAAGAAGATTTAGACGAAGTATATGACTGGACGTCGGATGTGATGACTGATCGCTGGGATCCAAAGGCAGCAAAAGAAAAATTAAAAAAAATTCCTGAAACACTTGTTTGTGACGCTTTATTAGATCAGAATATTTTTACCGGAGTTGGAAATATTATCAAAAATGAAGTGCTTTTCAGATCCAGGATTCATCCGGAAAGCAAAATCGGAAACATTCCTCAAAAGAAAAAAAATGAATTAATTAAAGAAGCGCGTAATTATAGCTTTGATTTTTTAGAATGGAAAAAACAATATGTGTTACGAAAACATTGGCTGGCAAATACAAAAAAAATTTGCCCAAGATGCAATATTCCGTTTGTAAAAAAACATTTGGGAAAAACACACAGGAGAAGTTTTTACTGTGAAAATTGCCAGGTATTGTATTAAGTGGCTGGCTAAAGATTTTCCGCGGCAAAAGTATTTCCCTGGTTCATATCACCGGTGTCGTAACCTTTTTTGAACCAATACATTCTTTGTGCAGAGGTGCCGTGGGTAAATGAATCCGGCGTTACCGTTCCCTGGTATTCCTGTTGCAAACGATCATCACCAATCGCATTAGCTGCGTTCAATGCATCCTGGATATCCTGCGGATTAATTACGTTTTTCATCTTCTGATCATAATGTGCCCAAATGCCGGCATAAAAATCTGCCTGCAATTCCAGTGCCACCGAATATTTGTTGTATTCGGTTTGGCCCACCTGCTGCTGAATCTGTTCCATCTTCTTGGTAGTTCCCAACAAATCCTGCACATGATGCCCGACTTCATGCGCGACAACATAAGCCATTGCAAATTCTCCGGTAGCGCCAAACTGATCTTTTAATTGCTGCGCAAAAGATAAATCAATATATACATCCTGATCCACAGGACAATAGAACGGGCCAGTTGCTGCACTTGCGTTTCCACAAGCAGAAGTAGTAGAGCCGCTAAAAAGAACTAAAGTAGGATCTGTGTAAGTTCTGCCCATGTCGCTAAACAATTTCGTCCACACGTCTTCTGTATCAGCAAGAACTACTTTTACAAAGGCAGCTTCCGTGTCCTGCGCAGCTTTCTGTTCGGTTGTTAACTCCTGTTGTTGGGGCGGCACTAATTGTTGCAAATCATTTAAATCGCCACCGCCCAATAAAAATTTAGCCAAGATAAATATTACACCAATAACCCCACCTCCTATCGCCATACCACCACCGGTAATACCGCGTCTGTCGTCAACATTAGAACTTTCTCTTCTTCCCATCCATTGCATAGTATAAGATTTAAAAGGTTTTAAATCGAATTAAAAACAGATTTATGATTTTTCTTTTCGCTTACTCTTAAATATTTCAATTGCCCTTTTTGTAAAATCACTTAAGATCAATCTGCCACTTATCGCTGCTCTTTCTTTTAAAAGCGAATCCCAGTTTTCTGTTCCCTGCCAGAAAATTTTCTTCATCTCAGCCATTGCTTCGGGATTGGAATGTGCCAGCGTATTTGCCAATCTGTAAACTGATTCATCAAGATCGTGTACCGATTGATGCACTTCTGCGAACAAGCCTTTTTGTTTGGCCCAGTCAGCATTTCTCCATAATGTCGCGTCTATGGCAATCTGGCTGAAAGCAGATTTTCCAATCTTTCTTTCTATTGCGGGACCTACAACAAACGGCCCCATTCCTATTGCCAGTTCGCTTAATTTTACTTCAACTTCTTTGACAGCAATTGCATAGTCAACAGAAGCGGCAAGGCCTACGCCGCCGCCAACACATTTACCATGAATGCGGCCAATAATCAACTTAGGACATTTTCTCATCGCATTAATTACATTTGCGAAACCACAGAAAAAATCAGTTCCTTCTTTTTCATTTTTTACCGCAATTAATTCATCAAAACTGGCGCCCGCACAAAAAGCGCCGCTTCCTGCACTTTTCAATATAACCACTTTTGTATCATGTGTGCCGGCATAATGAATCTCCTGGGCTAGCGCATCTAATATCTTGCCGGGCAAGGAATTACTATGTGGATGAAAAAACTCGATGGTAGTAATTCCATGTTCTGTGTGGGATTTGACGTATTCTTCCTGCATCTCGTTCATAAAAATTTCTATTTCTATTTCAAATGTATTTTTTCTCTTTTAAAAAAGTTAATATTTCTTTCTAACCATCGTCAAGATCGTAGCAACTCCAATCAAAGGCTCTTCTGTTTCATCCAAAATTTCCACATACCATTTTACAATTCCTTTTGGAATATCAATTCCTTTTACATGAGCAGTTTCAGGGGTTACTTCTTTCAGTTCCTGTGCAATTTTTTCCTTGCAGGTAAATCTTACATAAATTTCCGTGCCGGAATAAACCGGTTTTGTGAAACGCAATTCGTCAATTCCGTAATTTAATAATACCGGATTTTTTTCATAGCTGTCAACAAATAAGCCAGCAGCAACACTCATAATAAAATAACCGTGCGCCACTTGTTCATCAAACATGGTATCTGCAAAATCATTCGTAGTTATATGCGCATAAAAATGATCTCCACTTAATTCCGCAAATTTGTCAATATCTTCTGAAGTGATCTTTCTTTTTTCAGTAATAAGCTGATCTCCAATTTCTAGTTCTTCAAAATATTTTTTAAAAGGGTGCACGTCAGCAATTTTTCCTTTTGCGCCAGGCTGATAAACATTGGTAATTGCCGTCAACATTGAAGGCGAACCTTGTAATGCCACTCGTTGCATATAATGTTTTATCCCTCGCAAACCGCCCATTTCTTCTCCACCGCCGGCACGACCAGGACCGCCGTGAATCAGCATCGGCAAAGGCGAACCGTGACCGGTACT
>JBQCFI010000055.1:0-3699 GCA_051959325.1 Ginsengibacter sp. | reverse complement strand
CTTACAGAATTAGCAAATCGTCATTTACAAAAATTAAGTGACCGGTATACAATTTTAAAATCGGCAGAAAAAGATCTGGAATTGCAAATTGTAGATCATTACCAGGCTGACGTGGTTCGGCCAATGACCACGCTATCGGGAGGAGAAAGTTTTTTGGTCAGTCTTTCTTTGGCGCTTGGATTATCAGACCTTGCGGGCCGCAAAGTACAGATACGTTCTTTATTCATTGACGAAGGATTTGGAACACTTGATTCAGATACTTTAGACATCGCCATTTCAGCGCTCGAAAACCTGCAGGCAAGTGGAAAAATGATTGGAATTATTTCGCATGTGGAAGCTTTGAAGGACAGGATCGGCGCACAAATAGAAGTGAGCAAACAAGCCGGTGGCTACAGCAAAATCAGGCTTAAATGCTATGGAAAAATTATAGCTGCTTAATCAAATTCTCTTAATGCTTCTACGATTTCATTGATTACCCGCAGATATTCATCTTTGGTCTCCTGCGTGATTTCCGTTACAATTTCATGGTTTAATAATTGCAAAGCGCTCGTCAATGCCTTTTTTATTTTATTAGTATCCATTGAGTTTCTATTTTTTTATTAATAAACTAAATAATTTACTTTTCTAGACTTTTTTAATAGTCCGCTTCATAACATTGCTATCATTTCTTCCGCGTTTTTAACCGCATTGCCTCCGATATCATTATTAAAATAGATAAATGCATCTTTAATTTTGCATGATTTTTTGATGGTTTTAATCAATTTTTTTAGATATGCCGATGAATACGGGGAAAAATACAAGTCGGGCACACCGTGCATCCGGTAATAAAGCATTGGCGTATTTTGAACAATTGTTTCAGGCAGTTTCGGATGGCTCATTCCCGAAAAAGTGATGTTGTTTTCACCAAGAATTGTATACACTTCTTCGTTCCACCAACTGCTGTTTCTAAATTCTACTACGTTTGGAAATTGAGGATTCAGGTTATTGATTATCTTATCCAATCGCTCTGTAGTATAATCATATTTCGGTGGAAACTGAAATAAAACGCAACCGGTTTTTTCTTTCAATCCTTCTGAAACCCTGTTATAAAAATCAGTGAGCAACTCCTCACATTGATTCATCTTTTTGAAATGAGTTACCAGTCGCGGCGCTTTTACAGAAAAAGAAAAATCAGGACTGCTTCTTTCATACCAGCCTTTAAACACAGCTAATTCAGGAAACCGGTAAAAGGTTACATTCAATTCCAATGTATTAAAATGTTGCGAATAATATTCAAACCACAATCTTTGGGGAACACCTTTCGGATAAAAAATTTCTTTCCAATGTTTGTAATAAAAACCAGAACATCCAATATGCCATTGTATCATTTAATTGAAATCTCAAATAATATGCCGTCCATCGTTGAAAGCTGCAAATCGAAGAGGTGGATTCATTTCCCCAACATCACAAACATAGCAATCACTGCGGCAGCCATTCCTAAAAAAGTGATCCAAAGAATTATTTTTGAAAGCCAACCACTTTTATACTGGCCCATGATTTTGTTATTGGAAGAAATTCTGATGATTAGAAAAATTAGTGGAACGGCGGCCACGCCATTCAAAACAGCGGAGTAAACTAGCGCTTTTACGGGATTAATTCCAACAAAATTAATGATCAACCCAATGATGGTTGCTATCGTAATAACTCCGTAAAATCCATGTGCACGTTTGAGTTTTAAATTCAAGCCTGATTTCCAGTTTACCGCTTCTGAAACTGCATAAGCAGCTGAGCCGGAAAGAATCGGAACTGCTAAAAATCCAAGTCCGATGATGCCGATTGAAAAAATTAATTTAGATAAATATCCTGCATGAGGAAAGGAATGAACAAGAGGTTCCAGCGCTTTGGCAGCGTCAGCAGCGGTTTTGATATCTGTCACTCCGCTGTTATGCAAAACGGTTCCGGAAACAACAAGAATGCTCCAGGTGGTAATTTCAGAAATGATCATGCCGGCATTGTTGTCGATCCGCATGGTGCGAATATGACTAGGCCTTATGGAGGGCGTTCCGTGTTTCATCAGCCTTTTTTCTTTCACTTCTTCTACTTCCTGCGATGTTTCCCAAAAAAACATATATGGAGAAATGGTGGTGCCGAGTACGCCGGTAATGATAAAGAAAAAAGCAAAATCGAATTCAACATGAGGAATAAAAGTTGCTTTGAGAACCGTAAGCCACGGCATTTTTACTATAAATACGGTAAGCGGATACGCCAGTAAAGAAAGTGCCAGCCATTTTAAGATTTTCGCATATACTTTGTAGGTGGTAAATATTTCGAGGATCAAAATACTGGCTGTAAAAAGCAAAGTCCATACGATGAAAGGAAATGGAATTAACAATTTTGCGGCGGCGGCCATTGCCCCGATGTCTGCTCCTATGTTAATAATGTTTGCAATCACAACTATAAAAACCACGGCATACAATATGAAACGATTATAATTTGCTTTTACGATCGCCGCGATTCCTTTGCCGGTTACCATTCCGATTCTTGCACAGGCTTCCTGTATTCCCATCATAAATGGCAACATGTAAAAAGCGGTCCACAATTGTCCATAACCAAACTGGGCGCCTGTCTGAGAATAAGTAGCAATGCCGGAAGGATCGTCATCCGCAGCGCCGGTAGTAAGCCCGGGCCCGAGTATGGATAAAAATTTCAAAAATTTATTTCGTTTTGCAGAAGCTTTTTTTTGTTGACCCATTCTAAGCAATTGAGGATGTAAGTTAATTAATTAGCTTAATTTTTATTTAATGTGTTTCAATCAATTGTTTTCCAAAAAAACGATGGAGAAAAACACTGTTTTAAAATAAAGTCAGCTTATTTTTAAGTATAGAAAAGAAGTGCGGCGAACGAATAAAAAACCGGAATTTCTGTTTTACCGCAACGCAACTAATTGTTAAAAACTAACATATTAAAAACAAAGTTTTACCTTTGCAACTTCATGAAGCTTAAATGAATTGTAGCATCTACATCAGAAAATCTATCGCTATTATTTTACTGGCAATTTTTGCTTTAAGCAATACGCCAACCAAATATTTGCACAAACTATTCGCGAACCATACGGATTTTGTAAGCAAAACTTTAACCGATTCAAATACCCCACAACTCAATGTTTCAGGCCTTAATTGTCATTGTGAAAGCAATGTGGTAATTGCCCCTTATACCATTGAAAACTCTTTCACAATTTCGCCTCCTTCACTTGAATTTTCTCCGCTTACTGTGGCAGGAATTTTTAAAATAAGTTATTCAGAATCTTTTTCTTTTGGATTAAGAGGTCCCCCATCCTGCATTTAAACTGCTCACCTGCTTTTCATTTCATTTAAATAATAAAAGCTTTTTTTTCTTTTATTATTAACCATCAGAATTCATTTTACAATGAATTGGCGTTTAAAATTTCAACATGAAAATCTTTCTTTTTATAATTATTATTATCACGTGTTCATTAACATCAATTTCTGTTAATGCACAAAAGAATACTTCCCGTTATTCTCTTTCGGGAAAGGTAACAGATACTTCAGGAGCACCTCTTTCCGGCGCTTCCATTTACATTGCGGATTTAAGAAAAGGCGACATTTCCGACGCCAATGGGAATTTTCAGATCAGTAATATTCCTTCAGGAACCTATGCGGTTGAAGTAAAATTTATTGGCTATAAAACCATTCTGAAAAA
>JBQCFI010000054.1:0-13339 GCA_051959325.1 Ginsengibacter sp. | reverse complement strand
CACGCCTTTTTTTAATGTTTATATGTTGAAAGTCCTAGATCTCCCGCTTTCTTATATTATTGCATTTGGGATCATGGGTCAGCTTGCCGGAATTTTTGCCATCAAATTGTGGGGAAAATATTCTGACAAATTCAGCAATAAAACAGTCATAAAAATTGCAGCGCCGCTGTACATTTTGTGCATTCTTTCATGGCCTTTTGCGGGAATGGCACCTTCACTTTTATTCGTTTCGCTGATCGTGGCGATGATCAATATTATGAGTGGCGTTGCTACTTCTGGTATCAATCTTTCTATTGGAAATATTGGTTTGAAACTGGCGTCAAAAAATGAAGCGATTGTGTATTTAACTGCAAAAAACATGATCGTTGCTTGTTTCGCCTCTTTAGGACCGGTAGCGGGCGGTTTTCTCGCAGATTATTTTTCCAACAGAAGTTTTGTGTGGAACATCCAGTGGGCAGGGCCTAATGGAACCCGTATATTGACTTTACTGGAATTACATAATCTTGGCTTTTTATTCATTATCGGTGGTGCGCTCGCATTTATCGCGTTGAAAACACTTAGTTTGATCAACGAAAAAGGAGAAGTTCCAAAAGAACTGGCTATTACTGAAGTGAGAAGTGGTTTTAGAAATGAATTTAAAAATAAACTTACGCGGGAGGCACTTTTGTCGCTGCTTTATACGCCGGTACACTTTCAAAATCTGTTACAGAAAAAAATTAAAAACACGATTGAAAACAAGCTGATAAATATGCGGAAATGGCGCTCAACTGCGGTGGAAAAAAGAACGGCGTAAATCATGAAAAGTTACTGCATTCCCAAAAGATGAATACATGTTATTTATTGCTTTGCTTGGACATTGAATACGTTTGAGACAAATAAATAACCCGGTTTTCGCCAGCTCTTCCAACGATTTTAATTGAGTTTCAATAATTAAGCTAAAGTCTTTTTATCCTGATATTTCTAAACCACACATCATCTCCGTGATCCTGCAAGGCGATTTTTCCCTTTTTAAAAGTTCCAAAACCCGGCATCTTTTTGAATTTACTGATTGCTACCATCTTTTGCCAGTTGTCGTCCCATAAATGAGTAGAAAGTGTGTGAACACCATTCATATAAAAATCAAGTTTGCCATTCAAAGATTTTATTTCCACCTGGTTCCATTGGCCAAGCGGTTTTGCTACTTCTTTTGAGGCTAAAAGATCATAAAGATCGCCAGCCCTGTGTGTATAAAGTTTTCCATCAGGTTGTCCCAAACGTGTAGGAGTACCATTATCCAGGATTTGCATTTCAATTCCTGTTTCGTAGCTTTCGGGATATTTAGCAGGATCTTCATTGACATAAAAAATAATTCCACTATTTCCTTTTTCTGAAATTTTCCAATCTAATTTTAAATCAAAATTTCCGTACTCTTGATTAGTGGTCAGATCGCCGCCTTCTTTATCTTTTGCAGAGGCATCGAGGTGCAGAACACCATTCTCGACTTTCCATTCGTTTCCGACATTTTGTTTACCGTAATTATGCCATCCGTTGGTTGTTTTTCCATCAAACAATATCTCCCATCCGGAATCCTTTTCAGTATTTGAAAGCTGGTTTTCCACGGCATTTATTTTTAAAGAAGAGCACAAAAAAAATAAAACTGCTGCTAAAGAAAAGGTGATTGATTTGATCATGAGTTATAATTTAGAAAAATGAAAAAGGAGTTCAAATTTATTTGAAAAAGAAATATCACGTGTTTTTTTATTGTTGGGTAAAACTTAACCCGATATAAGCAAGTGCATCTGTAATTCCTGTGCGCCAATAAGTCCAGGTGTGTGCTCCATTCCGCACCCTGAATTCATGAGGTACTTTTTTTTCTGTGAGTAAAATATGCAATTCACAATTTCCTTTTGTTAGAAAATCATCATCGCCGCAATCTATCCAATATCTTACTTTGTTTAAATCTGCCGCGGCTTTTTCCTGAACCATTTTTAAAATCGAATTGTTATACCAGGCAGTATTCAGTCGCGCTTTTCCTTTCAATCCTCTTCCGTACAATTGCCCGAAAGTTTGTTCATAATTTGCATCTGGCATATTTACCATCGCATCATCGTCAAAAACGGCTGCGCTGAGTGGCGCACAGGCGGCAAAAAGTTGAGGATATTTTATTGCATAAAATAAAGTACCGTAACCGCCCATTGATAAACCGGCAATACCACGATATCTTCTTTCACTTTTGATGCGGAATTTTTTTTCAACGGTAGGAATAAATTCTTTTATAAAAAAATCTTCATAATTTTCTTTGCTGTCGTAAGAATTGATATACCAACTCGAATCTCCGTTGGGCATAATAATAATCATTGGCGGAATTTTTCCTTTGGCAATGGCTTTATCAGCATAAAAATTCACTTCTCCAAATTGGAGCCAGCCCGCGTTGTCATCCGTATATCCATGCAACAAATACACAACCGGATAAAACCGTTCAGAAGTTTTATAATCCGGCGGCAAGTACACCGAATAAGAAACGCTTTTATTCAAGATTTTACTGGGAATAGTATTATTCTCAATTACAATTCCTTTGTCCTGTGAAAAGCCGGATTGAACCAGCAGAAAGCATAGAAACCAAAGCGCGGGATATTTAAGTTTGTTCATTAAAACGCTTTTTTACAAATTAAAAATTAAATCCCCAACACAGAGCGGTTTAGATTTTCATCATAATTTGTTCCGGCAAAATCATCAAATGCCTTATTGGTAACATGAATTATATTTTTCCTGATGAATTCCGCTCCCTCTCTCGCTCCGTCTTCTGAATTTTTTAAAGAATCTTCCCATTCCAAAACGGCCCAACCAGGATAATCATAAGCAGACAACTTACTAAAAATTGCTTTAAAATCTACCTGTCCATCACCAAGCGAGCGAAAGCGTCCAGCGCGATTTAGCCAGCTCTGATACCCGCCGTAAACGCCTTGTTTTCCGGTGGGATTAAACTCTGCATCTTTTACATGAAATGCCCTGATCCGTTCATGATAAAAATCGATGTATTCGAGATAATTAAGGCATTGTAAAAGAAGATGAGACGGATCATATAGCAGGCAGGCTCTTTTATGAAAATCTACATTTTCCAAAAACATTTCAAAAGAAATTCCATCATGAAGATCTTCGCCAGGATGAATTTCATAACAAACATCTACACCGCATTCATCAAAAACATTGAGGATCGGAATCCATCTTTTTGCCAGTTCTTTAAAACCCATTTCTACCAATCCTTCCGGCCTTTGAGGCCATGGATATACGGTTGGCCATAATAAAGCACCGCTGAAAGTGGCATGGGCGGTGAGGCCTAAATTTTCCGATGCTTTCGCCGCGTACTTTAATTGTTGCACTGCCCATTCCTGCCTTGCTTTGGGGTTTTTACGATATTTTTCGGGAGCGAAACTGTCGAATAGTGTATCGTAAACAGGATTAACGGCAATTAATTGTCCCTGCAAATGCGTAGAAAGTTCCGTAATATCCAAACCAAAACTGTTGACCGTTCCTCTCAATTCATCTGCATAAGTTTTGCTTTCGGCGGCTTTCTGCAAATCAATAAAGCGATCATCTAAAGTAGGCAATTGAACACCAATGAATCCTTTATCTTTTGCCCATTGACAAATGTTTTTTAAATTGTTAAATGGCGCTTCTTCTCCAATGAATTGGGCTATAAAAACGCCGGGGCCTTTGATTGTTATCATAATCTAGTTGTATATTTTATAAATTTATAACCTTAAAGATAATAAATCATTGTTTTCTCATTTTACTGCAATTCACGCGGTATTACCAAAAAACAAATAAGCCAAAAAGATTGAAGTAATAATACCTGCCAAATCTGCGATCAGCATTGCGCCAATTGAATATCGAGTGTTTTTTATAGACACAGCTCCAAAATAAACGGCAACCACATAAAAAGTGGTGTCGGATGTTCCTTGTAAAATGGAAGACAGACTTCCTGCAAAAGAATCTGAGCCATAAGTTGTCATCGTATCAATCATCATTCCCCGGGCGGCGCTTCCGCTTAATGGCCTTATTAATGCAGTTGGCAATCCGGCAACAAACCTGGTATCCGTTCCGAGAGCAGAAAATAAGTTTCTCATGCCATCGATAATTACTTCAAAGGTGCCGCTGGTGCGAAGAAGGCTTATGGCGACCAACATGCCTACCAGGTACGGGATAATTTTTACAGCGATCTCAAAACCGCCTTTCGCCCCATCAATAAACGCGTCGAAAATGTCTATTTTTTTATACAATGCACCGAGAATGATCACAAAGAAAATGGTTAATATTAGTCCGTTGCTTAAAATGCCAGAGAAGGTTTGCACACCTGTATAATCAAGAGATTTCAAATAAATAACCATCAAAGACATGACCGCTGAAATTCCCAATACCCATAATAATATTACCGGCTGAAAAATATTTATTTTTTGTTTAAAAGAAACGACGAGCATCGCTGTCATCGTGGCTACAAACGTCGCAATCATACAAGGAATAAAAATATCAGTAGGATTAGATGCATTAAGTGAAGCACGAATGGCGATAATACTTACCGGTATTAATGTCAAACCGGATGCATGGAGGCACAAGAACATAATCTGCGAATTAGAAGCAGTATCCTTGTTTGGATTTAATTCCTGCAGGCTTTCCATTGCTTTAAGCCCAAACGGCGTTGCCGCATTATCAAGTCCCAAAAGATTGGCTGAAAAATTCATCACCATATGTCCCATGGCCGGGTGATTTCGTGGTAATTCGGGAAATAATTTGGAGAAAAAAGGACCAATGATCTTTGATAGGAGCCTGATCCCACCGGCTCGTTCGGCAATGCTCATAAATCCCATAAACAAGGCCATAATTCCGATCAGATTTATAGAAATATCTACCGCTGTTTTTGCAGTGCTTATCACTCCATCAGCATGTTGCTCATGATAACTGATATATTGCCCGGTGGCACTTTTGCTGTACTTTGTCGTGCCATCAGTGTAAGTTTTTCCATTTTTTAACAGAGTAAAAACAGAGGCGGGAATGGCAGTAGTGTCTATAAGTTTTGTGTGCGATGTATCACCTGATTTGCCCACCACCATCCGGCTATAAATATCTGTGTTTCCTTTAATAAAAATACATTGAAAACTTGCAGCCAGGAATGCAACAATGATAAAGGCCGCCCAAATTCTGCTTAATGCCATAAAAGAAGTTGTAAAAAAAACTAAGATAAGGATTTGTGATTTTTAAATAACTTTTTTGTTTATCCAAATAACCACTCCTCAAATAAATGTGGAATGCTCTCATCATGATTTCTTTTTCATTTATTGTGGCTGGTTAGCACGTTTCTTGTGCTGATTGGTTTATTCATTCATTATAAAAATATTTTTTATGGAAGACAATAATCAGAAAAGAGTGGCCATTATTACGGAAAATGGCTTTGAAGAAGTGGAACTCACGAGTCCTAAAAAAGCAATGGAAGATGCAGGTATAAAAGTTGATATCCTATCCACAGAACAGGGGAAAGTAAAAGCATGGAATCATGATCACTGGTCAATAGAATTGCCCGTAGATGTGAATTTAGCGGATGCAAATCCATTTGATTATGATGCACTCATGATTCCTGGCGGAGTTCTTAATCCTGATAAGATGCGTATTCAAAAAGAGTATGTAAACTTTGCTAAAGATTTTATGGAATCGGGAAAGCCTGTTGCAGCCATCTGCCATGGACCACAGCTGTTAATTGAAACCGGTTTGCTGGAAGGAAGAAAAATGACTTCTTATCCATCCATTCGCACGGATCTTAAAAATGCCGGGGCAGAATGGTTTGATAAAGAAGTAGTAGTTGATAAAGGTCTTGTTACCAGCAGGAGTCCAAAAGACTTGGATGCGTTTAACAGAAAATTGTTGGAAGAGATAAGGGAAGGTGTTCACGAACCCGCCTGACGTACTATTCAGAAAAACTTAAAGTAGAAATATCCTTCACTAAAACGAAGGATATTTTTGCTTTTAAAATAGGAATTGAGTTTATTTATTGCTTTACTTACTTCTAACGAATTTATAACGCCAGGTAATAATGAAAGTTACTTTTCAACAGAATGCATTTATAACAAGGTTCCCCGCAAAGTAACCAACGCCACATTAAAAAAGATGATCAAGCCGGTAACGTCTACCAAGGTCGCTACAAAAGGAGCAGAAGAAGAGGCAGGATCTGCACCACATTTTTTTAAAATAATCGGAAGCATGCTGCCGATCAATGATGACCAGAGGACAACTCCTACCAAAGAGAAGCAAACAGTAAGACCGATTAAAAACCAATGTTCACCATAAGTATAAGAAGTAATAATTTGTTCGTGCATCAAAAAACTCCAGATAGCGATGCGGCAAAAACCGACAATACCAAGCATGGTACCGAGCATCAGCCCGGACATTATTTCACGACGCATTACCTTCCACCAATCGCGCAAAGAAACTTCTCCCAAAGCCATTGCCTGTATGATCAAAGTAGATGCCTGTGTGCCGCTGTTGCCGCCTGTACTGATAATTAGGGGAATAAAATTGGTAAGGATGATTACTTTTTCCATCTCACTGTTGAAATACGCCATGGCTGTCGCAGTGAGCATCTCACCTAAAAAGAGTATCGTAAGCCAGCCAACTCTTTTTTTTACCAAAGTAAACAAAGGCGTTTCCAGGTAAGGCATGTCTAAAGCCTGGGAACCACCGATTTTCTGCACGTCTTCACTAAATTCTTCGCCCGCAACCCATAAGACATCATCGATGGTAACGATGCCAAGCAGCACATTGTAATCGTCTACAACCGGCAGCGCCACACGGTTATTCATTTTAAAAACCTCATTAGCTGCTTCCTGGTCATCATTTACATTTAGTTCGATAAATCTGCCATCCATCATGTCGCTCACTTTGGTATTGGGTGAGGCAAGAATAAATTCGCGGATGCGAATATCATCTAACAATTCGCCGTGTTTGTTGATTACATAAATGACATCAATTGTTTCTGTATTTTTTCCAACTCCCCTGATAATGTTTAAAACTTCCGCAACCGTATTGTATTCATAAACATAAATATAATCGGGAGTCATCAGGCGGCCAACACTATTTTCAGGATAGCCAAGAAGAGATAAAGTGATCTTTCTTTCTTCAGGTTTTAAAGTTTTGACCAGTTCGCGTACTACTTCATTTGGCAGATCTTCAAAAAATGAAGTGCGGTCATCCGGCTGCATTTCATTCAGCAATTCCGCACTTTTTGCAGGCGGCAGATTTTTTATGATATCTTTTTGAGTAGGATGATCCAGAATTTTGAAAACACCGATCGCACGATGCAGGGAGAGGTGCAGGAAGATTTCTATTTCCCTGTCTTCGTTTTCATAAATGAGTTCAGCAACGTCGCTGATGTTTTGTTCGTTCAGAAACTCGTGCATTTCTGCTTCATTACCGTTTTTCAAAACATCTTCGTACTGCTCCTGAAGTGAAATTTCTTCCTCTGTCATGTGAATCGTTTCTTTCAGATAAGGGCGCAAAAATAATTTATTTTGCCTTTATGAAGGATGTTAATTGAAAAGGAAAATAAGATAGCGAAAGGTTGCAGGTAAAAGCTTTACGTTGCAATAAACCAGTAAATAAAGTGATTTTTTGTTTTCAAAAAACAGAAATTAAACAAAAAGTAAATTTCATTTGTTGAATAGTAAATTCGCATAAAAATCTCGTGACGCGAATCGGCCTTATTTCGGATACACACAATTATCTTGATCCCTCTGTTTTTCAACATTTTAAAAACTGTGATGAAATATGGCATGCAGGAGATTTCGGAAGTTCTGTAATTGCCGATGAATTAAAATCTTTCAAACCGCTTCGCGGAGTTTATGGAAATATTGATGGTTACGATATCAAAAGCGTTTATCCCGAACAGCTGGTTTTCATGTGTGAAGAAGTAAAAGTAATGATGCGTCATATCGGCGGTTATCCGCCGAAATATAATCCGGACACAAAAAAGGAAATTTTAATTCACAAGCCACAACTTTTTATCAGCGGCCATTCGCACATTTTAAAAGTAATGTATGACGATAAATCACATTGTCTTCACATGAATCCCGGAGCAGCAGGAAAACATGGATGGCATAAAGTAAGAACGCTCATACGATTTGCAATCGATGGAAAAGGTATCAAAGATTGTGAGGTAATTGAACTGAATTAACTGATTTTAAAATGTGAAATTAAATCTCTTTCGCAGAGAGAAGCAGTTAAGCAACAAATAAAGAGATTTTCTATTTCATTATTTTATAAAAATATCAGCAGGAATTCTAAAGTCTATAGAATAAAGAAAATGGCCTAACATTGCAACAAAAAAATTTTCGATTTTTATAGAATTCTATCATGAAATATTACAAACTAACCGGTTTTCTTGCATGTCTTTTATTAGCGATCAGTTGTTTTCTTCCCTGGGCCTACTATCCTGACTTACATAAATCTTTTACCGGTTTTTTTTCCGAACAAAATATGTATGGAAGACCCGGAAAAGTATTTATTTTCTTTGCCATTTCCTCTCTTATTCTAATTTTTACCAATAAAATTTGGGCAAAAAGAACGTTGATTTTTTTTGCGGCATTAAACATCGGTTATCTATTAAAAACCTACGTCATTTTTACTTCCTGCTATAATACCTATTGTCCGCAAAAACAATACGGTTTGTATTTGGTAATTCTCAGTTCTGTAGTAGTGATGATCGTTTCATTTTTTCCTGATTTAAAACTGGTAAAAGCAGACGAATCCGCAACAGAAATAGATCAGGAGTAATTTGTGATGATCACTAATAACGGGAAAGACTTTGTTGTTTTCGAACCGCTTTTAAACGGTTTCGCATATTTTTTTCTTTAAAAAAAAGTGTTCCTAAAAGACAAAATGCACCCATAAATGCCACTGCCCAAGGGCCACTGGTAATTCCAGCGAAAGTGCCAGCCAACAAACTTCCAAAAGGCATCGTACCCTGCAGACAAACGGTATAAAAGCTCATTACCCTGCCGCGTTTATCGTCATCTACATGAAGTTGCAATAGCGTATTGGTACACGCTGTATGCATCATTTGACCAAGGCCGGCTATTGCAATAAAAAAAAGCGAAAGTGGAAGCGAACGCGAGATCGCGAAGCAAATCATTGCGGCACCTAATAAAATTCCGGTAACAGATACAATACGTTTCAATAAAGAAACTGATTTTTTTTTCGTAAGAAATAAAGCACCGCAAATAGCGCCAACTCCCGCCGCACTCATAAGAAATCCAAGCGTATGAGCACCGCCATGCAAAACATCCTTTGCAAAAATCGGCGCCAATGTTTTTAAAGATGCGTTGGAAAAACTAACAATGGCCAGCAGTACCAATAACGACCACATCATCCTGTTCGTTCTCACATATGAAATTCCTTCTTTTAATTTTTTAATGATTTCAACTTCTTTTGCTCTTGCAATCATATTTTTTGGAAGCCGCATCATCAGCAGGCTTCCGAGTACAATCGCATAGCTTAAAGCGTTTGCCATGAAGCACCAGCCTTCACCAACAACGCTGATTAAAATGCCTGCGACCGACGGCCCAATCAAACGCGATAGATTGAAGACTGTTGAATTTAAAGCGATGGCATTGGAAAGTGATTCTTTATCACGTTCTACCATTTCAACTACAAATGATTGTCTTATGGGCACTTCGAACGCATTGATCACACCAAGGAAAAGACTCAATGCGACTATATGCCAGATATCAACTACGTTTAAAAGTGTGAGCAAACCAAGCAAAAATGCCTGTGCCAAAGCAAATGCTTCAATGCGGCAAAGTGCCTTATGCTTATTCCAGCGATCTGCATAAACACCCGCAAAAGGAGCAATTAAAAAAATGGGAATCTGTTCGCAAAAGCCAACTACACCAAGTAAAAAAGCAGAACCGGTAAGCCGATAAACTAACCACATCATCGCCATTCTTTGAATCCAAGTACCAATCAATGACAATGTTTGTCCCACCATAAAAAGCCGGTAATTCCTATGAAACAACGCCTTTTGTTGCAAAAAATACCGCCATATCAAATTGTTTCGTTCACTTGTCATTATCTATTTGCGAAATTACAAAAATCGGGCAAGGATGTTTTTCAGTTAATATTGTTTTTCTTTTTTATACATAAAATTGTTTGTCTTTCTTAATTACAACATAACCGACAGCTCTTTATTTTTCCAGATCCTTTGCTAACGACTTGTACAGCTTAGTACTTTCTTTTTGCAGCAAAAGAACAAATAGCATGGATTTTCATTTTGAAAAGGCAGATAAATAAAACATTAGTTTTGACCAAGTTTATAAACACTTATGGAAATTATTAGAAAATATTTTACGGATTTTACGGAGAAACAGTTGCAACAATTTGCAGAGCTTAAAAAGTTATACGAAGATTGGAACCAAAAGATCAATGTCATCTCGCGGAAAGATATGGACCACTTTTATGAACACCATGTTTTGCATTCTCTTTCAATTGCCACCCAATTTGATTTTCCTGCAGGTTACCACATCATGGATCTTGGCACTGGTGGCGGTTTTCCCTCAATTCCACTGGCAATCTTTTTTCCTGATGTACATTTCCATTTGGTGGATAGCATTCAAAAAAAATTAAAAGTAGCGAGCGCTGTCGCTTCTGAAATAGGGTTAAAAAATATAACGGTTCAACATACACGGGCTGAAGACATCAAAGACAAAAAATTTGATGTAGTTGTTTCGAGGGCAGTAGCTCCATTGAAAGATTTGTGGTATTGGAGCAAGCCTCTGCTAAAGAAAAAGCCAGTAGATGAACCAAAAAAAATTACCGGATTAATTTGTCTGAAAGGTGGAGATCTTTCAAAAGAAATTCATGAAAGCGGCCTCAGACCAAGGGTTTGGGAAATCAGTAAAATTTTTGATGAGGAGTTTTTTAAGGAGAAATATATTCTTCAAAATGGCTAATAAATAAATGTTTAATGAGAACAAATTAGAAAGTAGGCAAACGTCTTATTCTCCTACATGTGCCAGGTCAACTTTTCTTTTTGATTTTTTAACCAGTATTAAGACAAACGGAACGCACACTAAAAACATCACTCCGATCCACAGAAACACATCCATATAGGAAAGCACAGTAGCCTGAATATCTACAAGCCTGTCCTGCAATTGAAGCGCCATTTTATGCGCAATATCCCACGGCGTTCCTTTGGATTGAAAGCCTTTGCTCAAAGCTTCAATATGCTGCTGAACATTTGGATCTGTCACCGAAAGTTTGCTTACCAGGTCACTGCGATGAAGTTGATTATCACGAATAAGATAAGTGGAAATTATGGCTACACCAAATGAGCCCCCCAATTGTCGTAACATGCCTGATAATGCCGCTCCCTGCCCAATTTCCTGACCCCGTAAAGTAGAAAGAGCGAGTGTGGTAATAGGAATCGAAAGCAAACCAAGTCCAACTCCGCG
This sequence comes from Ginsengibacter sp., assembly GCA_051959325.1. GTDB lineage: Bacteria > Bacteroidota > Bacteroidia > Chitinophagales > Chitinophagaceae > Ginsengibacter. The sequence continues at coordinate 1,868 of JBQCFI010000054.1, read as the reverse complement.
AATCACTAAAATCCAGAAAAAAGCATCGCTTCCTGTATTGGGTGTAAGTACTTTATAAGCCATCATGCTATAAATGAAAAAGATGATCATTCCTGATGTGATCAGCAACCGGAAAGGAACGCCCCGCTCCATCATCTTACCTACAAAAGGCATCATGATCGCGGTAAAAACAGTACTGGGGATCATGAGCATTCCAGCCTGTAATGCCGTCCAACCCATAATGGTTTGTGTATACAGAGGAATAATAAACGTAGAACCAAATAATCCAAAGCCCAATACAAATGACAGAACACTTCCAATGGATAAATTTCTGTTTTTAAAAACGCGCAGTTCTACCACCGGGTGCTTATAAACCAACTGCCGCCATATAAAAAAGTAAAAACCAAAAAAACAAATTACTGACAATGAAATAATTAATGTACTATTGAACCAGTCTTCTTCCTGCCCTTTTTCGAGAATAAACTGCAGGGAGCCAACGGAAATAATGAGTAAGGCAATCCCTAACCAATCGACGTTTCTTGCACTGACTTTTTCTGCAAATTTTGGACTTTTTACAAATTGAAGCGTAAGCAAAGTAGCCAGCACACCCACAGGAATATTTATATAAAAAATATAGGGCCATGAATAATTGTCTACGATATAACCACCAAGCGGAGGCCCAAGTGTCGGACCAACAATTACACCAAGCACGTAAATCGTCTGTGCCATCGCTCTTTTTTCTATCGGGTAGCTTTCTGTAATAATCGTTTGAGCGGTAACCAATAATGCACCACCACCAATGCCCTGGATAAAACGAAAAATGATCAGTTCTTCAATACTGGTGGCATTTCCGCAAGCCCAGGATGTAAAAGTGAAGATCATTATAGATGCAGCAAAATAATTACGTCGCCCAAACTGTTGACTCAGCCAGCTTGTAAGGGGCATAACAATTACATTGGCAATTGCATAAGCGGTTATCACCCAGGTAATTTCTGTAAGTGAAGCTCCAAGGCTTCCCTGCATAGTTGGTAAAGCAATATTTACAATAGTAGTGTCAATAATTTGAAGCAGCGCACAAACTACTGCTGTGAACGTAATGATTACCCGTTTAGATCCATACACCACCAAAGACTCTTCCTGCATACATGCACAATTTATTCTGTTAAAGTCTCAACAATTCACCTTTTTATATTATCACGCATTTTCTCAACAATATTTATACATTCCCTGATCTCATTAATTTTCAATCTACTACACGCTTTTGAAAACAATTCAACTACCCATGGTTCTACCTTTTTCCCCAATTGCTTTCCTTTCGCTGTAAGAAAAATCAATTTGCTTCTCCTGTCGCTCACATCATCTGCCCTTTTCACTAATCCACGTTTGGTCAGGTTATCTATGAGAAAAGTCATGCTCGCTTTATCTTTTAAAGTACGATCTGCCAGTTCCTGTTGCTTCAGCCCATCTTTTCTCCATAAACATGCCATAATCTGATGCATTTCATAGGTCAGATCAATATTATTTTCTCTGAATTTTTGTAGCATAAAGCCGCGGATACTATCCCTCAATTCTAATGCTAAATGTGTAAAATGACGTGTGGTTTCCGCTTTTTGATTTGGAACGTGCATGTAAATATTTTTAAAGCAACGAAAGCACAAAGTTATATGCTTGATAGTTAAATAACAAACTAATTTTTAAAAACCTGATGCAATAATATTTGTACCATTGCAACAGAATCTGCGGTTATTTTTTATTTAAATTCAGATGGATTTTATTAAATTCGTAAATAAAATTCAATCTCTTCCTGTGTTTCAGAAGTAAGAATAATTTGATTTTTTAACTCTTTTTTTTATGAAAACCCTGCTTTTACCATTGGATTTTACTAAAGC
>JBQCFI010000053.1:0-7615 GCA_051959325.1 Ginsengibacter sp. | reverse complement strand
TGATTCTTTCATCGCTTCAAGGTCGGCGGTAATTCCGTCTTTGCTCACGCTTGCATGATACCAGTACCAAAAAACCCACGGAGCGGCAGGTTCAGGAGGAGATTGAAATTCCTTTTTGAGATTCAACAATGTGGTGGCGTTATCCTGCGCACAGCAAGTGAAATTTGCAATGCCAGATAAAAGAAAAACAAAAAGAAATATTTTTTTCATGATTTAAACAGTGTCAGTTCAAAGCTCCATAGTCAATTATTTAACACGGAGGATCAATTCTAATCCAATTTTACAGGTGGAGGATGAATTTTCACTTTATAACCGATGAGGCCAAAAAAAAGAATCACGACAAAACAAAGCAGCGGCACAATGTAGCCCGTCTGTATATTATCGCCATTGAGATCAATGACCGTTCCCATGATGTACGGAAATACGGCACCGCCTACGACGGACATCACCAACAATGATGATCCTATTTTCGTATCTTTTCCCAGTTCGGCGATTCCCAAAGTAAAAATGGTGGGAAACATAATTGACATGAAAAAACCTAATGCGCCAAGAGAGTAAATTACATATCCGTCTTTACCGCTGATAGCCACAATGCATAGAATCACTGAAATTATTGAATAAAGTGAAAGTAATTTCTGCGATGAAATAAATTTCAGAAAAAAAGTTCCGGCAAAACGGCCTGCCATAAATAATAAACCGTAGATGCCCAAATAATATCCGGCCGTTTTTTCATCAATACCACCCCCCTGTCCTGCGATGCGGATAAAAAAACTGGTTACACACACCTGTGCTCCAACATAAGCAAATTGAGCAATCACAGCCCATCTTAGATGCTTTCGTCTAAATGCTTTAAAAAATTGAGCCGGCCTCACAATTTTACTATCGTCTTTTACTTCAGGGAAATGAAAAAAGCTAAACAGGAATGCGACAAGGAGCAAAATACAACCTAAAATTATGTAAGGCATCTTAACGCTGGAAGCTTCGGAATTTAAATATGCCAAACGTTGGGCATCTGGCATTGCTGCCAATTGGCTTTCTGTGAAATCAATGCCCGATAAAATAAAAGCGGCTCCTACAAGCGGCGCCACAAAAGCAGCTAATCCATTAAAAGCAGCAGCGAGATTTAAGCGGGTACCGGCGGTTTCAGGTGGGCCTAATACTGCCGCATAAGGATTTGAAGCAGTTTCCAACATTGCAAGGCCACAGCCGATTACAAATAGCGCCAATAAAAAAAATTCAAAACTCCTTGTGTTGGCAGCAGGCACAATCAAAAAGGCGCCTGAGGCAAACACCAGTAAACCAACAATTATCCCTCTTTTATATCCCCATTTTTTTAAGAACATGCCTGCAGGAATTGCCATAAGAAAATAAGCAAAAAATACGGCTGTATCTACCAAGGTTGATTCCCGGTTATTCAACTCGCATGCTTTCTTTAAATGTGGAACTAAAATAGAATCCAGGTTGTGAGCCATGCCCCACAAAAAGAAAAGGCATGTTATTAAAATAAAAGGAACGAGGTATTTATTTTTAGAATCCCTGTTTTCCACAGCTTTTTCTGAAACCGGTTGTAATAAAGATTCAACAGCTGGTACTTGTGCCATTATTAATTTAAATTTTGTTTTTGAAACACTGCCAACAAAAAAGTTTTTGAATATTGATATATTCGCAACCTGCATTTCGGTTTATAGTAAACAAAGGAATAATCCGATTTTTCATTTTAATAATTTGTGTTTTCAGCAATAACTTTTATTGCAATCTTTTATTTCCTGATAATTTCATCTGTTATTATGGCTTCCAATTAATAGAGTCCTTATGATTCCTTCACAAGCAATATATGATCGCACACCAAAACCACGTCACCATTCTGATTTATTATTTCTACATGCTCTGTTACCGTTCCGTATCCTGCTTTTTTTGAACCGGATTTTTCAGATATGCTTACTTCTGCATGAATCGTGTCGCCGATAAAAACTGGTTTCACAAAACGCAAACGGTCATATCCCTTGGAAAAAGCCTCAGGATTTATTTCGGAAGCGGTTAAACCAATTCCAATGCTAAAAACCATTGTTCCATGCGCAATCCTTTGTTTAAAAGGTTGCGTTTTACACCATTCAGCATCCATGTGATGCGGAAAAAAATCACCTGTATGACCTGCATGAACCACCAAATCAGTTTCCGTTATCGTTCTGCCAAGGGTGATTCTTTTTGAACCCAACTTATAACCATCAAAAAAAACGGACTTAAAATACATGCTTCTCTATTTTGCTACAGATTCTTCTTTTAAAAATTGATACTAAGTATTTACAACAACACCTCCGGCATCGCTTGATAGGTAGGCATTTTCCACTACCGCCATTGTTTTAATCACATTTTCAACACTTGTGCTTAAGATGTTTGATGATCCTTCTTTATACCGCATCAGGTGGCTCATTGAACCAATGAAAGCTTCGGGAAACCACGAACCTTCTATCTTTTTTGTTTTCCAAACCGGCTTTTGATTTTCTTCCAACAGACAATATTCAAATTTATCCGGAACACCATTTGGGTAATCCATTAACAATCCCATTTTCGCTTTTATTGCGCCCTTCGTGCCTTCCCATTTTATAAAACTTTCTTCGTTCGTCGGTCCAAATACATGATCATGATTAGTGTTGATAACACCTCGTATCGTATTTCCATAATCCAATAAAATAGTGGAACGGGTCGATGGTAAAGTTTTTTCCGGATGCTGCAAGGTTTTTGCCATTACACTTTTGGGGTCACCCAAAAATGAACGGATCAAATCAATATAATGAATGCTATGGTATTGAATTTCCAGGCGCGGCCGATCGAATACAAAAGGGAAAAGATGCCACGGAGTATTCACAGTAACGCGAATTTCCATATCATATAATTCGCCGATAAAACCACCCTCAATAAGATATCTTGCCGCATTTACAAATGGCGCAAATCGTAACTGGCAATTAATAGCGGCTGCTAATTTTTTTCGACGGCATACAGCTAATATTTCTTCACTTTCTTCATAATAATCGCCCATTGGTTTTTGCATTAATACCGCGCTTCCATCCGGCAATTGTTCCAATGATTGGACAAATTTTTCCGGAACAATTGTTATGTCATAAACAGCATTTTCGGGCGCCGCCGCTACTGCATCTGCAATTGAGTCGTACACATTTGGAATATCCCATTGTGCTGCTAACTTTTCTGCTTTTTCTTTCGTACGATTCGTAATTCCCAACACCTGGAAACCAGCTTTTTTGTAAGCTGGCAAATGAGCATCGCCCACAATTCCTCCAGCTCCGATGATGATGATCGGCATTGAAGTTTCGGGCAACTGCGGTTTATAAGGTATTTTCATTATTATTTAAATCGTCATTGTTTGTTCAGAAACACGAAACAATTTCATTATCCTTTTAATTAAAAATAAGAATTCGTGTTATTTGTTTATTTACTATAAGTTCCTGAAATTCTTTTAAGAAAAAGTGCAAATTTTTATGTGACCTTTTAAGAAAATTGAATTTGCATCCATCATAAATTATAAAATTGCAGAGCGTTTCTATAAAATAATTTTTCCTTTCCTTCATCATTCAATAAAGAATTAATTATTTCTTTATAAGTACTCCATATCTTAACGTAATTCTCTTTCAACAACGACACGGGCCAGTTACCGCCGCACATACATCTATCTTCTCCAAAAACTTCCAACGCAAAAGAAATGTGAGGTTTCACATAACCGGAATTCCATTTTTCCAAATCTGTTGGCAGCTTTCCAAGTCCTGAAATCTTTGCATAAAAGTTCTTGTGTTTTGCGGCTTCTTTCATAAGTGCACTCCATTCGCCAAATTCTTTTTTTGAGGCATCCGGCGGACGATTGAGATGATCAAAAATCATTTTCAATTCCGGAACTTTATTGGCGACAGTCAGTGCTGTTTGAATGTGTTCTGTTGTAATGCCAACAACATCATAAGGCAAGTCATAATCGGCTAATATTTGTAAACTTTTTATCACCTCATCCTGCAAAAGCCACTTCGCATCCGGCTCATCATGTATCAAATGGCGAACGCCTTTAAAATATTTATTTGCCAGATATTTTTCTTTTAATGCCTTTTCAGTTGCAACAGGATCTGTCAATGGTACCCAGCCTACTACCCCTGCAATCCAATCGGTTTTCTGAGCTACTTGGAGCATCCAGTCAGTGTCTTCAAAATTATTAGCAGCCTGCACCAACACTCCTCCTGTAATACCCGCCGCTACACGATCGTGTTGCAAATCTGCGATGTCATAATTACGATGAAGTATAGACGTATCATTTTTTAACCAATCATAACTGGCATGTTCAAAATTCCAGACATGAATATGAGTATCTATAATCCGGTCAACCATATTTTTTATTTCAACAAATTTTTTTAATGGAAATTTTTTATCAGTTTATTAAAAATTGTTTTTCAATTTGTTCATTGTGCTCGCCCAATAGTGGCGCACCTTTTGGCGAAGTTAAAATATTTCCGTCCACACGAATCGGGCATCGGATAGTCGTAATATGTAACCCACTGCTTGTTTTTACTGAAAGATCCATATTCAGAACTTTGTACCCTTCTTCATTTAGTAATTCATTATAATCCATCAGACGTGCGCACCAAATATCTGCAGGTTCTAAAATAGAGATCCATGTGTCTGTGGTTTCATTGGCAAGCCAATCGGCAAGTTTCTTTTTAATCTCATCGCGCTTTAAAAACCATTCACTTTTATCTGTATATTTTTTCAGCTCTCCGCAGCCAATCAAATCACCCAATTCCACTATATCCGTCATTGCCAAAGCAAGATAATTATCTTTCGTTTTATAAATTCCATAGGGAGCTGCAATATAGGCATGAGCATTGTTAATTTTACTTCTCACGGGAAGTTGGTTTCCATCGTTGAAAAAACAAGTAAGCACTTCAAACTGGAAGTCAAGAATGCTTTCAAACATACTGACCTGCACTAAGGCACCTTCGCCCGTAATCGCTCTTTGATACAAAGTGGCAAGAATTCCTTGTGCAATATGAGCGCCGGCAAGAATATCAACCACTGAAACACCCATTGGTGTAGGCTGCCCGTTATTATTATTACTCAACCATGTGAGTCCTGAAACCGCCTGCAATAAAAGGTCCTGGCCTGGCTGGTCTTTCCATTCGCCCTCATTTCCATAACCACTCACTTCCGCATAAATGATTGACGGATTAATTGCTTTAATGGTCTCATAATCCAATCCCAACCGCTCCATAACGCCAGGCCTGAAATTGTGAAGCATGACATCGGCTTTTGCAATCAACAGCTTAATTTTTTTCAGATCTTCTTCATTTTTCAGATCGGCCCCATAGCTTTCTTTATTACGATTGATCGCATGAAAAATAGTTGATTCACCTTCTACCATGACATCCGAAACATACAGCTCACGACAAATATCACCAGATTCCGGCTTCTCTATTTTAATAACCCTTGCACCCATATCTGCCAGACGCAAACCAGCCGACGGGCCTGATAAAAACTGACTGAAATCCAATACCATTATATCTTCCAATAAATTCATACAGTGCTGTTTAGAACCAGTTCTTTAATTATTGTTTGATTATGTTCACCCAATCTCGGCGCCGATTTTTCTGCGAATAATCTTTTTCCGTTGATCCGGATTGGGCAACGGGTTGTTGTAATTTCTTTTCCTTCTGAATTGGAAATCGTCTGCTCCATTTGCAATACTTTGTATCCTTTGCTTTCCTCCATTTGTTTCCAATTCAACACGCCCGCGCTCCAAAGGCCATCAGCTTTTAATTTCCTGAGCCAATGATCTGAACCTTTCTTTATTAAATTTTCTGAAATGATCTTTTTTATTTCGTCCCTTTTACTAAAGGCATCTTGTTGCTGAAACGTTTTTAATGAAGGAATTTCCAGGCTATTACCAATCCTTTCTATACTGGCCATTGCAATTGCAATAAAGCCATCAGCCGTCGCATAAATGCCATAGGGCGCACTTAATAAAGGATGCCCATTATTGATCATGCTCCTTTCAGGCAACAAACCACTGGAGTAAAATGTGGTAAACAATTCAAACTGAAAACCAATCAGCGATTCCATAAGGCTTACTTCTATTAAAGCTCCAACACCCTTTTTTTGTCTGCGGATAAGCGCTGCTAAAATTCCCTGTACCAAATGCGCACCGCAGATAATATCTGCTATTGATATCCCGAATGGAACGGGATTTTCATTGGCGTTACCTGTAGTAAACACAAGACCTGACATAGATTGCAACAAAAGGTCTTGTCCGGGTTTATCTTTCCATGGGCCCTTTTTTCCATAGCCGGTAATTTCAGCATAAATGATTTTAGGATTTATTGATTTAACCGCTTCGTAACCTAAGCCGAATTTTTCCATAATTCCAGGCCGAAAATTTTGCGTAACAACATCTGCCTTCTCAATCAATTTTTTTATTAAAGAAATATCGTCAGCATTTTTTAAATCGGCAGCAAAGCTTTCTTTATTACGGTTAATCGTATGAAATAATAAACTGCTATCGTCGACCCAGAGATCTTTAATGGGAAGTCGGCGACATCCGTCTCCGTTTTTTCTATTTTCAATTTTAATAACGCGTGCGCCCATATCTGCCAGTCGCAACCCGGCAGAAGGCCCGGATAAATACTGGCAGAATTCCAAAACGATTAAACCTTTTAAAGGAAGCTGACTCATGATTTTACGATCAAATTTGAGAGATAACTTTTTTTATACACTTCATTCATTTCTTTTAAAACTTCTCCGGCGCTTACATTTCCTATTAAATATTGCTGCAAGGGTTCACCTGCATGATCCTGGAAAAATAAATATCCATTGTACCTCGGCCTTACGTAACCATTTTCCATTGCAGGAAGAATATTTTTAAAAAAATTATAGCAAAGAGAATTTGCTTTTTCACTTGTCCATCCTGTCTTGTGTCCGGGTTGGCCACCGTGTTCCACATAAAAAGTTGACTGGCATTTCGCAGATGTAATTTCTTTGGCAAACTGCAATGCATATTCCTGGTGCTGGCTGAATGCAGAAACTGCTAATCCTGTTCCACCGATTGTACCACGCAACTTCCCTGTGTTATTATAACTAACAAGGTTTGTATAACTCAAAATCTTTTGTGCAAATCCCTTTCTTGAATAATTGCTGTAGCAATAAGCAAAAGGGCAATACCAATAGTCATCAGTTTTTGTCATTATTTCTGCAACAGCAATCGGATTATAGTCAAACATTTTTTTATCAACAACAGCATACAATTCTTTCATAGTTTCTAAAGCAGCAAGGCCGGTTGCTTCATCTATCACTTCTTCCTGTGTTAAAAAAGGAGCTTTACCACTTGCTATGCAGAAAGTAAAAAAATTCATCAGCAGATCTATGGGAATAGCCGGTACTGCTACTTTTCCTTCCGTGGCCAACGTTATTACATCCTTCCCTGTAGCCGGTATTTCTCTTCCTTTTTTTTCAAAAAGATCAGCGCGGTAACTGGCAGCGGGCACTGCTGCATCTATTGCAAGAGCCCATTGATGGCCGTTGTAATTATAACTTAAATGAGAGCCACCGACTGTGTTTTGCAACTGGTCAT
>JBQCFI010000052.1:0-2637 GCA_051959325.1 Ginsengibacter sp. | reverse complement strand
GTTTCTGTTGTATTCTATCACCGCTTCATCCCCATAACTGATGGTTTGCAGCATCTGCACAACTGTTCCTTGATCTTCGTTTTTTTGAAAAATGTCAATTTTAATTATTGGCGCAAGCAAAGAAATCACCACAGCTGCCAATAAATAAAACCGGTTCCATCGATGAAATACTTTATTTCTGAGCGCCAAAAAATAATAGCCGCACAAAATGCCGGAACAGATCGTTACTTTCAATAAATACCATGCAAGAGTAATCATGATGAATGTTTTTATGCCCGTACCAAAGTACCGACGGTTTAATTTATTTTCCCTTTTTCAATTCTTTTATAAGCATTTCCAGTTCTTCAATACTGAGGTTATTTTCTTTTACCATTGAAGAAACAATATTGCTGAAGGAACCTTCATAATATTTTTTTACCAGCGATTTTACGCGTCCTTTAGAATATGTTTCTTTTTTTACTAGCGGATAATACCGGTTCATTCTGCCAAATGTTTCAATTCCCACAAATTGTTTTTCCACAAGAATTTTCAGAATTGTTGCCACAGTATTTTGATGTGGTTTTGGATTTGGTATTTCATGAATGATTTCGCCAAGAAATCCTTTTTCAATTTTCCACAATACCTGCATGATTCCCTCTTCTGACTTTGTCAATGTTTTCATTTCTATTATTTTAAAATTGTAATCCAAATGTATAACTAATTAATTAGTTTGCAAACTTATTCTTTAGTTTTTTTTGAAAATAAATCATAAAGTGTGTTATTTCTTGGTTTACTGATGGTTATGGTGATCCGTAAACTTATCTAATTAGCGGTTAAAATGTTCTATCCTCAAGTACTAACGGCATTTTAACAGATGAATAATTTTTCCTGCTTGTAAGAAATAATTATACATTTAACTTTACGCCCTTACAGAAAATTAATAAGCCAATTATGCCGGACGCAATTGTAGAACTAAAGAATGTAAATATTTACCAGGGAGATTCTCTTATTTTATCGGATGTGAACATAACTGTAAACCGTGGTGAGTTTGTCTATCTTGTAGGTAAGACCGGTACAGGAAAATCGAGCCTGCTGAAAACCCTATATGGAGACTTGGATTTTAAAGAAGGTGAAGCAACGGTTGTTGGCTTCGATCTGGCGAAACTTGATTGGAAGAAAATTCCTTATCTGCGTCGCGAGCTGGGTGTTGTATTCCAGGATTTTCAATTGCTCACGGATAGAAATGTAAATAACAATCTGAAGTTTGTATTAAAAGCTACGGGTTGGAAAGATGAAAAGTTAATGGATGAAAAAATCGCCGATGTGCTGGATAAAGTTGGTTTAAAAACAAAGGGTTTTAAAATGCCTTTTGAATTAAGTGGGGGTGAACAACAAAGAATTGATATAGCCCGGGCGCTATTGAATTCTCCCAAATTAATTCTGGCAGATGAGCCAACAGGAAACCTGGATCCTGAAACTTCTGATGAAGTAATGAGATTGCTTTTTAGTATCTGCCGAGATTATGGAACCGCCATCATCATGGCTACACACGATTACCCGGTTATTAATAAATTCCCTGCAAGAACGATAAAAACAGAAAGAGGAAAAGTGTATGATAATGCATCGATTGTGTAGTGAATTGTGAATAATGAGCAGTGAATAATTCACAATTCGCGATCGATTATTTGCATCAATCGCTTACCATTTTTTTCGTTATCATATAAATTTTCTAGGATCAATTTTCTTTTATTGATTTCATTTTCATTAAAGTTGATCGCAAATAATTGGTTGATCCGATTTATATAACCGCTTGGCGTTTCTTCAATACAGCAAAGGGCTTCAAGGCCGGTTTCTTTCAAAGAAGCTTTGTTGGTTATTACAAATCTTCCGTTAAATAATGCATTGAGCATTTTTATTTTTATTCCTGTAGAATTAAAGGAAGGCAGCAAATGTATGTGTGCATTCCTGATTAAGTCTTGCATTTCCTGTTGAGATGGATTTTGAATTAATTGAACATTATTATTTTTCAAACATTCTTTTTTTAATTCTTCTGAAGGATTTTTTCCTGCGAGGATAAAATTGAAATTAGTTAGATATTTAACGACGTGTTCCAAAAGCCATCGTGCTGCTTTCTCATTTTCAGATACAGATAAATTGCCGTGATACAAACAAAAATTTCCTCTTCCGATTTGAGATTCAACTTTATTAAATGGCAAAAAAACCGGAAGAAATACTACATCCTTTGCGTAGAATTGTTTTTGGTAAGTCTCCTTATCTTTTTCATTTACAGCAATGAATTTTCCTTTTTTTGCAATACTGTTTTCATATTTTTTTAATAACCTGCTTTCTAATGTGTAATAAATTTTTTTATAAAAATTATTTGTCCATCTGGCGAGTTGTTTATAATATTCATATTCTACATTATGCAGTCGTACCAATACTTTGCGCTGGTTTAATTCGCCATGATACAAATAATAAGTACAATGAATTCCCTCTAATAATACAGGATAATTATCCTTTAAAAGATTTTTTATCAACGCCGGATTTATTCGTGAACTAACGATATATGGAAGACGCAAAGGAAGTCCCTGAACCAGTTTTTCTCTTTCGTAATAATGAACTTCTTCACAATATTGATTTAATTCCGCTTGTTCCCCA
>JBQCFI010000051.1:0-5963 GCA_051959325.1 Ginsengibacter sp. | reverse complement strand
TACCGGGCAGTGGAAAGACGGGCCGGTTTTTGGCCCGGGCAATGTGAATGGTCCGATCGGATTTATCCAGGGAGACTTCGGTGCACCCGGCAACTTCGAGGTGGTGGCAGCGCTCACGGATGGAACGCTGGTGCACTGGTGGCGCAATGAGGCCAACTTTGCCTGGGGCCAATCTGTAGTTTTTGGCAGTGGTATTGCCTTTGGTGCAGCTACGCTTGTACAGCGCTTCGACCGCGGACTTGATTATGTATGCGTGAATAACGACGGTACCATGCAGCGCTATTGCCGGCTGATATCCAACGGTAACTGGGTAGCAGAAGAAAAATTTGGCTCCAACGTACACAGCGCACCGGTGATGATCCGGTCTGAATTTGGCGCTCCCGACGAGGCTACTTCCGGCAACTATGAATTGTGCGTAGCGGTAAATGGCCAGATCCAGCACTGGTGGTGCGGTATCAACAACACGCCACAGTGGGCGAACTCTGCCACCTTTGGTTCCAATGTGCATTCTGTACTTGGCGTGGTGGAAGGAAGCTTTGGCTTTGATCTTGAAGTGATCGCCTTGCTGAACGATGGTAAGATCCAGCATTTCTGGCGCAGCAACCAGTGGTATGCAGGCCCTGTTATCGGTACAAGCCCTATTCCATTAAATGTCCACGAAATATTTCATCCCAATGTGAAGGAATTAGAGACAGTTCACGTTTAAAAAATAAACGATTGCAGCTTTAACTGGTTCCCCTTCGCGACCTTGATTTCTGCTTTTTCTTCTACAAAATTGGTGCAGGTCTCCCCGGCCTGTACCATTTTATTTTACAACCATGGTTCGTGTCTTCACGAACCACATTCAGGAACCTTTCGCCATGGTTCGTGTCTTCACGAAACAAAGCGATGGTTCGTGCAAAAGCCCGACCATACACTATTTCCTGAAATGAAGGAACCAAAGTCGATTCGTCATTACAGCCGTGGTTCGTGTCTTCACGAACCACATAAGCAATTAAAGCGTTTCTGCAGAGTCTGAATTTTAGGAAGAACTCTTTGTGGAATCTGCTTCCCTTCTTTATTCTTCAACTTTCCACGATGGATTATAACCAATCTCCCAAAGGTGCCCATCTATGTCCTGAAAATAACCATTATAACCACCCCAAAAAGCTTTTTGTACTGGTTTGGTAATTGTTGCCCCTGCTTTTTTTGCCTGTTCCATTATAGCGTCAACCTCTTTCCGGCTGTTCACGAAATACCCAAGAGAGAATTCGGTGGCGCTTTCTGCCTGCAATGAGAGGTTGCTGTCCCATGCTAAATTTTTTCTTTCATAGAGGCTCAGTATCATTCCATGGTCCAGATCGAAAAGCACTACGGCACCATTTTCAAATTCGGTCCCTACAATACCCTTCGTTTTCCAACCCAGGCCATTTTGAAAGAATTCCATGGATTTTTGCAAGTCCTTTACTCCAAGCGTCAGCAAATTTAGCCGTTGTTTCATTGTTTGATGATTTTTGTTTGAAGGTACATTTTTAATGAAACTATTTACTATAGGATGTTAACGATCGGTGAGGTTTCACCTTTTTTGGCCATGTCAAAGCCGGAACTTACCAGCTTCTTCCGATTGCCGGAGTATATCCATTTGAATCCTTTAGTGGCTTTTGTTGTCACTGACTTTATTTCTTTCATTTTAGGGAATGGTCTTTATTTTATTTTGGTAGTTAATACTTTCTGCCTAATTTAGGCTTCCGATCCTCTCTAAACGCTCGATTTAACCCCAAGGCCCGAATGCGGGTTGACTACCGCAGTTTTTCTTATTACTGAATCATCATCACTTTTCAGGGTGGATATATATGTTTTCGTTTGTAAAAAAATAAATAGTGGATCGAATGTTCACCAACGGATTTATTAAAGGTTGGAAATTATAATTTATAGATTTATGCGCAAAAAAACTTTTTGCTCCCCGTTGGTAATAGCATTTATTGCTTTGCTTGCTTTATCGTCTTGTAGTGACCAGGGGACTGATATTCGCTTTCCCTTCAACGACAGCGTTTCGCCACAACCTGTCAGCAGCAAATTGCAATTGGGCACCCCAAAAAAATTAAATTGGGTAACCGTCAAAACCGGCGGTATCCATCCAACGATACAAAAATTAGACATTGGGGCCCTACCATCAACTGCTTATGATGCTTCCGGCTTTAAAGCCTTTGCCAGCGCTCCTGAACAGCTTCATTTTGATCTTAGTGCACTGCCTGATTCAACTTTTAACTTAGAAAAAATACCTTCGAAACCGTTACACTTCAAAATCTCATTGCTGGCGCCTCCTGTTATACAAAAAGCAGCACCGCTTTTACCAAAAAGCGGCGTGGCGCTTTCAGTCTGTGATTTCGGGCTGCCACAGGGTCTGAAGGAGAATACCGTACTTTCTCTACTTAAGGATAAATACGGCCTCATCTGGATAGGCACACCTACCGGTCTTTACAGGTATGACGGCGAATACACGCGCACCTATCCGATAAATGGTGCAGCAGATCTGCTTGAAGATAATGAGGGAAGAATTTGGTTTAGAGGGGATAAAGGTATAGGAATGATCGATACCAGGTATGGACTGCAATATAGGAGTAGCGCTGTCAGTTTTGTAGGTCGTGAACTTCCCAGGATGATTCCTGATGACAGAGGACGTATCTGGATTTCCCAGATAGCAGCTAAGGGAGCAGATGTAATAGATCCTGAAACGGAAACGTATAAACATCTTGGCAGAAGTACCGGAATTTCCGGCTCCGATACCTGGGGTACATTTGAAGACAGTCAAAAAAACATTTGGTTAACGAGTGATGATGGCGCTGACATTATTGATCCCAAAAAAGGTACGATAAAACACCTGAAGAAAACCAATGGTCTTCCAGGTGATACATTAACCGCTATAACCGGTGATAAAAAAGGCACGGTGTGGATTGCCTGGAAAGGTGGCGGAGTAGCTGCTGTAAATACAAAAACCGGTCTTATTACCAACTATGGGAAATTACAAGGCCTCGATCATGATATTGCTTATCGTTTGTTATACGATGATCAGGGAATGGTTTGGATGGCTACCGCTAATGGGCTCTCAGTTGTGGATCCACAAAATGCGATGAGCAAAACATTTGCAGTAAACGAAGGAATTCCCGCGAATTTAATTCTTAACCTATTGGAGGATGATCAGCAAAGAGTATGGGTAGCAACAGTATCAGGAGGCCTCAACATAATAGACCAACACGCCAAAGTGGTTTACCCGGTTGGTAAAAAAGTAATTAGTACACTCTTTGAAGATGAGGCAGGAAACATTTGGGTAGGTACGAATAATGAAGGAATAGTGATCCTCAATGGAGATAAAAAAACCGCCACTCCATTAAATAAGCAAAATGGTTTCAGTGATAATTTTATACAGACGTTTGCGCAGGAAAACGGGAAGCTTTGGATTAGCAGTTTTGGTGGACTTGATATTATTGATGAGCAGGAAAAAACCGTGGAACATACCGGTCAAAAGGAAGGACTTCTTAGCGATAGTATTTATGTGGTAATGAAAGATCGCCATAATAATATCTGGCTTACCGGCCCATCTGAAGGCGTTCAGATGATTGACTCTGCCAGAAACAGCATCCGCCAAACGAACAAAACAAATGGGTTGAGTGATAATACGATTTTGGATGTTAAGGAAGATAAGGATGGGAGAATATGGCTGGCTCATCAATTCAGCGGCGTCGATATAATTAACCCCAAAACCTGGACGGTCCAAAATTTGAATGCTGCTCCCGGGTTAAGAGATACTTGTTTCAGAAATTTAATGCCTGATAAATATGGGCGGATGTGGATTGGTACCGACAAAGGCATTTATGTGGCAGATATCAGCAATGGAACACTCGCTTCCATCAGTACCAAAGAAGGATTGTCCAATAATTACATCACCTCCATGGTCGAATATCAGAATGATGTAATTGTCGGGACGTACAATTCGGGAAATATTATAACTCCCCCTGTTCCCACAAACGGCATGGGTTCAAAAAGAAACGGAAAATGGAATGTATCCCGTTTGGCCAAGTCTGAAGGATTGGCTGATGGAAATAGTAGTTGGGAGGTAAACATCGTTACCAAAAACGGCCGCTACCTATGGGGTGACCAGGGCATTACCATTATCAATGAAATTAGAAAAGAGCAGGATCGTGCTGCCACTTTTATTACCGGGGTAACGATCATGAACGATGCGCGAAGCTTTGCGAATCATAACAGCTTCAGTAAAGGTGACACGTTAAGGACCACAGATTCCTTTTATGTAAAGGGGCAAACACTGCCAAATACCGGCTATGAGCAAGAAGGTAAATTGCAGTGGGATAGTGTTTCCGGTCCGTATAACATGCCTGTAAATTTGCGTATTCCCAGCGATCAGAATTATATGCAGTTTCAATTTGCACAGGCAAGCCTTGGAAGGCAGGACCGCGTTTTGTATAGTTTTATTTTAGAAGGCATAGATAAAAAATGGAGTCCCGCAAACGATAGAACTTTTACAGACAACTACCTGAACCTGCCCCCAGGAGATTATACTTTTAAGGTTCGCAGCAGAGGCCTTGATGGAAAATGGAGCGCCCCTGCCCTCTTTGCTTTTACCATCTTACCGCCGTGGTATAAAAGCTGGTGGGCATACCTCATTTTTGCCTTATTAATTATGGGCTTACTAAGGGCTTACATCGTGTTCCGCTCCCGAAGGTTAAAAAAGGAAAACCGGGTGCTCGAAGAAAAAGTGGCTTTGAGAACAAACGAATTGCAAAAATCGCTGGAAGAATTAAAGTCGGCTCAAACCCAACTGGTCCAATCGGAAAAGATGGCTTCCCTTGGAGAGCTGACGGCAGGCATAGCCCATGAGATCCAGAATCCTTTAAATTTTGTCAATAACTTTTCAGAAGTGAATACAGAATTAATTGACGAAATGAAAAATGAGTTGCAAAACGGCAACGCGCAACAGGCCATAGAAATTGCGGACGATATCAGGAGCAACCAGCAAAAAATAAACTTTCATGGCAAGCGCGCCGATGCCATTGTGAAAGGAATGTTGCAACATTCGCGCAGCAGCAGCGGAGAAAAAGAACCCACCGATATAAATGCGCTGGCCGATGAATATTTACGGTTAAGTTATCATGGTTCCAGGGCAAAAGACAAAACCTTAAATGCCAGCACGAAAACTGATTTCGATCCGTTGGTCGGAAAAGTAAATGTGATTCCGCAGGATATGGGGAGGGTGCTATTGAATTTATTCAATAATGCTTTTTATGCCGTTACTGAAAAAAAGAAGTTGAACATCCCCGGCTATGACCCAACGGTTTTAGTATCTACAAAAAGATTCAACGGACATGTAGAGATAAGCGTCAAAGACAATGGCAACGGCATTCCACAAAAAGTTTTAGATAAAATATTTCAACCTTTCTTCACGACCAAGCCTACAGGAGAAGGAACCGGTTTAGGATTATCTATCAGTTATGATATTATCAAATCCCATGGTGGAACATTAAACGTAGAAACAAAGGATGGTGAAGGCAGTGAATTTATTATCCGGTTACCGGTTGCGTGAATCATCGCTTACACCGCACGACTATGTGTATCCATAACTATCTTTAGACTTTCGCCATGGTTTGTGTCTTCACGAACCACCGAAGCCATGGTTCGTGCAAAAGTCTTCACCATGGTTGGTGCGTTCGCCATGGTTCGTGTCTTCACGAAACACCAAAGCCATGGTTCGTGCAAAAGCCCGACGATATACCATTCCCTGAAACGAAGGAACTAAAGTTGATTCGTCATTGCGAGAAAACCCTGAAGGAAAAAGTTTTTTATTTTACAAAATGCTCAAAGGGGTTTTCGTGGCAATCTTCTAAAGCTCGTGCTCCTCAATGACGAAAGAAGATGTACAAGGAGATTGCTTCGTGCCTCGCAATGACGGCAAAAGCCTGATGGTACAG
>JBQCFI010000050.1:0-12411 GCA_051959325.1 Ginsengibacter sp. | reverse complement strand
CTGATTTTAATTTTTACTAAAGGTGTAAACTATAAGCCACGCTCTACCTCTATCCAAGGATAGCTGAATACGTATTTATTACAAATCGCACTTTAAAAATTATTTATGAATAAGCTGATTTTAACCTTAATATTCGGTACTTTTTTTTCTTTCGGTTTTTCACAAACTAATATTTCTCCTAATATTTTGGCTGAACCTTTTCAGGGGCAACATATTAGGATGAAGGTGGATAATGACGTCGAAGGCACTCCCTTATTATACAATGACTGGAAAAGGGGAGAAGTAACTTTAAAAAATGGGCAAAATTATCATTTGGAAAAAATAAATTTCAATGCGTCCGATGGAAAATTTATCTATTCAAAAAACGATACCGTCTATGAATTTGTTGATAATGTAAATGAAATAAAAATTTATAGCGACAACCATTCGCAGGATTCTTCTTCAGATATGATATTCAGGACTGATTTATTGCCGGATCAGTCCGGTTTTGTTCAGCTGGTCGCAAAAGGAAAAATAACCATTCTCAGGGAGTTTGTTAAAAAACCTGAAGGAGAAAATTATACGACCGGCATAGTAAATAGTACGAGGAAGTATGTATTGCATACGCAGGACGTTGCTCTTGTAGGCAATAAAGTTGTTCCGTTTAAATATAGTTCTTCTATGCTTGATGAATTTACATCGGATAAAAAAGATAAAATAGATTCGTATGTAAAGCAAAATAAATTAAAACCGAAAAAGGAAAGTGACTTTTTAAAGTGCATTAATTTTTATAACAGCATTAGCGGGAATGCAGATTAAACTGCAAATCCCGAAATTAAAAGGTTGGAGTGTGGCCCTGGAAGAAATGATTAAACTACTATTCTACACTGCTCTTCTATTATCTGATGCGTAACTTTTTTTAGCCCAAAAAGGTTAGAGCATTTTATAAAATCCAAAGGTTAACTTCTAACTGCTGACGGCGGATCTTTCATCAATTTAAATATTCGTCGAATGATCTTTTCTTATAATTTTTTTTGACGAAGCAGCTAATTTCTTTTTTTTCTTGTCATTACCAATATAAACCCCCATTTTCTTAACAATCTTTTTGAAGGTATTTCGTTCCATGATATCTTTGCAACCTTTTTAAAAATTAATCCATAACACATGAGAAGATTTCTAACTCTTTTTACAATGTTAATGCTCACTGCAGCATTTGCATTTGCCCAGCAAAATCCGGTAAGAGGCCGGATAACTGGCCCTGATGGCAGCCCTCTTCCCGGAATTACCGTGCAGGTAAAGGGAACCAATACGGCGACCGCTACAAATACAAACGGTGAATTTGAATTAAATGCACCTGCCAGTTCAACACTGGTTATTACGGGCGTTGGTTACCAGGAGCAAGACGTTAAAGTAGATAATCGTTCTACTATTAATATATCCATGCAAACCGGTACGGCGACCAGGTTGAATGAAGTAGTCGTGACTGCTTTAGGAGTATCGCGCGAAAAAAAGGCTCTCGGCTATTCTGTCCAAAGTTTAAGCGCGGATCAGCTCACAAAAGGCGCTAATCCCAATTTGTCTTCTGCCCTTGAAGGAAAACTTGCGGGAGTTGAAGTGCGGCCATCGAGTGGAATGCCGGGCGCATCTACACAAATATTTATCAGGGGAGCAAGGTTTTTTGATGGTAATAACGCACCATTGTATGTAATTGATGGAATGCCTATTAACAGTAACCCTGATTTTAACGTAGGAGGGAATGGCGTAACAGGAACTGACTTTGCAGGCCGCTCAATTGATATTGATCCAAACGATATCGCTTCTATTAGCGTATTGAAAGGCCAGGCTGCATCAGCACTTTATGGAATGCGTGCATCAAACGGGGTGATCATGATCACTACAAAAAGTGGTAAAGGCAATAAAAAAGGTAAGGCTGTTGTAGGAGTTTCTACCAATTTTCAATTTGACCAGGACTCCAGGCTTCCTGATTTGCAAACTCAATATGCACAGGGAAGTGCTGGTAAATTCAGCCAGACAGCGTCTACTTCATGGGGGCCGCTGATTAGTTCGTTACCTGATAATGCAACTTATGGTGGTAATGTTCCGAATGCATTTAATAATAATGCACCCACTGCCGAAACAAAAGGAAAATATTGGAACATAAAAAAGAACGCGTGGGTGTTACCTGGAGTTTATAATAATCCAAAAGAGTTTTTTCAAACAGGGCTTACTTCCAGCAATAATGTAAATATTTCCCAGGCAGGTGATTTTGGAAATTATTATGTAGGATTGGGCGCAACCAATCAATCTGGAATTATTCCTAAATCCGGAATGAACCGGTATAATGCGAAATTTTCAGGAGATTTTAATGTTAGTAGCAGGATTAAAGTAGGAGCCAATGTGAATTTTTCCTCTACTGACATTGATAAAATGCCTTCCGGAAATAACAGCTATCTTTTTGAAGTATATGGCGCTCCCATCAGTTATGACCTGAAAGGGACTCCGATTCATGTAGCAGGAAATCCTTACAAACAAATTCAATACCGCGGCGGTACTTTTGATAATCCTTATTGGGGAACACAGTATAATAAATTCACTGAAACCACCCGTCGTGTATTTGGAAACACTTACTTTTCATACAACCCTATTAAAGATCTGAACATTCGTTACCAGGTAGGCTTGGATGAATACACAACAGACAGATCACAACTTTATGAATTCGGATCAGGACCTTTCAACAACGGACAGATTGTGAACGGTGCTTTGGTAAACCGCACATTCAATTCTTTATTTAATATTACTTATAACAAGAAAATAAATGCCGACTGGAATGTAAATGCGTTGGTAGGAAACGAAGTTAATGACGGTTATACCAGAAATATAACTGGTACCGGTTCTAGCTTTATTATTCCGGGATTTGATAATATCAGCAATGCAAGCACACAAACATCTACTGAAGGTGTCTTTAAAAACAGAACGGTTGGCTTCTATGGCCAGGCAGGAATTGATTGGCGAAGTATGTTGTATTTGAATATTACCGGTAGAAACGATATTGTTTCAAGTATGCCGCCAGACAATCGCTCTTTCTTTTATCCATCAGCCTCATTATCGTGGGTATTCAGCCAGATGAATGCATTGAAGGGAAAAGGGATTTTTGGAAAAGTGCGTGCTTCTTACGCAGAAGTGGGTGCTCCCGGAACCTTTATGGATAGAATCTATTACCAGGGATCATCTGGCAGCGGATTTCTATCTGAAGACATTGAATTTCCTTTCAATGGAGTAGTCGGATTTCGGCCAAACAGTACTTTGTATGATCCACACCTGAAACCACAGAATACTAAATCATGGGAAGTAGGTGCAGAATTGGGATTTTTGGATAACAGAATCCACCTTGATTACGCATACACCAGCCAGGAAACAGTAGATCAGATCTTTTCAATTCCTTTAGCAGGATCAACAGGCTTTGCCCAAATTGTAAAAAATGCCGGTGATATGAAAAGCAGCGTGCATGAAGTAACGTTAACGCTTGTTCCGGTCAAAACAAGAGATTTTGATTGGAATTTGACTGCAAACTTCACTAAGGTCATCAATAAGGTCATTAGCCTTGCTCCCGGAGTAGATAACATTTACCTTGGTGGATTTGTGGATCCGCAGGTAAGAGCTGCCATTGGTTATACCTATCCTTCAATTTATGGAACAAGTTTTCTTAAAAATGACAAAGGCCAGGTTGTGATTGATGATGACCCGAACAGCTCTACTTACGGGATGCCGCTGGCAGGAACAGATGGTGTGATCGGTTCAGTTACACCGAAGTTTATTCTCGGAGTAAATAACGACTTCCGTTATAAATCCCTTCATTTAAGCTTTTTGATTGATTGGAAAAATGGTGGACAGATGTATTCCGGCATAAACAGGTTAATGAATCTATACGGTACTTCTGCAGTTACAGCTGACCGCGGAACCGAAAAAATGACCATACCTGGTGTAAAGGCATCTACAGTTACTGATGGAAAAGGCGGTACGCCGAATGATATCGTAATAAGCGGTGCAAATAATTTCCAAACATTATATGGCAGCGTCTATGCTAACATTTCAGAAGCAAACATTTACAGTACTTCATTTGTAAAACTCAGGGACGTTTCTTTAACTTTTGATTTACCCAAATCTGTAAGTGACAGAACCCACTTTATTCGTTCTGCATCGATATCAGTATCTGCAAGAAACATCTTATTGTGGACTGCTTTACCAAATGCTGATCCGGAATCTTCACAGGGAAATGGAAACATGCAGGGCGGGTTTGATTATATGTCTCTTCCGCAAACAAGAAGTATGGGTATCGGACTTAATCTCACTTTTTAAACTTCCCAAAAACAAACAATCAATATGAAATACTTAAAATATATTACAATTATCACTTTTATTCTGTCCTTATCTGCCTGTTCAAAAAAGGTAATGGACAAAATAAACAAGGATCTGAACGATCCAACCCAGGTACCCGCGGCTACCGAATTGCCCAGTGCCATCATCGAAACCTCATTTGGCACAACAGGAACTGACCTTGCGTGGTACTCTTCGCTTTTTGTAGAGCAAAGTGCCGGAGCTGATGAGCAATTTTATGATGCAGATCGCAGAAGCAGCCTTACTGCTGCCTCTCTTGTTAATAATAGCTGGAATTCGCTTTATGATAACCTCATGGTATTAAAAGATATCAGGGATAAAACCGCTACAAGTGGTACTGAGCCGAATCCTGCTTTACTCGGAATGGCCCAGGTATTGACTGCCTATAATTTGGCAGTGGCAACAGATATGTGGGGTGATATTCCATGGTCTGAAGCTTTAATGGGAAATGATAACGTCCATCCAAAATTTGATTCACAGGCGGATGTTTATAAATCCATTTTTCAATTGCTGAATGATGGGATCTCTAATCTTTCCGGGGCAAGTGGTAGTTCTTTATCTGCACAAGATCTTATTTACAGCGGCAATACAGGTAAATGGGTAAAAGCAGCGTGGAGCTTGAAAGCAAGGTATTTTATGCATTTGCAAAGAGTGGTTCCTACTGCTGTTGATTCTGTATTAGCGTGTGTTCCGAAGGGATTTAGTGCTGCTTCCGATGCATTTGTATTTGATAAATATGAAGCAACGCCTATAGGTTCAAATCCCTGGTTTTATTTTACCTATAATGAAAGAGGAGATTTAGTAACCGGTCAGACGCTTTATGATTTGATGACTGCCCGCAATGATCCAAGGACCACTGCCTACTTTGAACCGATTAACAGCGCTGGTAAAATTGCTGCAGCTCCTAATGGAGATGCTGACAGAACCCGCGCCGGCAATGGTTTGTATTCCTATTCTGCAATTACCGCAGGATCAGAAGATGATGCAACGGTTGCTACTCCGATGATGACATATCATGAGTTGTTATTCTTACAAACAGAAGCTTTGGCAAGAAAAGGCAGTGATTTTCAGCCGGCATTGCAAGCAGCTATCGAGGCTAATTTTGTTTTTCACGGATTGACTGTTGCTGATGCAGATGCTTATTTTACTACAGAAATACTTCCAAAATTGGGTGCTTCTTTATCGGCAAATCTTCAGGAAATCATGACACAGAAATACATTGCGATGTATGAACAGGAATCGATCGAGGTATATAACGATTATAGAAGAACCGGAATTCCAACTATGCATAATCCAAATAATGATGTGGCAAGTTATGGATTTCCGCAACGCTTCCCTTACCCAAGCAGCGAAGTGACAGCGAATCCTTCAAATGTGCCTGCCGTAAACATATTTAAGGATAAAATCTGGTGGGCAAAATAATTTGATTTTTTCCGTTCTAAAGGGCTATCCGGTTTTGAACCTGATAGCCTTTTTTGTTTGAAGCAATGCTAATTCTTTTATTCTTCTTTGATTTAATTCTTAATTTTGAAAATAAAAACAACCATGCCCGATCAACCACAAACACCTAATCAGCTGAATATCGAAATATCAGAAGAAGTATCTGAAGGAAACTATGCAAATCTTGCCATTATTACTCATAGCCACGCTGAATTTGTGGTAGATTTCGTAAACGTAATGCCGGTAAAGCCGAAAAGTAAAGTGAAAAGCCGCATCATTCTTACGCCTACTCACGCTAAACGGTTTATGAAAGCAATGATTGAGAATGTGAAAAAATTTGAAGCCGTGAATGGTCCCATCCAGGATATTGAAGCGGTTGAACTGCCTTTGAATTTTGGTGGACCGACTGCGCAGGCCTAGATTTCAACTTTAAAATCATGGAAGAACGAAGCTACCAACTAGACAGAAAGGAACTAATAGCGATGTCTTTTGCAGAAGCAGATAACCATGTGACATACTGGGAAGATAAAAGTATGGACGAACGGTTAAATGCAGCTTGCTTCATTATAAATCGAATATTTAATGTTACCCCATCGTCAAAAATAGACTTGCGTTTTACTGATAAAGGGACACATAATGGCTAATCTTTTCAATCAGAATTTCAAGGATTTTATTGCTTGTCTTAATAAAAATCATTTTGGCATCGGTAAAAGTAAAATCTACAAAGTCGAAAATATGGACATCCGCATTTTAGTTTTGACGATTTCATGACTGCAAAAAAAGCATCCGGAAGATTTAAGGATAAAAATGATATCGAACAATAAGCAAAAAGAAAAAACAATAACTTCCTTATTAGCTTTGCAGCAAACGAAGAAATAATCACATTTTCAATTCCTTAACTACTTAGTTCTATGCATTTCTACAGATCTTCTTCAAAATTCTCATGCTCCTCCGGACGATAACCTGCCTTGAGCTCCGCCAGTTTTTTCTTACCATACGCCGCTTTTGTGATGATCACATACAAAACCGGAACAATGAAGATTGCGAGTGAAGTGGCTGCAAGCATTCCCCCAAAGACTGTCCAGCCAATGGTTTTACGGGATTCCGCAGCCGCTCCTGACGCGAATGCCAGTGGTAAAACTCCCAGGATAAATGCAAAAGAAGTCATTAAAATAGGACGTAAACGGAGTTTGACAGCGGATATAGTTGCTTTCATTAAATCCATTCCCGCATCTACCCGTTCTTTTGCAAATTCTACAATCAAAATCGCATTTTTCGCCGCCAGACCGATTAATGTAATGAGTCCGATTTGAGCATAAATATTATCAGTAAGGTTTGGCAAACAGGTAAGCGCAATGATAGAACCAAGGGCGCCAATAGGCACCGCGAGCAAAACGGAAAACGGCACAGACCAGCTTTCGTACAATGCGGCCAGGAAAAGAAACACAAATACCAAAGAGATGGCGAAAATCATGGATGTTTTGTTGCCCGCTTTTATTTCCTCACTGCTCATTCCGGAAAACTCATAACCATAACCCGGGGGCAGATATTTGGCAGCAGCCTCTTTTAACGCGTCAATAGACTGTCCACTGCTGTAGCCGTCTGCCGGCGTGCCATTTATTTCTATAGACCGGTAAATATTATAGTGAGATATAGCAGTAGGCGCTTCAATCAGTTTACTGGTAATGAGGGAACTAAGTGGGATCATGTTTCCCTGGTTATTACGAACATAGTATTGGCCAATATCAGCCACAGACGAACGATAATTACTGTCTGCCTGCGCAACTACTCTAAAATTCCTTCCATACAAATTAAAATCATTGATGTAGGAGCTTCCCAGCAAAGTTGACATAGTGGAATATACATCATCAACCGAAACACCCAATTGTTTTGCTTTCTCGCGGTCCACATCTACCCGGTAACTTGGTGTATTGGCAGTAAAAAAAGTATAAGCCCGACCTATTTGAGGCATCTTATTTAATTGTGCTACGAAATTCTGAGCTACTTTGGAAAACTGTTCAATGTTATCCGTGCTGGTCGTTTGCTGAAGTTCGAAGGTAAATCCGGCTACACGCCCGAGTCCTGGAACAGCAGGAGGTCCTATTACTAAAATTTTCGCATCCTTTATATCGGCTGTTTTTTGGTAGATCTTCTGCATAACGGCGTTCTGACTATGAGCAGCTCCTTTACGCTGATCCCAGTCTTTTAAATGGATGAACATCGTTCCTACATTCGATTTGTTGGATGAACTAAGTACATTATACCCCGCTAATCCGCCTGCTACATTAATTTCAGGAATATCTTTCAATCTATTCTGAATTTCTGCCAGCATATCTACGCTTCGTGTAGTAGAAGCGCCTTCTGCCATTTCATAAGTAAGGTAAAGCCTTCCTTCATCTTCCTGCGGGATGAAGCCCGTTGGCTTTGCTTTGAACAGAAAAAACAAGCCTACAAAAATGACACAAAGCAATACGATAATATAAGGCCACTTTCTGATCCAAAGTGCTACTCCCCTTGAATATGAGTTCGTAAACTTTCTGAAGCGGTTATTAAAAGCAAAAAAGAATTTTCCCAGAAGCCCCCGTTTTGCTTTCTCATCCTTAGAATGTTTAAGCATTAAAGAACATAATGCCGGGGTAAGCGAAAGCGCTACAAAAGCGGAAATAATTACGGATACCGCAATGGTGATGGCAAATTGCTGATATAATCTT
The DNA here is from genome assembly GCA_051959325.1 of Ginsengibacter sp. Lineage (GTDB taxonomy): Bacteria > Bacteroidota > Bacteroidia > Chitinophagales > Chitinophagaceae > Ginsengibacter. The sequence goes on along the minus strand of JBQCFI010000050.1, from coordinate 3,886 downwards.
CCTACTATTCCCGGGATAAAACCAACCGGAATAAAAACCGAAGCCAGGATCAGGGCAATGGCTATAACCGGAGCGGAAATTTCACTCATTGCTTTGCGTGTGGCGTCCTTCGGCGACATATTGTTGTGATCAATATTATGCTGAACCGCTTCGACGACTATGATGGCATCATCAACCACAATTCCGATAGCAAGGATAAACGCGAATAAAGTAAGGGTATTGATGGTAAAACCAAAGGGAACAAAAAAGATAAAGGTACCGATCAATGAAACCGGAATTGCCAAAACCGGGATCAAGGTTGCTCGCCAGTTTTGCAGAAACAAAAAGACGACTATTACAACAAGGGTCAAAGCTTCTAAAAGAGTAATGATCACCTCCTTCATGGAAGTTTTTACTACGGAGACAGATTCGGATGGAACACTATAATCCAAATCCTTAGGGAATGTAGTTTTTAATTTTTCGAGTTCTTTGTTAACGCCGTCATAAGTTGTTAATGCGTTCGCACCCGGTGATTGAAATATCAATAGAAATGTTGCTGGTTTGCCATCTACCAAGGCATTACTCCCGTAACTGAATTGGCCCAGTTGTACTCTGGCCACATCTTTAAGATAAACCATGGTTCCCGTCGCCGGATCTGAACGGACAATAATATTCTTGAACTGTTCCGGAGTATTTATCCGGCTGTTGGTCAAGACGCTGTATTCAAAACTTTGCGGGTTAGGCTGTGGAACACCTCCGACAGTTCCCGGCGCTATTTCAAGATTTTGTTCATTAATAGCTGCGGTAACATCAGCAGGCGTGAGTTTTAATGCCGCCAGTTTTTCAGGATCAAGCCAGATGCGCATTCCAAAATCACTTCCAAATACAGTAATATCTCCAACGCCAGGCACGCGCTTCAACGCATCAACCAGGTAAATGCTTACATAATTACTTATGAATTTTAAATCATGAGTTCCCTTTGGCGAAAAGAACGCAAGCACTTCAATGAAGGTGGGGTTTCGTTTTAGAACCGTAACTCCCAACCTTTTTACTTCAGCAGGCAAACTTGGAAGCGCCACATTTACCCTGTTTTGTACATCGAGAGCAGCAATATCTACATTGGTACCAACATCAAAAGTGGCGCTGATCGAACTTTGCCCGCTGGCAGTACTATTACTGGTCAGGTAGGTCATTCCGGGAGAACCGTTGATCTGCGTTTCTAATGGAGTAGTTACTGTTTGCTCTACCGTTGTCGCGTCCGCTCCGATGAAATTACCACTCACAGAAACTGTTGGCGGGGATATATCGGGGTACTGAGCTATTGGAAGATTGGTTATTGAAATAATACCAACCAGCACAATAACGATTGATATTACAATTGCCGTAACCGGCCTTTTTATAAAAGTTTCTGCGATCATTTTCTTGAATAAATTTCTAAAACCTAAATCCCGTTATTTACCTTGTTCACCGCTTACTTTAACAACAGTACCATCATGTAGATTCTGAACTCCCTGCACTGCGATCTTTTCACCGGGTTTTAAGCCCGATTTTACAATAATGCTGTCGCCTATGGCAGTACCTAAAACAACTTGTTGTTCATGCACCTTTGAACTATCGCCCAGTACAAAAACTGAAAACTCGCCTAATTGTTCGTTTACTGCAATGTGAGGAATGATGGTTGCATTTTTTGAGGCTGTATTTTTAACCCTCACGGTAGTATTCATTCCCGCTTTCAACATATCTTTTGGATTCGGGAAACTTAACCGGACTTTTATAGTTCCTGTTTGAGGATCCACGGCCCTGTCGATAACACTGATATTTCCCGGATATGGATAAACCTGGTCTCCAAAAGCAATGGTAAAAGTAGAATCCGCAACGTTTTGCTTACTTTGTTGCAATTGAGTAAAACGGTAAATATCTTTTTGGTCAACGGTAAAATCCACAGCAATGGGGTTGTCTGTTGAAACCGTGTTTAAAACTGTTTGTCCGGCCACTACTGCGGTTCCTTTTTTTACCTGCGAAATTCCAATGGTACCGGTCAGCGGCGCATAGATATTGGCAAATTGCACATTGGAATGAAGGCTTGCAACATTCGCCTGCGCGGCTGCCACTTGTTTTTTGGTAGCTTCTAAAGTTGCATTTGCATAATCAACCTGTTGCTTTGCAATGGCATCATGTTGAGCCAGTTCATTGTATCGATCCGCATCTTTTTCGGCTTTCACCAGGTTGGCTTGTTGCACCTGCAAATTCGCAATTGCCTGTTGATAATTCGCTTTATATACCTGTGCATCAATGGTGTAAAGCAGCTGTCCTTTTTTTACATTTTGTCCATCTTTAAAATAAATTCCGGTAATATATCCATTCACTTGTGGTGTCAGATTGATTTGATCTAAAGCATTGATCGTTCCCGGATACTGGTCATAATACACGGCATTCGTAGAAGTAACCGTGGCTACCGTAATAGGAACAGCCGGGGGCGGACCTTGTTGCTGTTGCGAATTTTTTTTATCTGCACACGAAGAAAATATTATTGCCGCTGCAAAAATGTAAAATATATGTTGGTATAATTTCATGCTTGTCTTTATTTAATAGTTGATAGTTCCTAATGCCTGTGCCACGTCTATTTTGCTGGATAAAAGCTGGTAAAGCGCATTGTAATAGTTGATTTGTGCGGTTCGTAAATCTGACTCAGCCGTAATTACATCTAAGTATGCCTTCACGCCGGAACGGTATTGCAATTGGATCACATCATACACTTCACTGGCGAGTGAAAGATTTTCTTTAAGGCTTAAATAATTATACAAATTGCTTTTGTAAGAAGAGAGCGCGTTTTCATATTGCGTGTTAATCGTATTTTCATAGCTGCGTATATCATTGCTGGCCTGTACGATCTGGTACTGCGCCTGCTTTATTTGTTGTATTCTTTTTCCTCCCTGGAAAATCGGAATTGAAAGCGTAATTCCTGCATAAGAATTGGGATAACTCTGACTGTAAAGTTTTGAAAATTGATTGTTCAAATAATTCAGATTATAATTCCCAAAAGCAGATACATTCGGCAAAAAGCTCCATTTGTAATATTGTAAATTGTATTCCTGTAATTTTTTCTGGGTTTCGAGTTGCTGGATTTCGATGCGGTTATTGTAGTCAACAATTTGTGTGGTATCGAAATAAATTTCGTTCTCCATTTGAGTGGTATCATAAGACAGGTCAAGGAGTTTTGTACCAGGATAACCCATCAGCGCTTTCAAGGCAGCATTTTTTGCTTTCAAAGATTCTTCTCCGGATTTTTGTTGCGCTTTTGCATTATTCAAAGCGATGGTGGCTCTTTTGTAATCTGTTTTATCTACAATTCCGGCCTGGTATTGATAATACGCGTCTTTCAGGCTTTGGTTTGTCCGAACAATATCTTCTTCAATCACCTTTAACTGTTGCACAGTAAGGATGATATCATAAAAAGCCTTGCTTACTTCAACAGCGAGATTTATTTTCTGTTCTTTGGTATTCTCACTGGCAGCAAGCCGAATATCCTTTGAAGTGCGTGAAGCCAGTAATACGTCGCGATTAAAAATATTTTGTGTTACCCCGAAGTCGGCACCGGAAGTATTTTCTGTTCCGGTATGAACAATATTTCCATTAAAATTTAGTGTAGGCAATTTGAAATTATGCTGAACATTATAATTAAAATTCACCTGCGGATACCAATCGGCTAATTTGCTTTTGATAATCGTTTCAGTAATGTCCTGGTTAATTTTTGCATTCTGAATATCCGGATTATGTTTAATGGCGTATTGAATGCAGTTTTGCAAACTTGCCTCCTGAAGTGTGGGCAGAGAATCATTTGTTTGTGCATGCAATAAATCACTGGAGAATATTATTACGACAAAAATCAACAGCGTTTTATTCCTTT
>JBQCFI010000049.1:0-12879 GCA_051959325.1 Ginsengibacter sp. | reverse complement strand
AATATGCTAATGTTCTTAATTGAGCGTTTTCCCAAACGCCGTTTATTTTAGAAAACAATTTTTTCAATTAAATTCACTCAATAAAAAAAGAATGTTATGAGAAATAAAAGTTTTACACTCTTCATTTTCATCCTCTTTGTTTCTGTTGCCGGAATGGCACAGGGAAAGTTTGATGGAATTGAATCCAACATGAGCAATATTTTCAAATTATCGGATGCAAAATCCCGTTCTATCAGTCCGGAAAATTTTACAGGAGCAAAAGGGGAAGGAGGAATGGCTACAGAAGGAACCGGTAAAAATCCCTCAAGAGAATTGGGCAAAGGATGGAAAGTAAGTCCCAGCGTGGTTATTAAAGCCCATACCACATTTACAGTAGCAGAAATCGATGGGCCGGGTTCTATTCAACATATCTGGATGACACCAACCGGTGTGTGGCGCAATTCTATTATTCGTTTTTACTGGGATGGAGAAACCACACCTTCTGTTGAAGCCCCCGTTGGAGATTTCTTTTGTATGGGTTGGAATCAATATGCGCCTTTACAATCTTTGGCTGTTTGTGTGAATCCGGGCAGCGCATTTAATTGTTACTGGCCAATGCCATTTCGGAAAAAGTGCCGGATCACGATGGAAAATATAGATGATAAAGATATGGTCTTGTATTACCAGGTCGATTATGTTTTAACAACTGTTCCTTCAGATGCTGCCTATTTTCATGCGCAATTCCGGCGGGTAAACCCGGTGCCTTATAAAGGGGTTTATACATTGCTTGATGGTGTAAAAGGCCGCGGTCAATATGTAGGAACTTATATGGCCATTGGTGTACATAATAACGGCTGGTGGGGCGAAGGAGAAATAAAATTTTATATCGACGGTGATAAAGAATATCCAACCATCAATGGTACGGGAACGGAAGATTATTTTTGCGGTTCCTACGATTTTGATACAAGAAAGAAAAATGCCGCCGGCGTGGAAGAAAGCAATTATACAGAGTTCTGCACGCCCTATTCAGGCCTTTGCCAGGTGATCAGGGGCGATGGACATTACAACGTTTCCCAGCGTTTTGGACTATACCGCTGGCACATCACCGACCCGATTCGTTTTGAGAAAGACATTAAAGTTACCATACAAGACCTAGGCTGGCGAAGCGACGGACGATATCTTCCATTGCAGGACGATATTGCTACTACTGTTTTCTGGTATCAGACAGAACCGCATCAGCCGTTTCCCCTGTTGCCGGGTAAAGATGAGCTGGAGGTGAATTGAGTAGAATACCGGGTAACAGCGAAAAAACAAATAATCGGAATTATACATTATTCCGTAAGTTTCATACTTGTCGTCAAAGATAGGACTTGGCTCAATTAGTTTTGTTTGAAGCAGCCGCACATTTCCTTCGCTCAACACCAACAAAGGCCTTTGGTTTATTTGAACACCAATCAGAAAGATAATCATTCGCGGTGCTTTTGTGCTCTTACTGTTATTTGGCTTCCTCCCCGTATTATGTTTGCATGATACCCGCGGGTAATCATTAGCGAAGCATCTGCGATAAAATAACGCAGATGCTTCGCTAATATTGCATCAGGATGCGGTAGCAAACAAGGTTTAAAAAACTCAAAGATGGGGCTTCGTTCAATTCAATAACAACCGAATAAGAAGCGAATTATACCTTTAGAAAATACCTTGGTGAAGCTTCACTGAGAAGATTAATCATTGTCGTAAATGGGAATTTTAACGAGTTATGCAATATGCTCCATGGTTACATAATCATTTTTTACCCACCTCATTAAAAGATAATAGTAAATTAGCTGATTGATTAAAGGATGTTTATCATCCTTCAGAAAAAAATAAAAACCTCTTCACATGAATACTTTTACGAAAATGAAATCCGATAGCTTTCGGATTGTGTTTATTTGTTTGTTTGCTGTTACCGGCAACATCGCATCTGCCCAAACCCGCTCTACAAAAGATTTTGATAACAACTGGAAATTCATTCTTGATAGTACGCATAATTATTCTGAGATAAATGTAAAAGACAACAATTGGCGAATGCTCAACCTGCCGCATGACTGGAGTATTGAGGGCACCTTTAGTAAAGACAATCCTGCAGGTGCAGGCGGCGGCGCTTTACCCGGCGGTATGGGCTGGTATCGCAAAACCTTCACCATTCCTGCATCAGAAAAAGGACAATCGGTTTTTATCAGGTTTGATGGTGTTTATAAAAATGCTGAAGTCTGGATAAATGGGAATTCTCTTGGCATCAGGCCAAATGGTTACATCACTTTTCAATACGACCTCACTCCATATCTGAAGTACGGAAATGAAAAGAATGTAATTGCAGTAAAAGTGGATAATTCTAAACAGCCCAACTCACGCTGGTACAGCGGTTCAGGGATTTTTAGAAATGTATGGCTTATAAAAACAAACAAATTGCACGTGGATAAATGGGGCACTTTTATTTCTACTCCAAATGTGTCTGAAAAAGCTGCAACGGTAAATGTATCCACCCAAATCAGGAATCAATATCCGTCAGCAAAAGACATTGTTTTAAAAACTACTCTTTATGATGCTGCAGGAAAAGAGGTTGCCGCAGATTCCAAAAAAGCGGTGATTCCCGAATCCAATGATGAAAAAGATGCTTCTTTGGGTCAGTCATTTACAGTCAACAATCCAACCCTTTGGTCGCTTGAGAATCCCTATTTATATAAAGCCGTTTCACAGGTTATTTTAAATGGAAAACCAATCGATACTTATGAAACAAACTTTGGGATTCGCACATTTTATTTTGACGCCGATAAAGGCTTTTTCTTAAATGGAAAATCTATAAAAATCCTTGGCGTTTGCGATCATCATGACCTTGGCGCGCTTGGTTCTGCCGTTAATACAAGAGCGATAGAACGGCAGTTGCAAATGTTGAAAGCAATGGGTGTAAATGGAATCCGCACGTCACACAACCCCCCAGCACCGGAGCTTTTAGACCTTGCTGACAAGATTGGTTTTGTAGTAATGGATGAGGCATTTGATATGTGGAAAAGACCAAAAACAAAATATGATTATCATCTTGACTGGGACAAATGGCATAAGCGGGATTTGGAAGACCAGGTTTTGAGAGACAGGAATCATCCGTCTGTTTTCCTCTGGAGTGTGGGTAATGAAATTCCGGAACAATACGGAAAAAAAGGCGATACATCAGGCCGTGACATTGCCAGGGAATTAGTAGGAATTGTAAAATCGTTGGATACCACCCGCGAAATTGTTACTGCCAATAACGAGCCCAATAAAGGCAATAATCTCATAGAATCAGGCGCTTTTGATCTGATCGGTGTCAATTATCATCAAAACCAATGGGCAGATTTTCACAAGCTTTGGCCGGGCAAAAAAATGATCGTTACAGAAAGCACTTCAGCGCTGGAAATGCGCGGTTATTATGACCTGGTTCCTTTTGATTCTATCCGCCGGTGGCCAAGCCGTTGGGATAAGCCGTTTGTAAATCCGAATGGTGGTTATACCGTTTCTGCTTATGATAATGTAAGTACGCCCTGGGGTTCCACTCATGAGGAAAGCGTGAAAGCATTATTAAAAAGTGATTTGGTTGCTGGAATGTATATCTGGACAGGCTTTGATTACCTGGGCGAACCAACGCCGTATTCGTGGCCGGCACGCAGCTCGTATTTTGGAATAATTGATTTGGCCGGATTTCCAAAAGACGTCTATTACATGTATCAAAGCGTGTTTACCGATAAACCGGTTTTGCATATTTACCCGCATTGGAACTGGAAGAAAGGCGACACCGTTGATGTGATTGGATATTACAACAATGCCGATGAAGTGGAATTATTTTTAAACAATAAATCATTGGGAATTCGTAAAAAAACGGGCGAAGATCTTCATGTAAAATGGACTGTTCCTTTTGAGCCGGGAACAATAAAAGCCATTTCGAGAAAAGATGGAAAAACCGTTTTGACAAAAGAAATAAAAACAGCCGGAGCGCCGGCGAAGATTGTTTTAAAAGCGGATAGAAGCACAATCAATGCGGATGGAAAAGACCTTTCATTTATCACTGCAACTATTGAGGATAAAGATGGAAATACTGCTCCACGTGCCGATAATGAAATTCATTTTAAAATCAGTGGTTCAGGATTTATTGCCGGCGTGGATAATGGCAGCGAAATAAGTCACGAATCTTTCAAAGGCAATCAGCATGCTGCTTTGAATGGATTGGGATTGGCCATTCTTCAATCAAACGGAAAGAAGGGAAAGATCACATTGACGGCAACTGCAAATGGATTGCAGCCGGCAACAATTGTTATTGATACAAAATAAAAGCGAAGGAATTTATTTGTTTACTGGTAGCTTACTGATCCTTTTATCACTTATCGTGCTGGAGCATTTGTGAAAGGTTTGTTTTAAAAATCAAATACAAAGCCTGTATAGATTCCACCGTTGAAAATTTTGCTGCGTGCACGTTTAAGGTCATTTACTACTAAGCCGTTATCGTTAATATAGGCGATTTTAAAATGCTTAAGTCTGAATGATAATGAAAAGCTTTGTTGTTTAAAAGCATAACCTGCTGCGATCAAACCGTTATTGAAGGGAACAAAATTGACGCCGAGTGAGGCATCATACAAGTCTTTGTCAGTCATTAAAACGTCAACACCCACGTTGAATCTTTCTCTTTTATAACATAAGCCCAAACCGTAAGCCCGCTGGTTTACATAAGATCGATTTGCTGAATCCGGAACAAATTCATTAGCATATAATTTGGTTCCGGCTATATTCATAATTGAAACTCCTGCTTGCAAAAAACTGGCTATTTGATAAGTTGCTGAAACATCTACATCAAAGGACTGTTTTCTAATACTATCATCCTGGAAAAAATTATAAGCCGTATTGTCGCTTCCATCCTGTTCCATGGATACCAGCTTCGGATTATTAAATTGCTGCCAGATTGATTTAACGGTAATGCCGGCGCTTAAGCGATTATTTATTTTATAAACCGGCGCTAAAAAGGCAGCAAATTCCTGTAGTTTTTCAGGATGATTTACACCATTGATCACGACACCTTGATTCGAGGCGCCTATTCCAATAATAGTCAACTGGCTGATTTGATCTTGTTTGGTGTAAATACCTCCTAAGCCAATATAAAATTGTTTGGTGATTTGCTGATATCCGGATAGTTTGATGTTATTTTTAAAATTAGCGAGAAGACTTACGTTATTCGGCTTAGCAGTATTCGCTATCGCCGATGCGTTCCAAAATACTGCCTCAGAAAGATTTCGTGCCGGAGCAAAATTAAACCCGGTATTGTCTGTGTTCGTCATCGGCGAGGAATGAAGAAAAACGCCATATTTAATTTTTCCCGGCTGAATTGCGGTTACTTTATATAAGCCAAAATTTGGAGTGGCGGCTATCACGGCCAGTTTTTCAAACAAATTGATAAAAGAAACAGGCGCCAATGCAGGGCTACCGGGCGCTTTTCCGCTTATATCCTGCGCCGGCAGATGCTGTGCAGAATCGAGCAATTTTGCCGACATAATATCCGGCAGTTCCATATTCTGACAATTTTCCAGGAGCTTCCAGTTTTTTACGGTTACATATAATTTCGTCGGATCAGTATTGCGTTTATCAAGGTCTTCTGATATGAAAACCCGCTGTATCTTTTTACAACTGCTGCATTTCGTAATGATGTAAAGAGTTACGTCTTTGTCTTTTAGATCCGCTGCTTTCCAGCCGGTATTGATCTGAAAAAAACCTTCCGGAGTGGTAGTAGTTGCGACAGATGCTGCCGGATTAAAAGAAGGAATTATAATAATATTGGTAGCGCCCCTGGTAGAAGTAGCGACGCCATTGTTCATACAGCGAAGAGTACCCTTGATAACAACTTCCTGGGCATTCGCACTGCCACACGATAAGGCAATGAATACTATCTGAAAAATAATTGCTTTCATTATTTCTTCGATTTAGAATGATTAACCGGAACAGGATTTAGTACAAATTCTATCTTGTCAATTTCCCCTGATTCAATATCAAATTCTTTAGATTTATCCTCATAAGCCGGGTGCGAAGTAATCAGCGTAATTCTATCGCCAAAATGATAACCGGGAATAGGAATATCAAAACTTCCGTCATTGATCGTTTTTGCAGCGTAAGGAGTTCCATCAACCTGTACTTCTACATCCCTGATCGGGTTATCAGCTGCATCTTTTACTGTTCCGGAAATGCGCATAACCTGTGCCTGATCGAGCGTAACATCAACAGGCTGAAAATTTGAAAGCAACGTATCGATAGTCTTAGGAGTATATCCATCACTTGTCACGTTAATGATGATCTTATTGCGCAACTGATCATAAGGAATTTGCGGAAACACTACCATACCATTATCGTTAATGGAACTTTGCCGTTGATATTGAGGAAAAGTTATGGAAACATTTCCCTTTGTTACAGCCTTTCCATCCTGATCGAATACCCTGACAGAAAGTAACTGATCAGTACCACCTTTGGGAAGCATAAATCCTCCCAAAACTGTGAGTATTACGCCAACCACCGGACCCGTAAATTTGTAGGTAACACCAGATTGCACACCATTAAGAGCTGCATAGGAATTCATGATGCCGAAAATAAGCGCACTTACGGCTATACCAAAAAGCACCAATACGAGATAAAAAACCTGGTTATCCATTTTTTCTGTTCCATTTTGCTTCATGGAATGAAAATAATAATAGCCGATGGCTATTGCAGCAATAAGGCTTACTGCGGAAATGATCAAATAAGTAGAAACTGCAACAGGCTTCTGGGTTGAAGGTTCGTCTGACATGATTTTACCAGTTTAATTTAATTTTCAGAAGGACTACAAAAAATTAAACAAAAGAAGATTAACGAATGGATGTTTTAGGTTAATCGTGTTTGCCAGAGAATAATTGAATTACAGCAGAAAGTTATAATAAAAATTTTGAACCTGCATTCATTTTTTTCTTTTTGCAATGATAATAGTTATTCCCCAGGGGAAACATATACTTGCCTGCCTTCAATGTTGGAGACTGAGAGTGCCATATAGCGATAGTAAAAGGACAAATAATGGTGATTAGGAGAATAAAAAATGAAACATTGTTAAGTTATGATGGCAGTGTTTGATTCGCCCCTCATTATTTATAAGAATGCACATTCCATTTTACCACTCCTTTTAACGGATCATTTTCTAATACATACTTGCCATTTTGCGGAACAACAGAAAGCGGACGTAAAACATTATCCGAAGGCAGACACACATACCCTGTCGAATTTGAATTACCGGAATTATAAACCACCAGTTCTATATTTTTCCAATCAATATCTTTTGTTGATTGCGCCAACTTTACTTTCGGAATTACTGCCCCATCCCGCACTAAAATTACCGCGGGAATTTTTCCTCCTTTGATGTGATGCCACCCGCCGTTATACACTTCACCGCTCTGATAATTGATCCAGCTTCCCGTTGGTAAATAAACGTCTCTTTCATAAGTGCTGTCCTGGAAAAATGGCGCTACCAAAATATCTGCACCAAATAAATATTCATCTTCTATTAACCATGAACCGGCATCTTTTGGATATTCTACAAACAACGCGCGAACCATCGGCAAGCCAAGTTCTGTACATTGTTTTGCCTGGGCATACACATAAGGCATCAGTTCATATTTCATATTATCACTCAGGCGGAATTCATCCAAAAAAGCTTTGCCATAAGCCCACGGTTCTTTTGGCGGAGCGCCATGCGATCTTGTATGAGAAGTAAGGAAACCAAACGGTGTCCAGCGGCGATATAAATCTTCAGGAGATTTCAAAACAAAACCGCCGATATCATGACTCCAGAAAGCAAATCCGGATAAGCCAAATGATAATCCGCCGCGTAAAGTAGCCAGCATGGCTGAAGAAGTATTTTCGGCATCGCCGCCCCAATGGATTGGGTAGCGCTGGCTTCCCGCCCAGGCAGACCTTGCCCAGATAATATTTTCACCCGTTACTTTTTTGGTGATATCTGCAATCGCTTTATTATATCGCAATGGATACAGATTGTGTTCATAAAAACCGGTGCGTCCTGAAGCATACAGACCGTATTCAGGAGCAGCTTCGCCAAAATCAACTTTGATGGCGCCCACTCCCATTTTTAATAAAGTATCAATGTGCTGCTGATACCAATTCACCGCTTGTGGATTAGAAAAATCAATGATTGCATCAGGGTAAGGCTGATTCCCTTTAGCGTCTTTTACATACAATCCTTTTTTAATGATTTCAGGGAATAACCGGTTTTTTGGAACAAAATAAGGAAGCTGCCACAAGGAGATATGAAACCCGTCTTTCCCTAAATCACTGACCATTTTCTTCGGGTCTTTAAACCGGTCTTTTGAAAACTGAAAGTCAGAACGCCAGTCGGTTTGAAACCAACCTACATCCAAATGAATCACATCTGCAGGCACTTTATTTTCGCGCAGCTTAGCAGCGACATCTCTTACTTCCGCTTCTGATGAATAAGTTATGCGGCTCATCCAAAAACCAAAGCTCCACAAAGGCGGCATGGGAGATTTGCCGGTGATATTTGTATATTCATTCAGAATCTCTTTGGGATCGCCAATGAAAATAAATAAGTCAAGTTGATCATCGCCGATCATCAAAGTGTTTACGCCATTAAATGCTTGTCCAAAGTCGCAGGTAATAGGAGTGGAGGTATGCATAAACATTCCGTAACCATTGCTGCTCATAAAAAACGGAATGGGCTTATACATCTTCGGAGTTTGCACACCATTCGCATCGAAAGTAGATAAAACAACCTTTTGCCCATGCTTGTTCAGACTCGTAAAAGATTCACCACAGCCAAAGATCTTTTCTTCAGGAGCAGCGGTAAATGAAGCGGCAATGCTCCTGGTAAAGTCAGTAGAACGTTGAACAAAAGAAAAAGGAAGTATCGGCGTGTAACTACCGCTATTGTCTTTTTCATGAAAAGTTTCTGTAAGCAATTTTCCATTTGCATCTCTTATTTCTATATGCCACGGATATGGGCGAATCGTTACAGAACCGAAGGCGCTGGTATAAACATAGCCGCCGTTTATTTTGGTATATTTCCAGGACTTATCAGTTGCAGGTTCTTTTGCAAACATGAGCGTGTCCTTTTCATCTTTTACTGCAAGACCGGTGTTCATCCTTAAACGAATTGTTCGTGGAGAAACAAATTGAATGCTGAAAGGAAGCACCGGATCTTGTTGGTATTCTGATGCAGGAAAAATGGTATTTTGATAAGGTTGCAACGCTGCGAGCTCATTATTAAAAGCCATGCGGCGTACATAATGATTTCGCTGCCATTCAACTGTTCCCGACACTGTATTCGGATCGAATGAAGTAAGACTATCTGCCAGGAAATAGGCATTTACAAAATTGTGAAAATCAGGACTGATATCTACTGGTTCGTTGATGATCCGGTTCGGTTCTGTTTGGGCATTAGAAGCATAGCTAAAAGCAGCAAAAAACAAAAAATAAGCAATTGTTTTTAATAAAAAATTTCGCGGCATGAGAGGTTTTTTTAACTGTCTGTTTCGGAGTTGATAAAGAGCTTTTTTATAGAAATTAGTTAGCCCGCAAATTGAAATGCCGGCATTTCATGATCTTATTTTTATTTGAATAAGTTGGATTTAAATACAACCGGCAAACAAATAAGGCTGATTCATATTTTCTTAATCCACTACTTCATAAATCATTACCGGTTGTGCTTTATGCTTTAAAGATACTTCTCCTATTTTTTCGCAATGAAACGAATCTTTTACTTTTTGGTAAGAATCTTCACTAATCACAATCTGGCCTTGTTTGGCTACACTTTGCAGCCTTTGAGCAGTATTTACGGTATCGCCAATAACAGTATAATCCAGGCGGCGCAAATTAGCGGAGCCGATATTTCCGGAGATCATTTCGCCTGAGTTAATACCGATAGATAATTTCGGCAAAAAAGACAAACCTTCAGCAAGTTGGGGCAGTTTTTCTATTTGTTTTCTTACCGCAAGGCAGGCTTCGATGGCCCGATCCAAATGATATTTGCCCCTGAAAATCGCCATGATGGCATCGCCCATAAATTTGTCTATATATCCGTCCTGGGCAATAATTTCCTTTACCATCACATCGAAATACCGGTTCAGCAGTTTTACCACAACATCTGCAGGTTCTTTTTCTGTGATGGCTGTAAAATTGCAAATGTCAATAAAAGCGACACTGCCTTCAATGTTTTCACTCAGCAGCAATGAGGATTCAAACTCACGGCTGTTCATGAAATTTAGGACATTTTTATCCACGTACATTTTTAGGATATTATTTTCACGGATGGCTTCTACCGTTTCACGAAGCTGATTTACATATCGCATTGTTTTTTGGATGGTGACATCAAGGTCCTCAAAGTTTACCGGTTTGCATAAAAAATCATATGCTCCCCGGTTCATCGCCGTGCGGATATTTTCCATATCGCCATAAGCTGAAACGATAATGGATTTAATCAGCGGATTATCTTCGCTTAGTTTACCAATCAGTGTTAACCCATCCATACCCGGCATATTGATATCACTTAGTACAATTTCCGTATCCGGATGTTGTTCCAATTTTTTCAGCGCATCATTTCCATCGCTTGCAAAAGTAAATTCGTATTTCTGTTCACGTATCTGCCGGCGAAACTTTTGTTTGATCAATACTTCCAAATCGGTCTCGTCGTCAACGACTAATATTTTTGCCATTATTCACTTTTTTTTAATTTTTCTTTTAATGCATTAAAATCCAGTGGTTTTGTAAGGAAGTCATCAGCGCCAAGTTTCATAGCCTGGTTATAATTATAATCATCACCATATGCTGTGATCATCATTACTTTTGGCGGTGGAAACTGGTATTTCTGTTTGATGTGTTCCAGCAATTCCAGGCCGCTCATTCCCGGCATATTGATGTCGGATAAAATTAAGACAAATTCATGGTTTTGGCGGTTCAGATATTCCAGCGCTTCGTTGCCGGAATTTGCGAAAATAAAATCCATTTCGCCGCTTTTAATTTCTTTTCTGAAGCGCTGTTCAAACAGCGTTTTCATGTCTGCTTCGTCATCTACTACTAAAACTTTCATGGTTCCTTTTGACTTTAGTTTATATTTTTTTTTATTTTTCTAATAACTTTTTCAAGTTAATTTACTATTGACTCTACAAACGGTGACCAATTGAATTGTTGAGAAAGCTCCTGAATTATTTCCTCATTCCGTTTGTTGATTGTAATTATTATTCTGCCAAACTCAGGCCGGTAATAAGATAATAAATTCCGTTCCTTCTCCTGTATCTGTTTCCACTTTTAATTCTCCTCCATGCGCTTTAATAATATCATACGATAATGATAAGCCCAACCCCGTTCCTTCTCCGGTGGGTTTTGTTGTAAAAAAAGGTTGAAAGATTTTATCAATGATATTTTGGGGAATACCGCTGCCATTATCTTTTACACACACCTGCACTTTTCCTTCCATTTTCTTTGTACTTACTGAAACTGTTGGTTCATACCTGCCGCTTTCACCATTTAGCCTTGCATTTTCCGTTTTCCGCTTTTCGCTTACGGCATAAAAAGCGTTATTAAACAAATTCAAAAGCACTCGTCCAATTTCCTGTGGAATCACGTTAATGTTATGAACATTTTCATCGAAATCGGTTTTCAAAGTGGCATTAAATGATTTATCTTTTGCCCTTAATCCATGATAGCTTAATCGCAAATATTCGTCACACAAAGCATTGATATCCGTAGGTTCTTTTTGCCCGGTGCTTTTTCTTGAGTGTTGCAGCATGCCTTTTACAATAGCATCAGCTCGTTTGCCATGATGATTTATTTTTTGTTCGTTTTCTTTTATATCATTCAGTATTTCATTTTCAAATTGTTCATCCCGTTCTTCTTTTGGCTTTAACCTTTCAGCGTTCAGCTCATCAATTAATTCGGCATTTACGTCAGAAAAATTGTTTACAAAATTTAAAGGATTTTGAATTTCATGCGCAATACCGGCGGTAAGTTCACCGAGAGAAGCCATTTTTTCTGATTGAATGAGTTGTGATTGAGTGGCTTTCAGTTCCTCCAAGGTTTGCTGCAGTTCTTCTTTTTGCTTAGTAAGTTCTGCAGTGCGTTGTGCTACCTGCACTTCCAGTTCGTCTTTCATCGAAGCGATAATGCTTTTTTGTTCTGCCTCTTCCTGGGTTTTTATTTTTTCTTTTTCCAGCGCTTTTTTCTGTTTATTGGTGATCAGCCACATGGCGACCATCCATAAAAAAGAAAACCCGACTGCGGTGTTTATCAGCGTTTTTATTGTAGAATATTGTTTTTCATCAGTAAGCTGTAATATGTCGTTCAATACAGATAAAAGGACAAAAGGCGCAATCGCCAACAAAACCGGCCTTGCCTGCCGGAATATTTTTTCGTTGTACAAAATATAGATCAGGTAAAGCAAAAGCAAATGCGAAAGCCACTTGGTGACCGGCCTTGCCGTTGTAAAGATCAGATAGGACACCAGCAGAATGACGGCTGCATACATTATGTAATTAAGAACAACATTCCAGGTTGGAAAATCGGTCTTCGTTTTCAGTGATTTCTGCAGGTATCTTACTATAAAAATTGCTATGATCAATTCAAAAATCATACGTGGCCAGTTTAGTTCTTTTCAAAAATAGTTGAAATAAGGGTTTGTAGTTACTGCATTGGAACCAAATGATAGAAATAATTTTTTTTGAAATAAAGTTACTGAATAAGAAAAGCAAATATTTCTTCTTTTACCGAAATACGTGCATTTGTATTCATGTGTTATCAGCTAAATCAGGCTGGTAACATAATAACAAACTCACTTCCTTCTCCCTCCTTACTTTCCACTTTTAT
>JBQCFI010000048.1:0-6801 GCA_051959325.1 Ginsengibacter sp. | reverse complement strand
AGTTCCGGATGGAATTGGGCACCATTGCGAAATATCAATTATTTTCTTGTAAATAATAACAATCCGGCAATTTCTGACCAGGTGAGAAACAATTATAATGGAATTGCCCGGTTTTTTCGGGCCTACTGGTATTTTCAAATGGTACAAAGATTTGGCGATGTTCCCTGGTACAGCACGCCACTGGCGGTGGACGATTCAACATTATTATATAAACCCCGTGACCCTCGTACGCTGGTAATGGATTCCGTTTTAGCAGATCTTAATTATGCCTGTGCAAATATTACCGTAACAGATGATCAAAGCCGGAGTATGATCACCAAATGGGTGGCTTATGCAATGAAATCGCGGATCTGTCTTTTTGAAGGAACATTTAGAAAATACCATACTGAATTGAATTTGCCGAATGCAGGTGATTGGTTGAATGAAGCTTCTGATGCGGCTCACCAGGTAATGGCATCAGGTAATTTCAGACTAAAACAGGCCGGCGGAAATGGCAAATCTTATCGTCAATTATTTATCAGTACAGCGCCCGTTACTTCAGAAGACATTTTAATAGATGTGACAGACCCTAACCAGGCGGTATTCAGCGATGCAAACTGGTATTGGACAAGCGCTACATACGGAAACAGGTTAAGCCTGGACAGAACTTTTGTGAATACGTATCTGAACATGGACGGTACACCTTTTACGAATATTGCAGGGCACGATACGATGACATTTCCCGTCGAAACTCAAAACAGGGATTTGCGTCTTCAGCAAACCATACGCACACCTGGATATACCAGGATCAATGGCGGCTCTGTAGTTCCTGCTCCACCTGCATTTTCCTATACATACACCGGTTATATGCCCATAAAATACAGCCTGGATGATCAGCAATACGACCAGGGAACAGTCAGTACTAATTCAGTACCGGTTATTCGATATGCAGAGGTGCTGCTAAATTATGCGGAAGCCAAAGCTGAGTTGGGAACAATAACTGATCAGGATTGGGCAAATACAATTGGAGCTTTGCGCGCAAGAGGCGGTATTACATCCGGATTAACCACACTGCCAACGGTAGTAGATCCCTATTTGCAGGCGAATTATTTTCCTGATATTTCTGATCCGGTGATCCTGGAAATCAGAAGAGATAGAAGTATCGAATTGGTATTTGAAGGATTTCGTTTTTATGACCTGGTAAGATGGAAAAGAGGTCAGTTGCTGACGCAGGAGTGGAATGGTATTTATGTGCCGGCTATCAATACGTTGATGGATTTGGACAAGAATGGCACGTCTGATGTTTCATTTGTTGAAAGCACACCATCTAATCCGGTAAAGGGAGTTGCTTATGTCAATGTTGCTCCTACAATCGGTGGAAAAGTGAATCCTCAACAATTAAAGCATGGAACTTACGGAGAGCTTACCTGGCTGGATAATTCCCCACGCGTTTGGGATGATAAAATGTATTTTTATCCCATTCCTGAATCGGCATTATTAAAAAATCCGAAATTGGGACAAAATCCAGGCTGGCAATAAGAGAATTAACTTTAACCTTTAAAGGAAAAATTGTGCAATTAAAAAAGCTGTTATTTATTTGTTTGCTGGGTTTGTTTGCCGGTTCTGTAAATGCCCAAATGCTGAGAGTTGCTACCTATAATATGCGAAATGACAACAACAGCGAGGATTCAACATATGGAAATGGATGGAAGCAGCGCTATCCCATAATAGCGGCGTTGATACAATTTCATGATTTTGATATTTTCGGTACCCAGGAATGTCTTTACCACCAGGTACAGGATCTCAGTAAAAAACTTCCTGAGTATGATTATTATGGAATTGGAAGAGATGATGGTAAGCATGCGGGCGAGCATTCTGAAATTTTCTTTAAAAAAGATAAATTCCAAATGCTTAATCACGGCGACTTCTGGCTATCACAAACTCCGGATAAACCTTCGCTTGGATGGGATGCTACGTGCTGTAACCGGATTTGTTCGTGGGTTTTATTGCAGGATAAAAAATCGAAAAAGAAGTTTTATGTTTTCAATACCCATTACGACTATCAAAAGGATCTTGCAAGAAATGAAAGCAGCAAATTAATGTTGAAAAAAATAAAACAAATTGCCGGAAACAATCCGGTAATTTTTATGGGTGATCTGAACGGTGGAAATGATTCTGAATGGTATAAAGCTATTGCCAATTCCACGTTTTTAAAAGATTCTTATACCGAAGCGAAAAAACCATATGCCAATAACGGTTCTTTCAATGCATTTGGTAAAGCCGTAAACAGCAATGAAATTATTGATCATATTTTTATCAGTAAACAATTTTCCGTGGAGAAATGGGGAATACTAACCGATACTTATCGTGGAAAATATCCTTCCGATCATTTTCCGGTTTTAGCAGTGCTAAAATGGAGATGATCGGACTTTAAAATCCTAAATAAAAATTGTAAAACCAGTGGATACCAGAAGAGATTTTCTTAAAAAAGCAATCCTGCTTTCAGGTGCAACAGGTCTTTCATACATGTTTCCGGAATCCATTCAACGTGCAATGGCCATTAATCCTGAAAATGGAAGCAGCTACCTCGATGCTGAGCATGTGGTAATTCTCATGCAGGAAAACCGCTCCTTCGACCATTGTTTTGGAACGCTGAAAGGTGTACGTGGTTTCAATGATCCACGGGCTATTAGCTTGCCGGATAAAAATTTAGTTTGGATGCAAACCAATGAGGCTGGTGAAACCTACATTCCTTTTCGTTTTGATATTCGCAATACCAGGGCCACGTGGATGGGTTCTACACCACATTCACGCGGAAGCCAGGTAGATGCATGGAACGGAGGAAAGTATGATAACTGGCTGCCTGCCAAACGCGTAAGGGACAAAAGATATACTGATGTTCCGTTAACTATGGGATATTATTCCAGGGAGGATATTCCTTTTTATTATGCAATGGCTGACGCGTTTACTGTTTGTGATCAAAATTTTTGTTCAGCGATGACGAGTACCAACCCGAATCGATTATTTTCCTGGGCGGGCACTGTGAAGGAAGCGCAAACAAAAGATGCGAAAGCAATCATGAGAAATCTCAGTAATGACCGATGGGGCGTTTTGCGTTTTGATACCTTTCCCGAACGGCTGGAAGCGAACGGAATTTCCTGGAAATTTTACCAGAATGATATCGACTGCGGAGGTGGCTTTACCGGCGATGAACGCGCGTGGCTTTCTAATTTTGGTTGCAATCCTTTGGAATGGTTTGCCAGTTACAATGTAAAATTTTCTTCGCGTTATATTCAAAGCCTGCAAAAACAGCTGACATTACTTCCGGACCAGATCAAGGAGTTGCAAGATAAAATACAATCGGGCTCTTTTACCGGAAATGCTCTTGTAAAAGCACAGGAAGCATTGGCGAAAAAGAAAGAAGTATTAGAAAATGCAAAAAAAGATTTACAGGAATACAGCACCGATACTTACAACAAATTATCACCAAAAGAAAAAAGTTTATTTCAAAGGGCGTTCGCTGATAATTCAAACGATCCGGATTATCACACGCTTACTGATTTAACTTATGATGATAAAGGCGAAAAACGCGAACTTAATATTCCAAAGGGAGACGTTTTATATCAATTTCGCAAAGATGTTGAATCCGGAAAACTACCAACTGTTTCCTGGCTGGCAGCTGCGCAAAACCTTTCCGATCATCCCAGCGCTCCCTGGTACGGCTCTTTACACGTTTCAGAAATATTGAATATTCTCACAAAAAATCCGGAAGTATGGAAGAAGACGATCTTTATCGTAAACTTTGATGAGAATGATGGTTATTTCGATCATGTTCTTCCATTCGTGGCTCCTGATCCGCTGAATCCTGAAACCGGAAAATGTTCTGCAGGTATCAAAACCGATGTAGAGTATGTACGTTTCGAAAATGAATTAAAAGAAGGAATTCCAAAAAGAGAAGCGCGTGAAGGACCAATCGGACTCGGTTTTCGTGTACCGATGCTTATCGCCTCTCCCTGGAGCAGGGGCGGCCAGGTTTGTTCACAAGTGTTTGATCATACTTCTGTTTTACAATTCCTGGAAGTTTTTCTCAAAAAGAAATTTGGCAAAGATGTCAAGGAAAATAACATCAGTGATTGGCGGCGGACAATAACCGGTGATCTTACTGCCGCTTTTAAATCATACAATGGGGAAGGTGCTCCTGGTATTTCCTTTCTTGACAAAAAACCTTTCATTGAAAAAATATACAATGCAAAGTTTAAAAAAGATGCATTAGATTTTAAACAATTATCAAAAGAAGAAATAAAGCAGGTAAACGAGAATCCACTTTCCTCTTCTATTTTTCCGTATCAGGAGACTGGCGTAAAACCGTCCTGTGCTTTACCTTATCAGCTTTATGCTGATGGAAAATTAAACGATGATAAAAAAAACCTGGAAGTACTTTTCGCAGCAAAGAATGAAATTTTTGGAAAGAAGGCTTCCGGCTCCCCATTCAATGTTTTATTTCCCGGAAAATATGCTACGAAAGGATCGTTTGAAAATGTCGGAAGCCGGTCGTATGCAGTAGCAGCCGGAAGTAGCCTTACAGAATCTTTTCCTATTGAGTCATTTGAAAATGGAATTTATCATCTCAGGATATATGGACCGAATGGTTTTTTCAGAGAGCTTTCCGGCACCGGTAATGACCCGGATTTATCGATCATTTGTGAATATGAAAGACCGGAGAAACCGATGAAAAAGCTAAGCGGTAACATTGATATAAATATCTTGAACAACAACCGCGGCAAATATTTTGAAATAGAGATCATGGACAACGCTTATAAAAACAAAAGTATCAGGAAAGTATTTGCAGCAAATAAGACATCTAAAGCTGACAGCATTGTTTTGAATTTAGATAAATCTTTTGGCTGGTACGACTTTAGTGTTTTTGTAAAAGGTTATGATCATTTTGAAAGGCGCTATGCCGGGCATGTTGAAACCGGCAATTCGAGTTTCACAGACCCATTTATGGGAAGATCATAAAAATATAAAATCCAGTTATTTATGCGTTTACTGTTTCATATTGCACCAAGAAAATTCATTACTTTTCTTTTTTGCAGCAGTTTTTCTTTTACCGTTTTTTGCCAACCAATAAATTACACCGTTGCAAATGCTCATGCACATAATGATTACGAGCATCCGGTGCCATTTTATACGGCTTTTAACGCCGGATTCGGATCTATTGAAGCAGATGTATTTCCGGTAAATGGAGTTTTAATTGTGGCACATAGCAAGAAAGAAATTGAACCGGAACGCACTTTGGAAAGCCTTTATATCAAGCCTCTTTTACAGGAATTGAAGAAGAATGGAAACCGGGAAGTTAATTTATTGATTGATATAAAAGAGAATTATAAAGAAAGTCTGCAACTTTTGATTGAAGAGTTAATGCCCTCAAGAAAATATCTTTATTCTCCTGAAAATAAAAATAATCCGGTTACAATCCTGATCAGTGGCGAACGCCCCCCACCCAATGAATACAAAAATTATCCTGATTATATTTATTTCGATGATGATCTTCGAAAATTCCATAATGCGGCAGAATGGCAAAGAGTAGGATTGGTAAGCCTGTCATTTGAAAGATATTCGCGCTGGAACGGTGAGGGAGTGCTTCCGGAAAAGGATAAAGATACATTGCTTCATGTTATCGACACCGTACATGCATCCGGAAAAAAGATTCGTTTTTGGGCTGCGCCGGATAACGAAAATTCATGGAAGATACAAATGAAGCTTGGGGTCGATCTGATTGGAACAGATAAAATTCAGGCGCTGTCACGGTTTTTGGAAAAGAAAAATAATTCCGCTTCAGTTAATTAAGTCAATTGGCTGATTTTCAAAATTACTCAGCCAGTTAACAAACAAATAAGTCGATTTTTATTTTCAAAAAACGACAGATATTTCATGGTTTGTTTTCCTTTTAGACGAAACCGGGTTCGTAATAAAAATGGAAACTCTTCAGAAAAAAAAAGGAAATTACATCATTGTTCATAAGAAAATCGATTGTTATGCAAAAACGTCAAGAAAGTTTCACTGCAAATGAAATCAACCCGTTGCCAAGCCTGGATGAATGGGAAGATGATGTGCTGGAAAGATATCCCGATCCGGAAGAGAAGACCTCTAAAACCAAAGAAGAGTTCCGCAATTATGATAGCCCGGTTAGAGATACCGTTAAAGAATTTTACAGGCTAAATCATAAGCATCAGACGTATGAGTTTGTAAAAGAAAAAAAGAATGATTATCTGCAATTTAATAAAAAGGAAATGCCTGTTTGGCAAGCATTTGATTTTTTAAATCAGCTGGTAGATGATTCTGATCCGGATACTGATCTGGATCAATTACAGCATTTGTTACAAACATCTGAATCTATTCGTCGTGATGGTCACCCTGACTGGATGATCCTCACCGGACTGATGCATGATATGGGAAAAGTGCTTTGCCTTTTTGGCGAACCACAATGGGCCGTTGTCGGCGATACTTTTCCGGTTGGATGTGCCTATTCTGATAAAATAGTTTATCCTGAATTCTTTAAAAATAATCCTGATTACAGTAATCCCGAATACAACACCCAGTACGGAATATATGAAAAAGGATGTGGCTTACGGAATGTTCAAATGTCGTGGGGACATGATGAATATGTGTACCAGATGCTGAAAGATTATCTTCCGGAAGAAGGTTTGTATATGCTGCGGTTTCATTCGTTTTATGCCTGGCACCGCGAGGGTGAATATGATTACCTGATGGACGACCATGACAGGGAAATGTTGAAGTGGGTAAAGCTTTTTAATCCTT
>JBQCFI010000047.1:0-13856 GCA_051959325.1 Ginsengibacter sp. | reverse complement strand
TCAAATCTGAATGCTCTTCAACACTTTCGGAATTTTTATCTCAAAGTTCATTTCATTCTTCTCGCGTTTTGCTTTGATCTTGTAATCATTTTTATTTTCTGATTGCCTCATTTCAGACCTGATGTCATTTACATCATTTACTTTTTGACCGTTTATTTGTGTAATAACATCTCCTTTCTTTACTCCGGCTTTTTCAGCAGCAGAACCCGGTTCAACATCCAAAACTTTTGCGCCATTTCCTGCTTCGGTATCTTCAATTTTTAATCCCAGTTTTTGTTGATTGTTATTAAAATTAAAATCAAAATTCTGACGCGGCATTCTGAAATTAAAATTATTTCCAGGATTAAACCCGTTTATCATGTCTCTTAAACTATCAATATTATAATTGAAAGATGTACCGGCATTTTTTCCCAATTCTACTGTTGCAGACTTGTTTTTCCCATCTCTTAAATAATTGATGGTTACTTTATCGCCTGGTTTATATGATTGCACGGCATTTCTTAAATCGTCTGGAGAAGTGATCGTTTTATCGCCAAACTTTGTGATGATATCGTCATTTTTCAGTCCTGCTTTTTTTGCAGCGCTTTCATCAATCACATTTTTAATGATGGCGCCTTTCTCTGTTTTCGCAGTAAGCACTCCAAGAAATGCTTTGTTAGAAGTGCTGAACACATTCAAGTTTCCAGGTGCCATTCTAAAAAAATTATTGCCGTTTCTATCGCTCAAATTTCTTCTCATTACGGTAACATCACCATTGAAATCCGAAAGCGGTTTCCCGTTCACCGTTATTTTAGTACTGTCAATTTCGATGGTCATTTTCTGTGGAGCGTCATTATTTTTTCGGATAATGAT
This sequence comes from Ginsengibacter sp., assembly GCA_051959325.1. Classification (GTDB taxonomy): domain Bacteria; phylum Bacteroidota; class Bacteroidia; order Chitinophagales; family Chitinophagaceae; genus Ginsengibacter. The sequence goes on along the minus strand of JBQCFI010000047.1, from coordinate 13,004 downwards.
CTCTTCATTTTTTTCATTCTGTGATGGTCGATTTTGAGCAAAACCATTGCTGGCAAGCAATCCGGCGCATGCAGTAAACATGGCTGATAAAAAAATTGTTTTCATTTTGATATGATTTTGAAATAAGAAAATTTTAATTTCCCCAAATTAAAAACGGCATTTTAGAAAACAAATTTTTGCCGGAATATATAGTTTAACGTTAACATAAAATGCTGAAACGCTGCAATAGATACAGCAAAAGGTTACAGCAATCGTTTTATCTTCTCAATTACTTCTTCGAATTTTGTCACATCTTGTCCGCCTGCAGAAGCGAAGGCTTTTTGTCCGCCGCCGCCACCTTTTATTAAAGGCGCTATAATTTCTCTGATCATTTTTACCGCATCTAAATTTTTTGAAGAATGGATATTTTCATCAATGGAAACAACAACATTTGCTTTGCTTTCAATGTTGGCGCACAACACAATTACAGAATCTCTCAGTTTGTCTTTTAAAAGTAAAGCCAGTTTTTTCAAAGCATCCGCAGTTGAAATATTTACAATTTCTCCAATAAAATTTACATCATTTATCCAAATAGCTTTCCTCCTTATTTGTTCGGTTACTGTATCTAATATTTGTGATTGCAAATGATCAATTTGCTTCGTGAGTTTTTCCTTTTCCGACAAAAAAGACTCCAATGCTTTTGGTAAATCTTTTGGATTTTTTAATTGTTCTTTTACAATACTTAAATCCTGCAATTCATTGTTCACAAAGTTTTCTGCGGCCTTTCCACTTACTGCTTCTATTCTTCTCAAACCCGCACCAACAGCGGTTTCATTAGTAATTTTAAAAAAACCTAATTCACCCGTATTACCAACATGCGTACCACCACAAAGTTCAATTGAATATTCCGAATCCATCATCACCACCCTTACCACATCACCATATTTTTCTCCGAAAAGCGCCATAGCACCGGTTTTCAGCGCTTCTTCCTTTTGCATTTTCTGAATTACCACAGGAATGTTTTCCCTTATCTTTTCATTTACAATTGATTCCACTTTTTGAATTTCTTCTTTCGTCATTTTGCTAAAATGCGAAAAATCAAAACGCAGGTAATCTTCATTTACCAGGCTTCCTTTTTGCTGCACATGTGTGCCCAGCACTTTGCGAAGCGCTGCATGCATTAAATGAGTAGCGCTGTGATGAACGGCGGTTTTTCTTCTTTTTTCCACATAAACTTTTGCTATCACTTTAGCTTCAATATTCGCAGGAAGTTTTTCAGCGAAATGAAGAATAAGCTCATTTTCTTTTTTGGTATTTACTACAGGAATTTCTTCTGTATCAAAAAATAAAATGCCTGTATCGCCCACCTGGCCACCGCTTTCAGCATAAAAAGGAGTTTCGTTCAAAACGATTTGAAAAATTTCTTTTCCTTTCGTTTTTGTTTTGCGGTATTTTAAAACCTGACTTTCTGTTTGTAAATTTTGATAGCCAACAAAACCTTTTCCTGCCATTTCATTTACAACAATCCAATCTTCGGTATCAACAACTGATGCCGCCCGGCTGCGGTCTTTTTGTTGCTGCATTTCTTTTTCAAATCCAAGAATATCAACTGTACCACCAATCTCCTTTGCCATTAACTCCGTAAGATCAATTGGAAACCCATAAGTATCTTGAAGTTTAAAGGCTAATCTTCCGTCGATATTGATAACATCTTTTATCTTTTTCGCATCTTCGGGATCAACAGTTATTGCTGCTTTTGAAATTTCTTTATAGTGATTTATAAAATCTACTAAATCATCTGTATTCCGGACCCAAACCGTTTCTGATGGTCCATAATGTCTAAAAGCCTTATCAGCTTTTTTCACTATAGTTTCAATAAATAATCTAATCCCAATTTCTAATGTTTTCAAAAAGCTTTCTTCTTCTTCTTTTATCACTTTGGCAACAAAGTCTTTTTGCTCATTCAAATTCGGAAAAACATTTTTGAATTGTTCAGCAATAATAGGAACGAGTTTATAAAGTAAAGGTTGTTTTACATCCAAGTAAGAAAAATAATATCGAACGGCTCTTCTCAAAATCCGGCGTATAACATAACCTGCGCCTGTGTTTGAAGGCAATTGTCCATCAGCAATGGGAAATGCAATCGCGCGGATGTGATCGGCAATTACGCGAAAAGAAATGTCTTGTTTGGAATCTGAATGTGTATATTTTTTTCCGGAAATATTTTCAATTTCGGCAATGGTTCCCGTAAAAATATCTGTATCGTAATTGCTTTTTTTATTTTGTAACACACGCACCAATCTTTCAAACCCCATTCCAGTATCTACATGTTTTGCAGGCAGCAATTCGAGCGTTCCATCTTTTTTTCGATTGTATTGAATGAACACCACATTCCAGATTTCAATGACTTGTGGATTGTCTTTATTCACCAGTTCTTTTCCCGGAATTAATTGTTTTTCTTCTTCACTTCTGCAATCCACATGAATTTCGGTGCAGGGGCCACAAGGGCCGGTATCGCCCATTTCCCAAAAATTATCTTTTTTATTTCCAAAAATAATCCGGTTTTCTGCAATGTGTTTTTTCCAGATATTTAAAGATTCTTCATCAGCCGGCAAACCTTCACTTTCATCACCTTCAAAAACGGTCACATATAAATCTTCTTTTGGAATGCCATAAATTCCAGTAAGCAATTCCCAACTCCAGGCGATCGCGTCTTCTTTAAAATATGGAGGCTTGTTACCAACAGCATTTCCAAAGCTCCAGTTGCCAAGCATTTCAAACATTGTGTGATGATAGGTGTCCACGCCCACTTCTTCCAGGTCATTGTGTTTTCCGCTCACACGCAAACATTTTTGCGTATCGGCAATGCGGGTAAAAGGAGCAGGCCTGTTGCCGAGAAAATATTCTTTAAACTGGTTCATTCCTGCATTGGTAAAAAGCAAAGTCGGATCATTTTTGATAACGATCGGTGCAGAAGGAACAATTTGATGGCCTTTATTTTTAAAAAAATCAAGAAAAAGCTGTCTGATTTCTGCGCTTTGCTTCATAGAGTTTGGTGAATTTTTAAGAATGATTTAGAGTATGAAGAAGTTATCTTTGTTAGATTGAAAAATATTTTAATGCCGCAAAGGTATTTGGTTTGAATGCATTTACAAACACAACGGTATTTTAAAATCAGAAAACGTTTGCTTCTTTTTCCCGCATGAAAAAATTAAAATTTTATTATAATACACAGACTTTACGTTACGAAAAATTGGTAACGCCATTGCACGTAAAGTTGTTGCGTTTCTTTGGTTTCATCCTCGCTGTATTTGTTTTTGCATTCGTCATTATTTCCCTGGTCTTTCGTTTTATTCCTTCACCTCAATTGAAACTGGCGGAATTAAAATATGAAAAAATGCGACAGAATTATGAAACGCTGGCATCGCAAACCCGGAATTTACAGGAAGAAATGGCCTCACTGGAAAAGCGCGACAACCAGGTTTACCGCTCTATTTTTGAAGCCAACCCGGTTCCGGATTCTGCCCGCGCAAAATTGATCGAAAAGAAAAATGAATTTCAAAAGATTGCCGCAATCAATGATGAAGAACTTGGAAATGAGTTGGCTCATACTTTAAATAATATCAGCGCACGGATCAAATATCAATACGCAAGTTATGAGGAAATAGAAAAACTGATTAAAGATCAAAGTGAAAAATTGGCGAGCATCCCTGCTATACAACCGGTGAGCAATCGCGATCTTACACGCATCGCTTCAGGATTTGGCGTAAGAATTGATCCTGTTTATGGAACTTTAAAAATGCATAAAGGATTGGATTTCACCGCGCCACAAGGAACGCCCATTTATGCTACCGGAAATGGAAAAGTGGAAGCGGCTGGTTTTGACGAAAGTGGTTTTGGGAATCATGTGATTATAAATAATGGTTATGGATATGAAACTCTTTTTGGCCATATGCTGAAAGTAAAAGTACATGAAGGAGAACGCGTAAAGCGTGGTGAAATAATAGGCTGGGTGGGCAGTTCAGGAAAAAGTACCGGCCCTCATTGCCATTATGAAGTGCATGTGAACGGCCAGCCTGTAGATCCGGTTTATTTTTTTTATAATGATCTGACACCTGAACAATTTGACCGTATTTTAAAAATTGCTTCTACCGGAAGCGCAAAAAGCCTCGATTAAAATTTATGGAACTTTCACAAATCAACTTTGAGTTTGAAGAAGATTCAAAAAAAAATCAAATTAAGGAAGCAGTAAAGCAACAAATAAAACCGAAATCTAATCGCGGTAGAAAAAGCATTAAAGAATTTCATACAGAAGTAAATGACCTGGAAATTCCCGAAGATGAAATCCTGTTTCAAAGGCAGTATTATTCCATTGGAGATGTAGCCGCCATGTTCAAAGAAAATACTTCCTTAATCAGGTATTGGGAAAATGAGTTTTCAATTTTGAAACCAAAAAAAAATAAACAAGGTGATCGGTTTTTCAGGCCGGAAGACATTAAAAATCTGAAGATGATCTATCATTTGCTGCGCGAAAGAAAATATACCATCGAAGGGGCAAAAGAATTTATTAAAAATAACAAAGCGGCAGGAGAAAAACACGAAATGATCGAATCTTTGGAAAAAATAAAATCATTTTTGATCGAATTAAAAAATAATTTATAGGAAAATAAAATCATTGCTGCATAATTACTTTCACTCTACATTTGCAGCTTATTTACGTGCAAAAACGTAACTCGCTAACACGACCACGTGTTGCAGAAACTATTAAAGTAACAGAGTGAAGAAAAATTTTAATAAAGCAACGCCAATCGGTTTAATTATTGCCTTAGGAATCGTTTATGGCGATCTTGGTACTTCCCCGCTTTATGTATTCAATGCTATTATCCGAGATAAAGTAATAACGCCGGAACTTATATTGGGCGGCCTTTCGTGCATTATATGGACGCTTACTTTACAAACTACGGTAAAATATATTACCCTTACATTGCAGGCTGATAACAACGGTGAAGGTGGCATATTTTCTTTGTATGCACTCATCCGTCGTCAAAAAAAATGGCTGGTTTTTCCGGCAATGATCGGCGGCGCGTCCATCATGGCCGATGGAATGATCACGCCCCCAATTACGGTCACATCAGCCGTAGAAGGTCTAAAGCAAATTTCTTTTTTTAGCAACATCAGCGGAACGACGATTATATATATTGTCATCATTATTTTATTCGCTCTTTTTTTTTCACAACAATTTGGAACGGCAAAAATTGGAAAATTCTTCGGCCCGATTATGTTTTTCTGGTTCCTGATGCTGTTGGTATTAGGTGGAATGCATCTTTTTGATAATCTGAACATTTTCAAAGCGCTCAATCCTTATTATGCCATAAAGCTTCTGACACTTTACCCGAATGGCTTTTTTATTCTTGGCGCTGTTTTTCTCTGTACGACCGGGGCGGAGGCGCTTTACAGCGATCTTGGACATTGTGGAAGGGGAAATATCCGTGTGTCATGGATCTATGTAAAAATTTCTTTGATCATCAATTATCTCGGCCAGGGAGCGTGGCTTCTTGCAAATTATAAAGGTCGCGTGTTTACAAAAGAGATCATGGATAATGGTTTCAATCCTTTTTATGGAATAATGCCGGATGCTTTTAAAATTATTGGAATTGCGATTGCAACGATCGCGGCGATTATTGCAAGCCAGGCTTTGATAAGTGGCTCTTTTACGTTGATCAGTGAAAGCATCCGGCTGAATCTATGGCCAAGAATGAAAATAAATTATCCTACGGAAGAACGCGGTCAATTATATATTCCGGGCATTAATACGCTATTATTGGTTGGCTGTCTTGGTGTGGTTATTTATTTCCAAACATCTTCAAACATGGAAGGCGCTTATGGCCTTGCAATCACTTTGTGCATGTTGGCTACGTCTATTTTATTTGCTAATTACCTGGTTTCGCGGCGCACGCCCAAAATTCTTGTTTATCTATACCTGGCGGTTTATCTCACAATCGAACTCAGTTTTTTGGTAGCTAACCTGGTGGAAAAATTCCCCCATGGAGGATTTGTAACGCTCATCATTGGGGGCGGTTTGTTTACGGTTATGTATGTGTGGTTCAGGGCGCGCAAAATCAAAAACCGGTATGTGGAATTCGTGCGGCTGGATCAATATTTACCAACCATCCAGGAACTGAGCAATGACCTTAGTATTCCAAAATATGCAACCCATTTGGTGTATCTGACGAGTGCCAATAATCCAAAAGAAATTGAACATAAAATTGTGTATTCCATCTTAAACCGCAAACCAAAACGTGCTGATATTTATTGGTTTGTGCATGTGGATACGCAGGACGATCCATATACAGCCGATTATACGGTTGATACCATCATTCCCAATGAAGTGATTAGAGTAGAACTACGCCTGGGTTTCAGAATGGAGCCGCGTATTAACCTGATGTTTAAAAAAGTAGTTCAGGATATGGTTGCCAACAAGGAAGTAAACATTACCAGTCGTTATGAAAGCCTTCAGAAAAATAATGTTGTGGGTGATTTCCAGTTTATTGTAATGGAAAAATTCCTTTCGCAGGATAATGAATTGCCGTTTTTTGAAAAGCTGATCATGAAATTATATTTCTGGATAAAAAAGGTGAGTCTGGGTGAAGAAAGGGGTTTTGGCTTGGATCAAAGTAATGTCATCATTGAAAAATTTCCTTTAATTGTAGCACCGGTTCGTAAGTTGAAATTAAAACGCGTATTTACGGATGAAGAAAAAGGAGAATGATCGATCAGAAATAAACAGTGAAAATATGGTGCAGGAGAAACGTAAAGTTTCTGCTAAAAGAAAAATATACCGGGTGATCATTGTAATTACGCTTATTTATTGCTCCATTGGAATTGCATTATATCATTTGCAGGAAAAGTTTTTATTTCATCCCGTCCCTTTGCCAGAGAATTTTCAATTCAAATTTGATGTACCATTCAAAGAAGTGAATATTCCGATGAATAAGACGGATACAGTTAATTTGATTCAGTTTTTACCGGCAGATTCAGCGGCTAAAGGCGTTTTACTGTATTTTCATGGCAATAGTGATAATGTAATTCGCTATGAAAGGAATGCCAAAATTTTTACAAAAAACGGCTATGAAGTGTGGATTCCTGATTATCCCACTTATGGGAAAACAACGGGAGAATTAACGGAAGAAAACGTCTATAAACAAGCGAAAGAAGTGTATAAGCTCGCGCATTCAAAATTTTCATCCGATAGTATTTTCGTTTATGGCAAATCTCTGGGAACCGGCGTTGCTTCCTACATTGCTGCAAAAGAAAAATGTGCTGGGTTGATTTTAGAAACGCCATATTACAGCATCCCAAGCTTATTCAACACGTATGCACCGATTTATCCTACAGGCAGAATGTCGCATTTTAAATTTCCCGTTGGCGGATATTTGGAAGAAGTAACTGAACCGGTAATTATTTTTGCGGCTACGTCTGATAAGGTGATTCCATTTCGGAATGCAGCAAAACTGAAAAAAGTTTTAAAACCGGGAGATAAGTTCATTACGATCGAAAATGGCGCGCATAATAATGTGACAAGCTCTCAAATATTTCAGGAAAAAATCGATTCTATGTTTGGTTCTAAAAAATAGATCATTGTTTCAGCGAAAGGATAAATAACTGTATTTCTTATTTTAAAAAATAAAAATTATAAGTGTTTTTTTTTTAACGCAGCATGAAGGCTGCAGATCGAACAATAACTGTTTTATTAAAATCCAGTTTGCCTCTAAACAGTTACTGGCATAAGCAGCATAACGGTAATGGCTAAACGAAAGAAGAATAAATTTATTCATTGTAAAATTTAGTATTTGATCTCTTTAATAATTCCATTGGTGACATTTATTTTTTTGATGAGTCACGCTGTGGTTTTGTCACCAGAGCAAGCAAGAAACAGCAATAGCTGATATTTATTGCTTTACCGAATTTGAGAAAGAAATGTTTTAAAAATTGATTGTATTCTTATCAATTTTAAAATCAAATCTTCCCTTACTAATTACAATGCTATCACCGATCTTTCCATCAAATAAGCCTGAAAAAGAAAGAGCAGTAGTGTCAAGGCTTATGTTGATGAAATAAAGATTTGAAGTGCCTGGATTAGGTGGATTAAAAAAAGAATTTACCGCAATTGCATTGGCGTTTGCAGGAAATCTTTTTCCACTCAAAGCGATAAAATCGTTAAGGGAAAAGGATTTTGGAACCGGTATTAATAAAGAAATATTTTGGTAGGAAGAGTTATAACCTGTGCTGTTATCATTCTTCGAAATTGGCCAGGTAAGGCTAAGCGTATCGAGCGTGCTGTTGGTTTGCGTTTTCCGGAGGGTGGGAGCGTAATTTACAATGCCACCGATAATTCCTTTTTTGTATGGATTTACATAAGGCACTTTATTGATGTAAACAGAAGCGATATTAAATCCATAAGATGATAAAATACTCAATCCCGGATCGTCAGCATCCGCATAAAAGTTTCTCTTGCCACATGAAGATAACAAAAGAATAATCATACAAACTGCAGTGATCGAGCTTATTGATTTCATTTTATTTTTTATAAAAAAAGTTATAGCCAAATGTGAGTTGCAATGGCGCAATAGATTTAAATGCGTGTGGATAGTCATTTTTGCTCGCAGTAGTTGGCGATTGAAAGCGAATCATTGCCATCATATCCTGTTTTTTACCGAAATTATAAACCAATGCCATTGCCATTGCAAGCCCGCCAGTTTCACGGTTCAGATCCGGGTTCATAACTTCATAGTTTTCTTTGTCGTAATTTTTATAAGTGACTTTATAGCTTTGGCTGCTAATGGCTAATGGAAACAAATCGAGGTAAAGGGTGTTATTTTTTTTATTCGTAAGTAAATGTATTTGGAATCCAACGCTTATAGTAAAAATGGATGCGCGAATATCTTCTGTTAAAGATACTTTTTCAGGTAGCTGTGGATTTAAAGAATATGCATCACCAGAGCCTTTTGTGATCAAAGGAATGCCATAATCCAATTCAAATAAAAAGGGCGAATTACGGCTGTTTCCAGGTTTCCATTGTATGCATATGGGAACATGATAAAATGATTTGCCGTTTTGGTTCACATTTGTTGAAATCCCGGTCGAGATTGATAAAAAAGATTGTGCATTTGCAGCGACAGAAGAAAAAATAAAAATAATATGGATGCTTAAAATGCGTAGAATTTTCATAAGCAATATTTGTAAACAGGCCATCTATAAAAAGCTTTTTGCTCTGTTTTATTGACCACTAAAGTATCAGAAACGCTGCATGCTTAATGATTATTGTTGATTATTTTATTCGTTGAATCGTTTATAAATTTAGCATTATATCCAAATATTTCAGGTTTCTTTTCTATACGCCCTTTAATAAAAAACATGAATCGTAATTATTTGTTTGTTTACTGTATGCGGCGTTTTTATCTTTATCGCAAATAATAAAAATGGCAAAAGCAGAAAAAGCAGTTATTGGAATTATCATGGGCAGCGACAGTGATTTAAAAATTATGGAAGCGGCTGCAGAACTTTTGAAACGGCTTGAAATACCTTATGAAATTTCGATCGTTTCTGCACACCGCACTCCTTTGAGAATGGTTGAATACGCCTCCTCTGCAATTGAACGTGGCTTAAAAATAATTATTGCCGGTGCAGGTGGTGCAGCACATTTGCCTGGCATGGTTGCTTCTTTAACGATAATTCCTGTTATCGGGGTTCCGATAAAATCTTCCAATTCCATTGATGGTTGGGATTCAGTACTTTCTATTTTACAAATGCCTAATGGCGTTCCTGTTGCAACTGTTGCATTGAACGCAGCAAAAAATGCCGGAATTTTAGCGGCAGAAATTCTCGCCATTTCAGATAAAGATTTGGCAAAAAAATTAATCGCATTTAAAAAAGAAATGCAGGAAGAAGTAGAGAAGAAAGCGGAAAAATTAACAAGTGCTCATTCAGCGTGATTTTCAAATATTTCAGCGATTTTTTGTAAATTCGCATACTCAAAAATACCGGGGCTGACCGGTTTTGACAGCATAGTTCTTTGTAAGTATAAGCATGTAGCGCGTTGCGTAATTAGCGCTTGAATCTGAATACGAAAACATTAAATGGCAATACACAACTTGCCATGGCTGCGTAATCGATAGATTCGCTTCCATTAGGGCCGTTGAGCTGGCTAGTCCTGTTGCCACGCTCTTCCGCCGACTCAAAATAAAACGGGATGCTGCAATTGAAGGCTGTGACATTTGCTTAAGACCATTCAGCTACGGAAAAAGTTGGTTTGTTTTGCTCCGGCTTTTCCCCGACAAATAATGCAAAAATAAACATGTAGAAGGCTTACGGCGAATGTGTTTGGACCAGGGTTCGAATCCCTGCAGCTCCACCTCAGAGGGACTTTCATCGAAAGTCCCTTTTTTTTCAGGTACTCAGATGATAATTACTACAATCCTCAAAACGGAATATGAAATCCAGCTGTTAATTCCGCAGAATTGTTCATATAAGCCGCTTCCAGATACAAATCAGTCTTTCGGTTAAGTTGCCTGATATATTGTAAAGAATAACCAATACCGGCAGTATTATTTCCCGGATTATCACTGTTGCAGTAATTATAATAATATCCGATAGCGGGAATGAAATGATTAATGCGATAACCGGCTTTCATACCAAAATTGTTCGGTGAATTGCTCTGCCGGGTTAAAGTTGGCCTAAGCTCTGCTTCCATTACAAAATGCCTGATTTGCAGCCCCGCTGACATTTTTACGACTGGAACTACAAGTTGAGAAGGTAAAACATGAGTTGCTTCACCAGTAAGAGGAATTTTTTGCTGGAAAGTAGCTGCGCCAGCACCAAGATTTACAAATAACTGGGCATGGAGAATGCGCGGGCTAATCAACAGGATAATGAATATCACTTTTTTCATCATAAAATATATGGCATTTAAAATGCCAAGAATCATATGAATCTCCGCTCAAAAATCATTTTTGCACATTTTATGTTTTCTTTAATTTAAATGATTGCTAGACCGATTGTTAAGTGAATGTAAATAGAATTTATACAAGTAATTTTTTCATTTTGGTAATCGTCTTTTCATTTACTTGTATCATTTAGACGCAACCAATTCTACCAAAACACCATTGGTGTCTTTGGGATGTAAAAAACAAATCAATTTATTATCTGCACCTTCTTTTGGCTTTTCATTTAATAAAGTAAAACCTTCCCCTGTCAAACGTTTCATTTCTGCTTCTATGTCATCCACCTCAAAAGCAATGTGATGAAGGCCTTCACCTCTTTTTTCAATAAATTTAGTAATGACACTATCCGGTGAGTAACCTTCGAGCAATTCTATTTTATTTTTTCCGGTTTCGAAAAATGCAGTGTTTACCAATTCTGCGGGCAACACTTCCGTTTTATAACACGGAGTATTTAATAATTTTTCAAAAAGAGGAATAGACACCGACAATTTTTTTACTGCAATACCTACATGTTCAATCTTTTTCATAAAATGATTTTTACAAAAATAATCTAAACCAATAAACCGTCTAAACGGTCTAAATCGTTCCTCCAAAACGCTTTCATTAAATTTGTATGAAAAATCCTCATGCTTCAGTTTCCCATCTACCTGGATAATAATGCAACCACACCAATGGATCCACGGGTATTGGATGCAATGATGCCCTTTTTTACACAATATTTTGGAAATGCGGCAAGCCGTACTCACAAATTCGGATGGGAAGCGGAATCAGCAGTAGAATACGCACGCGAGCAGGTTGCTTATTTAATAAACGCTGAGCCAAAAGAAATCGTTTTTACTTCTGGCGCTACAGAAGCAGACAACCTTGCCCTGAAAGGAATTTTGGAATTATACAAATCAAAAGGCAATCGGATTATAACCGTAAAAACTGAACATAAAGCGGTTTTGGATTCATGTAAACACCTGGAAAAAATAGGGGCGGATGTTACATATCTCAGTGTAAAAAATGACGGTTTAATTAATGTTGAAGAATTAGAAAATGCAATCAATACACAAACTATTTTAATTTCTGTGATGTACGCAAATAATGAAACCGGCGTTATTCAGCCCATAAAAGAAATTGCAGCGATTGCAAAAAAGAGGGGCCTGTTATTTTTTTCCGATGCCACACAAGCGGTAGGAAAAATTCCGGTTGACGTAATAAAGGATGGCATCGATTTAATGTCTTTTTCTGCACATAAAATGTACGGACCCAAAGGTATTGGTGCATTATATGTGCGTCGAAAAAATCCAAGAGTAAGAATTTCAGCCCAAATGGCTGGTGGCGGCCATGAAAGAGGAATGCGTAGTGGCACATTGAATGTTCCTGCAATTGTTGGTTTTGGAAAAGCATGCGAATTAGCCCATATTGAAATGAAAAAAGATGCAGAAAAAGTGAGTAAACTGCGCAACAAACTGGAGACTCAGTTATTAAAAACGGGCAACGCATTTATCAATGGAAATACTGAATACAGACTGCCAAATGTAAGTAACATGAGTTTTCAAAACGTGAATAGTGTTGATTTGATTTCAGCCCTTAACAAGAATATAGCGTTAAGTTCCGGCTCTGCCTGCACGTCAGGAACGAATGAACCGTCCTATGTTTTAAAAGCCATGGGATTAAGTGATCAAATGGCGCGTTCCTCTTTAAGATTTGGTTTGGGAAGATTCACAACAGAAGAAGAAATTGATTTTACAGTTGGGCAGCTAATCACATTACTATCACAATAATTGTGATGTAACGGTATTCGATAAACGTTTTTTTAAAACAAAATCAGGCAGCAAACGAATAAATAACGTCCGTTTTGTTTTATTTTTTATTAATGAAAAAACAGCATTTTTATTTTCGGTAAGAAAATAATGCAGCCAATTATAAAAGAAATAATTGCAGAAAGTAAAACTGCTGAAGCTGCCATATCCTTTACTTTTTTTATAGTAAGGTTGAAATCAGAGCATACTAAGTCACATAATTTTTCGATAGCAGAAT
>JBQCFI010000046.1:0-4196 GCA_051959325.1 Ginsengibacter sp. | reverse complement strand
TACTTCTTAATTTTCTTCGGGAAAAAGTTATTTCCTGAACATTCAATTCAGTTTTTATAATTGCATGGGAATCTTTGATATTATGACTCAGAGTAAGGCGTACATCTTCCAGAACATGACCAAAGTTTAAAAGTTCTTCTTCGGATTTATATTTGTGTTCTTGCTTTCGGGCATCCATTAATTCATTAATAATATCATGCATTTTTCTTATGGCATTTTCTAAGGTATGTAAAAGTGTTTGAAACTCTTTTTCATCTTCAGGAGAAACATTTTTGAATAAATCAATCGCAAGTACTAAAGTAGTGAGAGGTGCTTTTACGTCGTGAGAAATAGTATCCAATAAAGTGTCATGTTCTAATATCAGTCTTTCAAGCGAATTTAATTCACGGATCCGGGAAGTAATATCAACAAATGTGATGATGACTCCATTTATTTCACCATCCTGTCTCTGAACATAAGGCAGGATGTTCATTTGATACCATTTATAGTCTGTAGTTTGAATTTCTTTTTCAAGAATTTCCCTAGTCTGTGTAACTTGTTCGATATTTTCAATAATTGTAGGAAAACGTAAATTATCTTTTATCACTTCAATCGGTTTCCCAATATCTGCAGCCGATAAACTAAACTGTTTCATTGCGGGGGGAGTAAACTTTCGCAATACCAGATCGGCGTCTATGTATAATTGGGGAATGATAGTATTTCTAAAATAATTTTCCAATTCGTCATTACGTTCAATGAGCGTTTCAATTTGGTTATGTATCTTAGGCATGCTGGTGGGGGAGGATATTAGTGCAAGATAAAATATTTTAGATGTGAAAATAACTTTTTTTTAAATCATGTCGTCTTAGTATTACTTAGTAATCGCGTCATAATTGTAGAACCGATGTTTCCATATATCCAAGTCTCAAACTAATTGTAACACGCAAATTTTGCAATTCATTTTGAGAGAAGGTAGCGACGTTTCGTTTTAAGGGATAGTTTCTTTGTTGATTTGATATTTTAAAATCGTTTTCTCAAATACTTCGTCATTTCGATTTGAATATTGAAAAATTTCTCATCAGATATAAAAATAAAAAACCTTTTTGTAAATTGTTGACTGATTAACCTTTGCGGAATTCTTTATTCAAATCATTGCTTTAATTCTTCAAAGTTTTTTTGCTATAATCGAGCTGTTAATTTACCTTGCTGTTCATGCTCTACAATTATTCAGACTAATTCAACCCAAGCAATTAGGATCGTGATATTTATGTTACGAATAATCTTCTGTTGTTCAATATGCTTATAGCCATCCTGATCTTTTTTAAGGGCTGCATGATCATTGATCACTTGACAATGAAACGCTTTCAATTCAATTTTATTCTCCGGATCATCCGCCACCATTCCGACAAATTGCCCGGAACCAAGAGCCGATATTTTTGATGGTGGTATTGCCGATTCCAATTGTTTCGAACGGCTTATCGAAGTATCGCCGCAATTAATAGAATAACTTTCCCTATTCTCCATAATTTTCCCAAATCGTTCGGAAAGTTGCTTTGCCGTATCAACTGTCACTTTTCCGGAAATAATATTGCCATTGATATTCATAATAACATCTGCCTGTTCCCGGCCTATTTCAAATGAATACAACCTGCGAATATATATAATTTTAATTTATGAGTAATCCTAGGATTATTTCTGTTACTTAAATTCTCTACTCTTTAAATTTAAAGGAAGATCCACTCTCAAACTAACGTTTCTTCCCATGTTATAAATTCCATTATGACCGGTGAAATTGCCTGGATACGGTTCAAAATATTTTAGTCTATTAAGACCGGATTGATAAGCGACATTGAATAAATTATTTCCCAAAAAAGAAACAGTAAGCATCGGTTTTCCTTTTTTATTCAGAATATCAGTGCCAAATCCGGCATTGAATAATTGATAACCAGCGGTTGGTGTTTCTGTATTGTTCGCCAGGTAAACACGATCCTGTTTTGCATACACTTCAAACTGAAATTTAATGAACGAATTTGCAAAAGAATTGCCGATTTTTTTGATGTTGGCTCTCAATTCAGAGATAGTATGCAATGGCGGGATGAATGGCAAATACTTAGCGCTGTCAGAAATTTTTGCTTCTCCTGAAACACCTTCATTTGTTGCATAAACCACAGAAAGAGAGTTTTCAAAATGAAGCCAATCCCATGGATGTGGATGAATATCAATGCTTAGTTCTCCTCCATATAAATGTGCTCTCGATGCCACAAACTTAAAGGTCTGGTTTCCGGGAACAATTATAGAATCGCCTCCCAGCTTACTTTCCAGTTTTTCATTGTAAATATAATTTTGAATATTATTATTAAAAGCATCTGCGTTTATGGTTACATGAGTTGAATTAAATTCTATTCCGAAATCTTCCTGTAAATTAAATTCGGGTTTAAAATTCAGGCTGCCAATCTGGTACATATTGGTTCCCGGGTGAACGCCGTTTGCAGAAATTTCAGAAATGTTTGGAGCTCTGTACCCACGACCAATATTGGCTTTCACACTAAACTGATTATTTATTTTATAAGACAATCCTAAGCTTCCGCTGCCACCTGAAAAAGTATGTTTGTAAGGAGAAAAGGGATGATCTGCCCCTGAAGTATCCTCACCAGTAACGGCGTGATCAAAACCGGTAACAGGATCAGGAGCGCTATATAATCCATTATTACTAAAATTTCTTACGTCGTAACGTAAGCCACCGGCTATTTCTAAATCACCCATCGTTTTTTTTGCAAAAATAAATGGGCCAAAATCAAATTGTTGATAAGAAGGAATGATGAATTCAGTTCCTCCATCAACATTATTATTTTGATACATACCATTAATACCAGTTGTTACACTAAATCCTTTTGCTTCATGAAAATAATATTTCAAATCATAGCTGTAGGTGTTCAGTTTAAGATACAAACCGGGAATTGATACTTCCGGGTGGCTGAATTCACGACGCACGCTTTTTTGAAAAGCCAGATTAACAGTTAGTCGTCCGTTTCCTATTAAAAAGCTATTGGTAGTATAAGCGCGGTAATGCTGCACATGCTGATGCAAAGCAGAAATTTTATAAGTATTTAGTTCCGCATCACTAACAATTGGGCGGAAAGTATCATCTTCAGTAATTTGCTTCGTAAATTTTCTTGTTGCAGAATCACGGCTCCCATCAGGAATTTCCTGTAAATCATCATACAAAGATATTCCGAGCCTGCTATAGCCCCAGTTTTTATTGATTCCTATATTTCCGGAAACATCGGTTTCGGCAAAGCCGGTGTTATAAACTCTTCCATCATATTTATCTTTATAGTTCGTGGCGATTTTATGAGTAAAAGTTCCGCCCCAGGTAAAATCATTGATATGTGCGGCAATCGTTGCAGAATTTTCGATCAAACGATTATTGGTCTGGTATTCATTTAAAATATTTCCAACTATCTTTCCCTGCGCCGGTGGATTGGCAGGAATTAAATTTACCACACCGGCTACTGCATCAGAGCCATAAATCAGGCTGGCGGGCCCTTTCACCACTTCTACTCTATTTACAGTATTTTCATCTACTTCAATTCCATGCTCATCGCCCCACTGCTGGCCTTCCTGGCGAACGCCATCATACAAAGTAAGGATTCTGTTGAAACCAAGTCCCCGGATAAATGGTTTGGAAACATTTGGACCCGTCGTTACTTCGCTAATTCCCGGTACTTTTGCAATCGCATCAATAATGTTGGTACTGAGATTTTGTTGAAGATAGTGCTTGTTGATAGAAACGATTGGGATAGGATTTCTTGCAATAGAAGTTGCCTTTGAAGATCCGGTGATCACAATTTCACTTTCTTCAGTCACCGCGATTTGCATGGCTGCATTTTCGGTTTTATCCTCATTAAAGTTGATATTATCAACAATAGTTTTATAACCAATATATTTTATTTCAACAACATAAGTTCCCGGGGGTATATTATTAACCTGGTAATTGCCGTTGGCATCGGCAATCACCCCTTTCCTGAGATCGGCAATGTACACAGAAGCGCCTGGCAGCGGTGATCCGGAAGTATCGGTTATCTTTCCTGAAAGCGAATATCTTATTGAGTTTTTTTGTGCGTTTACCGGAACTGTAATTGATAAACACACGCCTATTGTAAGAATAAAAAGAATAATTTTCATTTTGAATTTTTTAAGACCCATCCATTGAATTG
>JBQCFI010000045.1:0-5468 GCA_051959325.1 Ginsengibacter sp. | reverse complement strand
GCCTAAAAACTTGGCTCTGTCTGCAAAAGCACGCCTTTCCACTTCTGTCATTAACTGCACTGATTGCAACGTTCCATACTTCATCTGATCAATATGTTCCATAGCACTCATCTTCAACATTTGTTCTAAAATAATGCCGCCGCTGCTGGGTAAGGGCATGGTAACTATCGTATTGCCTTTATAATTAAACACAATGGGATCGCGTCGTTTGGCTTTATACTTTTTTAAATCTTCTTCTGTAATAATTCCTCCGTCTCTTTTCATTTGTTGCGCGATCAAACGCGCTGTTTCTCCTTCATAAAAACCTTTGGCACCATTATCCCGGATTCTTTTTAAAGTAGTGGCCAGATCTTTTTGTATTAAAGTATCGCCGGCTTTCCACGGAGTTTCTTTTACAAAAACCGGGGCGACGGGGTTCATTTTGATAAAATATTTTTGATTATAATTGAGGCTGGATGCTTCTCCCGGATTCAAAACAAATCCTTTTTCAGCAAGATCGATTGCAGGTTGAATTAATTTTTTAAAAGGAAGTTTTGCATATTTCATGCACTCAAAAATGCCTGCTACAGAGCCCGGAACTCCGGATGCAAGCGGGCTTTCCTGCGATAAATTCATTTGTGGATTTCCGGCAGAATCGAGATACATATCCCTGAAAGCCTTACCAGGAGCCATTTCGCGATAATCAAGGGTAATATTTTGCCCGTTATTTAAGTGGATGACTGTAAATCCCCCGCCACCGATATTTCCAGCACTTGGATGCACCACCGCAAGAGCCAATTGAGTGGCAATTGAAGAATCTACTGCATTTCCGACTTGTTTTAAAATATCAACACCAACATTGCTTGCAATCTGGCTCGCTGAAACGACCGCACCTCTTTTTACTTCAATACCTTTTGTGGTCTTGTAGTGAAATCCGTTTATTTTTTGCTGATGACTGCATGAAGAAATGATTGCACCGAGGCATAAAATAATAGCGATCAATTTTAATTTTCCCATTAGTAACGTTTTTTCCAAATGTAGGATTTATGAGTTGAATGCTCAAGATTGACGGCAAAAGCAAAAGGCAGTAAAGCGAGAAAAAAAACGGATTTATCTTTTTAATTGCAGATACTATAAAAATTTCCTATTGCAATTTGAAATTGCCATTACCTGAATATTGATTGTCGATCAGTGGCTGTCTAAATCAGTTATAGATCATTTGTACCGTTAATCCTCAATCTGCCATTGCCGTAACATGAAAGGTCATTACATTCGTACCATAAACTTTTTAAAAAATGCGTAAATATTTTCTGTTCTTATTTTTTTATTCTTTTACTCAAATATCTTTTGCACAAGTTCCCAAAACTTATAGTTCTTCACAAATTTTTCAGCAGATAAAAAAGCTGGATGTACTTGGTTCTGTGTTGTATGTTGCCGCTCATCCGGATGATGAAAATACACGCCTGCTTGCATTTCTGGCCAATGATAAATTATATCGTACCGGTTATCTAAGCATGACGCGCGGTGATGGCGGACAAAATTTAATTGGTGATGAACAAGGCATTGAACTGGGATTGATCAGGACGCAGGAACTGCTTGCTGCAAGAAGAATTGATGGCGCTGAACAATTTTTTACAAGAGCTTATGACTTTGGTTTTACCAAAAGTCCTGAAGAAACTTTTCAATTCTGGGATCATGATAAGATACTGAGTGACGTAGTTTGGGTCATTAGAAAATTCCAACCGGATGTGATCATCACGCGTTTCCCAACAACAGGTGAAGGCGGTCACGGGCACCATACTGCTTCTGCAATCATTGCCGGTGAAGCATTTGATGCTGCTGGCGATCCTACAAAATTTCCGGAACAATTTAAATATGGCGTGAAACCATGGCAGGCAAAACGATTGTTGTGGAACACATTTAATTTTGGAAGTGTAAATACAGAAAGGCCTGATCAGTTTAAAATTGATGCAGGTGGATATAATTCTTTGCTGGGAGAAAGTTATGGAGAAATAGCAGCCGAAAGCCGCAGTCAGCATAAGACACAAGGTTTTGGTGTTCCTTCTTCAAGGGGAAAATCTTTGGAGTATTTTAAAACCATAAAAGGCTCCGCTCCGGAAAAAACGTTGATGGATGGAGTAACAACTAATTGGGAAAGATTGAACGATGCATCGATGGAATCGGCTGTGCAAAAATTAATTGCTGATTATTCATTTACGCATCCCGAGAAATCTTTGCCGGCACTTTTAAGTATTTATCAAACCCTAAAAAAATCCACTGCAGGTTATTGGGGCAATCAAAAACTTGAACAGGTAAAACAAATTATTAAAGAATGTCTCGGGCTTTACCTCGAAGCATCTACCAAAACGATGTTTGCAGTTCAGGGCGATTCCTTACAGGTAAATTTTGTTGCCGATAATCGCCTGGGTGGAGCGGTTAATATTTCGTCTGTTACGATTCAAAACAAGAAATTCGAATTCAATGATCAGTTGCCTGTTGATGAAAATGTCTCACATAGTTTAACAGTGGTAATTCCCGCAGATGCAAAAATTTCTCAGCCCTATTGGCTTGTAGAGCCGATGAACAAAGGTTCTTATAATGTATCTGATCAGAATTTAATTGGCAAACCCCAAAACGATCCGCAAAGCGCTGTGGTAGATTTGAAGATTAACGGAGAAGATTTTTCTTATACCATTCCTATTCAGTACAAATCAAACGACCCGGTAAAAGGAGAAGAATTTGAACCGCTTTTTATTATTCCAAAAATAGAAATTCAATCCAATCCGGAACTCGCATTATCTGTCAATAACCAACCTGTGAATGTCAATTTAGCTACAGAAAATAATGCTTCTTCGCGCGATAATTTTTCTGTAAAAACAAATTATTCATTGAATGTAATTGAAACAAAAAAAGATAACGGTTCTTATTTTTCAATAAAAAATCCCAGTCAGAAAAATACTGAAATGATTGACTGGAGCGCTGTTCAGGGAAACCGCGTTTATAATTCGTATAAAAAAATTATTTCTTATCCGCATATTCCCAATATCATTTATTTCCATAAAGCCGACTCGAAACTCGTTTCTTTTGATTTGAAGATCTCCGGAAAAAAGGTGGGATACATTCAAGGTGCAGGTGATAAGGTGCCAGATGCTTTGGCAAAAATGGGATACCAGGTAACTATGCTTTCTCCAAAAGATATTACGCCAAACTACCTGAAACAATTTGACGCAATTGTAACTGGTGTTCGCGCCTATAATATTTATGAATGGCTGAATGCTTCTTACAATACATTGATGAATTATGTAAAAGACGGCGGCGTCCTATTGGTTCAATACAATACGAATAATAACATCGGTCCGGTGAAGGCAAAAATTGGCCCTTATCCTTTTACCATTTCACGAAACCGGGTTACCAACGAAGATGCTAATGTTTCATTTACCGATGCGCAAAATTCATTATTAAATTATCCGAATAAAATCACACAAAAAGATTTTGCAGACTGGATACAGGAACGTAGCACTTACCAGGCAGAAAGCTTTCAATCAAATTATAAATCCTTATTTTCAATGCACGATGCTAATGAATCGCCATCCGATGGAAGCCTTATCTACACAGATTATGGCAAAGGAAGATTTGTCTATTGCAGCCTGGTAATGTTTAGAGAATTGCCGGCTGGAGTGCCAGGCGCTTACCGTTTGTTGGCAAATTTGTTGGCAAAACCTAACAAATAAATTAAGAATCATGCAGAAATCTGAAAAAAAATATTGGAACAAATTGTATGTAATTGTATTTCTTTTTTTAGTGCTGCAGATTATTTTTTATTATTTCGTCACCGAATATTTTCAATAATAATTGCATCTTTCGGTGGAATTTGAAAACAGAAAAACCCTTTATTTCTTTGTTGACTGCAAGAAAATTTCCATAAAACTTCTTTTAAATTAAAATGATAAAGTGATATGAGTTTTCAGGATTGGATCGTGCTTATTGTAACTCTTACCGCTATTATTATTTATGGCGTCTACAAAAGCAGGACCACTAAAAATCTTGATGGATATTTTCTCAGCAACCGCGATATGCCGTGGTATTTGGTGTTGCTCAGCATCATGGGCACGCAGGCAAGCGCGATCACGTTCATAAGCGCACCGGGACAGGCGTACACCGATGGGATGCGATTCGTGCAATATTATTTTGGATTACCGTTGGCAATGATCGTCATCTGCATTGTTTTTGTTCCGGTGTTTAATAATTTGAAAGTTTATACCGCATACGAATTTTTAGAAAAGAGATTTGATCTGAAAACACGGACGCTTACTTCTTTTTTGTTTCAAGTTTCCAGAGGATTATCAACTGGCATCAGCATTTACGCGCCGTCATTAATATTAAGTTCACTGCTTGGATGGAACATTTATTACACCAACATTATCATGGGAGGAATGTTGATTATTTATACAGTTACCGGTGGCGCAAGAGCCGTTGCACACACACAAAAACTTCAATTGATAATTATTATTGTTGGAATGGTCATCGCAGGATATTTGTTAGTTCATCTGATGCCTGCAAATGTTAGTTTTTTCGATGCTTTACATCTTGGAGGAAAAAATGGAAAGATGAATATTATAACTTCTGGTGAAACTGCAAAGGGGTTTGACTGGAAAGATAAATACAATATCTGGAGTGGAATCATTGGCGGATTTTTCCTGGCGCTTTCCTATTTCGGAACCGATCAAAGCCAGGTGGGACGCTACTTAACAGCGAAAAATAACCGCCAGGGAAAATTAGGATTGCTGATGAATGGAATTGTGAAAGTGCCGATGCAATTTTTAATCTTGATGCTTGGCGTATTGGTTTTTTCTTTTTATCAATATAATAAAGCACCAATCCATTTTAATGAAGTGCAAATAGAACGGGCAAAAAAAACGGATTATAGAAATCAATTGATCAGTCTTGAAAACAGTTATGCAACCATTGCTCCTGAAGATAATTTGCAAAAAACAAAACTTAAAAATGAATACGCATCTGTACTTTCAAAAGCATTACCTGGCGAAGACGTCAATGATACTAATTATATTTTCCTTCGTTTTGTAATTGATTATTTACCGAAAGGTTTGGTGGGTTTATTAATCGCCGTTATCTTTTTAGCAGCGTGGGGAAGTATTGCGGCGGCGTTGAACGCACTTGCTTCCTGCACAGTAGTTGATATTCACAAAAGATTTTTTAGAAAGGAACTGACTCAGAAACAGGATTACAACATTTCAAAGTTTTATACTTTTTTATGGGGAATATTTTGCATTCTCGTAGCAGAATTTGCAGGAAATCTTGGTAATAGTTTAATAGAAACGGTAAACATATTAGGCTCTTTATTTTATGGCGTTATTCTCGGGATTTTTATGGTTGCATTTTGGTTCAGAAGAATAAAAGCCAATGCACTTTTTTATGGTTCCATTATTTCAGAAGTGTTTATAATTTTTATTTACAAAGTCAATGTGATT
>JBQCFI010000044.1:0-7695 GCA_051959325.1 Ginsengibacter sp. | reverse complement strand
GTACGGCCAACGTCGGTATTTTAGGAACGGGAAATTCAATAAACGGGAATGTGACAGTGGAGCGTTTTATCAATACCGGTACGGGAACAGGACAACATGGGAAATCATGGCAATTTTTAGCAACGCCTACAACCGGTGAATCGGTAAAACAAACATGGATGGAAAATGGAATTACTACAAGCAATTATGGCACGCAGATAACCGGGCCAGGCGGTACCGCTGCAGGTTTTGATGCCTATACTGCCACTCCTTCAATGAAATACTATAATCCGCAAACGGATACCTGGACAGGTATAACAAATACAAACAATCCGGTTTATGGACAAAATGGCTATATGCTTTTTGTAAGAGGAGACAGGACTGTAACGGCTTACAATCAACCTGCTAATTCAACTATATTGAGGACAACCGGCAGTCTTCTTACAGGAACTTTACCTTCTATTTCTGTCACTGCTGATAGACTGCAATCTGTTGGAAATCCTTATGCATCGGAGGTTGATTTTACTTTAATAACAAAAAATGCAAGTATAGATAACCTCTTTTATGTGTGGGATCCGTATTTATCTGGCGCCTATGGATTGGGCGGATACCAAACTTTGAGTGCTGCGAATGGCTGGAAACCAGTACCGGGAGGTACAGTATCTTACCCGACCGGTATTCCATGTACAGTAATTGAATCAGGACAGGCATTTTTTGTACATGCAACCAGTTCGGCACAAACGATGAATGCATTTGCCGTTCAAAGTAATGCCCTGACTTTTACAGAAAACTGTAAAGCAGGAGCACCTAAGACCGCAAATTTTGCACGCGTCTCAGGCAATATTTCAAATAATAATGCACAGTTTTTCAGAGCAAGCCTTTTTACGGGTAGCGGACAAGGTGCTGTAATGGCTGACGGAAATTCAGTTGCTTTTGATGAAAGCTACACGAACAATATAGATGGTAACGATGCTATCAAATTACTGAATAGCGGAGAAAATTTTGGAGTAAAAAGAGCGGGGAAAACTTTATCAATTGAATCGAGATCATTGCTAAGTACAAACGACACCATCTATTACAGTATGAGCAACATGGCTCAGCGCACTTACCAGTTGCGGTTTTCGCCTGAAAATATGCAATCCGCCGGAATACAGGCGTGTTTATTAGATAAGTTTTTAAATACTTCCACACCGCTCAGCCTTACTGATAGTAGTTTTGTAAATGTGACCATTACTTCCAATGCTGCGTCGGCAGCGGCAGACAGGTTTAAAGTAGTGTTCCGGCAAATGAATGCATTACCGGTAACTTTTATTTCAATTAAAGCAACACAAAAAGATAAAGCAGTTCTGGTAGAATGGAATGTTGAAAATGAAAGCGATATGCAACAGTATGAGGTCGAAAAATCAGCAGATGGTACTTCTTTCTTACAGGCTGGTACGGTTACTCCTTTAAATAATGGAGCTGCATCCTATAGTTGGACCGATACAAAACCTTTTGAAGGAAACAATTATTACCGGATCAAAAGGGTGAGCAAAGATGGACAAATCAGTTTTACAAAAATTATAAGAGTTGTCGTTGGAAAAATAGCCACTGATATTTCTGTTTATCCAAATCCAATCACTGATGAGAGCATCCACTTACAGATGTCTAATATGCCAGCAGGAGTTTATGCAGTTAAGTTAACTAATTCAATGGGCCAGGCAATTTTCTCGGGCGAAATAACTCATTCGGGAAACAACACAATTGAGACGATTTCTGCGCGTCATTTAGCGAAAGGCATTTACCAGTTGGAAGTGATAAAGCCAGATGGGGGCGTGCAACTGATCAGTGTATTAAATTAAATAGAAATTTAAAAATAACAATTCAAGAACGTTTATAAAAAGATATTTATTAAAAAGATTATGTAAATAAGATTCTTCGTTATTTATGTGTTTGATAGTTATACGTTTTTCTAACTAATGAAATATGTACTGGAAAAATATTTTCCTAACGCTACAATATTTGTTTTAATTCATCGTTACATCTAATAATTATAGTTAAATGGAAGGGCAACATAGCGGGACGATAAAAAGTGCGTAACCGATATTATCCTGTTTTATTGCACTTCTTCATCTTAATTACCTCAATTCGATGTCTATGAAAGTAAACTTTACAAAAACGTTGAAATTTTTAATTCGGACGCATAGTTTCAATTTACGGTCTTTCAAAATCGTAAACCGAACTATGCAAACCGATGCTTAAAAAAATATGCTTTTTCCCCTTCTTCTTTTTGGGCGTTATACTTAATTGTTGTGCCCAGGCTCCTGTTGGTGCTCGGACTGCTTGTGCAACTCCTGTAGTCTCGATGAGCGCCGATTATTGCACAAATCCCGGCAAGGTAATTTTAACTGCTCAGCCATCAAGCGGCGTTACGTATCTGTGGAATACAGGCGCAAAAACTCAAAGTATTACGGTAGATGTCGTTGGTAATTATTCTGTTAAAGTTACTACAGGCGGTTGTTCGGCTTCTGCTTCAATGCAGGTAGGCAATGAACTGGTAATTAATGGTGATTTTACTGCCGGAAATACCGGCTTTTTCAGTGGATATGCTTATAAAGCAGACAGTGCTGGTGCTAACTACAACCAGGAACTAGTAAATGATACCGGAACAAATGGTTATGGAGTGGGCATTAGTGGCCAAAACTACCATCCGAGTTTTTACGGCATGGATCATACAAACAATCAAACAGGAAATCGCAATTTTATGCTGGTAAACGGACATGGCAGCATAACTGTTTGGCAAGAAACTGTAAGTGTAGAACCGAATACAAACTATTATTACAGTGCATGGGCGATGAATTTAAATCCTAATTCTCCTGCAAGATTACAATTTGAGGTAAATGGAGTAAAAATCGGAACAATAGCTGATTTAACAAATGCGCCTAAACCTACCAGTAATGCAGCCGTCGGTCTTAGCAACTGGGTTCGGTTTTATAATGGCGATACTACTGGTTGGAACTCCGGATCGGCAACGACGGCTGTGATACGTATAGTAGACTTAAATTCGGATGCCAATGGAAATGACTTTGGACTTGATGATATTTCCTTTGCTACGCTTTCTCCATTTATTGCAGGACCTCTGGTTGCGGGCACAGATAACCAATCTGTTTGTCCTGCCACATCAATTCAGCCTATTACCTACAAGGTTGGTAGCGGCGGTCCGCCATCTGTAACTGGTTTACCTGCAGGCATGAGTTATACTTTTGATGGTGTAACACTTATAATTACAGGCGCTTCATCTACTCCGGGTACCTATAATTACACGGTTTCTACCACCGGCTGCTCGGTGAATAAATCCAAATCCGGCACAATTGAAATAAAGAATCCGGGTGTCTGGACGGGAGCTTCTGACAAAAACTGGAACAATACGGGCAATTGGCCTTGCGGCATTATACCCGACAGTACTACATCGGTGATAATTCCATCCGGCCTTACAAATTATCCTGTCATTACTTCTGCGATCGGTTATTCCGGAAATATTACCATTCAGAGTGGAGCTTCTGTAACGGTAGCGAGCGGCGGAATACTGAAAATAGCAGGCAATATAACCAATTCCGGAAAATTTGACGCTACAATGGGAACGATCGAAATGACTGGCGCATCTGCCCAAACCATTGCAGGCAGCATCTTTTATCAGAAAAGCGTATTTAATTTAATTGTCAGCAATAGCAGTAGTTCCGGGCTTTCAATTTCATCAACTGCCAACGATACTTTAAAATTATATGGAACCTTATCTTTTGGTAAAGCAACTGCACAATTAAACACGGGCGACAATCTTACCCTTGTTTCAAATGCCAGCGGTACTGCAAGGGTGGATATTGTAGGAACCGGAAATTTGATAAATGGAAATGTAACGGTCGAACGATATATTAATGTCGGGGTTGCCGACGGTCAACATGCCAAATCATGGCAATTTGTATCAACTCCGACAAACGGACAAAGTGTAAAAGCAAGCTGGATGGAAAATGGTAATACTCCCGCTAATTATGGCACACAAATTACCGGTGCAGGCGGCATTCCCGCAGGCTTCGATAAATATACCGCCACGCCAAGTTTGAAATATTATGATTATGCTACAAACAACTGGATAGGAATCACAAATACCGGTAATCCGGTTTATAATCCAAATGGCTATATGCTTTTTGTACGTGGAGACAGAACGGTAACCGCTTACGATCAGCCGGCAGTTGTGACGACGCTGCGCACAAAAGGAACTTTACGTACCGGAACTCAAGATCCGATTTATGTCAATTCAAACAGCAATGAATCTGCCGGAAATCCCTATGCCTCTCCAATAGATTTTACTAAAATAACAAAATCTGCTTCAATAGACGACAAGTATTATGTGTGGGACCCTTATTTATCCGGAGTGTATGGACTTGGTGGTTATCAAACATTGAGCAGCACCAATAACTGGCAACCAGTTCCCGGCGGTACTTTTCCTTATCCATCCGGCATCTCTTCAACAATTATTCAATCGGGACAGGCATTTTTTGTTCACTCTACCAATACCACGTCTGTAATCTCTAAAGAAATAAACACAATTACTTTCACAGAAAGCTGTAAATCAGCGGCAACTTCTTTAAAGAATTTTGCGCGTAAATCCGACATCAGTAAAAACCGACAGTTTTTGCGGGTAAGTCTTTATACCGGCCCGTCGCAAGCAGATGTAATGGCAGATGGAAATGCAGTTGCTTTTGATCCTGAATTTAGTAATAATATTGATGGCGACGACGCGCTTAAGTTTTCAAATGATGGTGAAAATTTTGGACTGAAAAGAGATGGGAAAATCTTATCGATCGAAGCCAGGGCTCCGCTTAGTGCTTTTGATACCATCTATTATAACATGCGCAACCTGGCACAACGAACCTACCAACTTAGGTTTTCGCCGGTAAATATGCAATCAGCCGGATTGCAGGCATTTTTGCTGGATAAGTTTTTAAATACCTCTACACCTTTAAGCCTTTCAGATAGTAGTTTTGTCAATATTGCCATTACTGCCAATGCCGCCTCATCTGCTGCAGATAGATTTAAAGTGGTGTTCAGGCAAATGGATGCCTTGCCGGTGACATTTATTTCAACTAAAGCTTTTCAAAAAGATCCAAATATTGTGATACAATGGAATGTAGAAAATGAAAGCGGTATCCAGCAATATGAAATACAGAAATCAGCAGATGGAATTAATTTTTCCAAAACCGGTATCGTTCCGGCTTTAAATAAAGGAGCGGCAAATTATGAATGGACAGATGGACACCCGTTTGAAGGAAATAATTACTATCGCATTCAAAGTGTGAGCCGTGATGGGAAAATCAATTATACAGCGATCGTAAAAGTGGTGATGGGCAAAATAACCGGGAATATTTCTGTTTATCCCAATCCAATCTCAGATGGCTTTATTCGTTTGCAGATGTCAAATCAGCGCGCAGGAGTTTATGGAATCAAATTAACCAATTCAATAGGCCAGGTAATTATCGTAAGCAAAATAATTCATGAAAATAATTCAACTGAAACGATCCCTGTTCCGCGTTTAGCGAAGGGTATTTACCACCTGGAAGTGATAAAACCAGATGGAAACCCCGAGTTGTTGAGAGTTTTCAATTAAGCTAAAATTAGCAGCATCCGGATTCGGGTATTAAAAATTCTTCCATACCCTTTATAAAATACTATTTTAATGTTTTAACCGTTATACCTCAGATTCAGTACTGTATAAGCAATACTATGATTTTTCAGGTAGCAAAAGCAGAAAGTCGAATTCGTTCTGATATGATGAATTTCGGTTCACCTTTACGTCTTGTTATGTGTTTGACGGTGGTACTGCTAACATTATGCTTCGTAAATCCTGCTTTAGCAAATAGATCTACCTTAAAAAATTTCAATTCTGCAGGAAATACACAACAGGATTCATGTGGAGTAAGTATGACTGATAGCGTGACAGGATATATTAAGTCTGCCAGTACCTCACAGATATTTTACCTGATTACAATAACCAATACCGGAACAAACACAGACTCTTTCAGTCTAAGAAAGCAGTTTATCAGCGGGATCAATTTATATGCGTATGTTGAAACTATTAATGGACAGCCTCTTACACAATCACCGGGAATCAATCCAGGTGGTAGTTATTCTTTTGTTGTTCGCTTCGTAACACCCGTGGGAACGTCACCAGATACACTTAATCACATGGATGTTATTGCCACTTCACTTACCTGCCAGGCTACTGGTACCACCCACATTACTACACATGTATATGGTGGCCAACCGCCCACAGGAGATAGTTGTGATCTATCTATTAAGAAAACAGCCAATTTAAACCCGGTAAAAGTAGGTGACACGCTTGTTTATACGATAACCGTAATTAATTCATTATCAGCATCGGCGAAGGGGGTTTTTGTCATAGATACGCTACCTTCGAGCCTTCAGTATATCACCAGTACTGTAACATCACCTTCAACCAAATATTCATTAAATTATTCTTCGACCACTAATGTTGTGCAATTTAAATATCTGACATCACTGGCGCTAAATGAAATAATTACTATTACTATAAAAGTTAAAGTAAATTGCCAGGCTGTTCCTTCGGTGGTTAACCGTGCAATTGTCAGTTCTTCTAGTTACGATAATAATCCAACTAACGATAATTCCAGCGTTACGACCACAGTAAACACCAATCTTTCTGCTCCCTTAGCAAGTGGGATTACAAGTTGTTATAATGCTGCCGCAGCTTTAACCGCAACCGGTGCAGCTTCAGGGTACGGGTACAGATGGTATAGTAGCGGTGGAACACCTTTGGACACAGGACGCCTTTATACTACCCCAGCTCTTTTAACGACAACAACTTATTATGTCGCACTCTATAACTTGAGTTCCACAGTTTGTGAAGGGCCAAGAACTTCTGTAATCGTTACCGTTCAGGCCCCGCCGTCAATTACTTCTTCCTCTTCATCTGTTTCCGTATGCCCGGCCAACAATGCCACGTTCAACGTTAATGCCAGTGGCACTTCTTTGTCTTATGAATGGCAGGTGAGTACAAATAACGGCAGCAGTTGGAGTACATTAAGTAATTCAACAACTTATTCGGGAACTGCAACTTCCATTCTTACCGTTGCCAACGTTTCTTCGAGTCTAAATGGTTTTAAATTCAGATGTAATGTCAGAAACGGCGGATGCACTTATTATGTTAGCAGTTCTGCAGCGACTTTAACGGTAAGAACGGCTTATACCTGGCTGGGAGTAAATACCAATTGGAGTGATAATCAGAACTGGTGCCAGGGAGTTCCTGATTCTTCCTCAGACGTAACCATTCCTTCAGGCCTTTCCCATTATCCCGTAATCGGTACTGGTACTACAGCAGTTACAAAGGGTATTTATATAGGCGTTGGAGCAAGCGTGACTGTCAGCAGTGGTGGCCTTTTACAGATATATGGTAATATAACTAATTCCGGAAAATTTGACGCTACAATGGGAACGATCGAAATGACTGGCGCATCTGCCCAAACCATTGCAGGCAGCATCTTTTATCAGAAAAGCGTGTTGAATCTAATTGTCAGCAATAGCAGTAGTTCCGGGCTTTCAATTTCATCAACTGCCAACGATACTTTAAAATTATATGGAACCTTATCTTTTGGTAAAGCAACTGCACAATTAAACACGGGCGACAATCTTACCCTTGTTTCAAAT
>JBQCFI010000043.1:0-3723 GCA_051959325.1 Ginsengibacter sp. | reverse complement strand
CTTGGATTTGGATGATTGGCAAATGCTTCTTTTACTTTTTGCGCCAGCAGATGGATATCGGTTTCTGAATCGCCTTCTTTGTAAGGAACTTTAAAACCTCCGCCAAGGTCTATAAATTCAAGTTCTTTAAAATGAGGAATGATGTCAAACAGCTTTTCAATTCCTTTTACAAAAACATCCGCATGCTTGATCTCACTTCCTGTATGAATATGTAAACCTTGTATGAAGAGATTGTTTTTTTCAACACACTCAGTTATTTTTTCAAACTGATCGACCGGAATTCCAAATTTACTTTTATCATGGCCGGTTGAGATTTTTAGATTTCCTCCGGCTAAAATATTGGGACGCAAACGGATTCCTACGGGATAAGAATGGCCAAACTTTTTTCCAAATTTTTCCAGGTTCGAAAGACTGTCAATGTTAATGTGCACTCCGAGATTTTTTGCTTCTTCAATTTCATCAAAAGCAATTCCATTGGAAGTGTATAAGATCTTTTCCGCGGGGAAACCTGCATGCAGTGCGAGTTTCACTTCGTTCACTGAGCTGCAATCTACATTAGCGCCAAGTGATTTTATATATTGCAGCACATTGATATTCGTTAATGCTTTAGACGCATAAAAGAAAACCACATCCTGTCCTGCAAAAGCATCTTTTAATTTTTGATATTGCGCAGCAATTTTTTCGGCATGATAAACATAAACAGGAGTTCCAAATTCATCAGCAATTGCAGCCAGTTGATTATGAGATAAAACCTCAGACATTATAAAAGGATAAAAAATTTTAAAAACATTTAATCGAAAAAAAGAAAAGTTTATAAAAGTAGAAAAAAGACCAAGATGTATGATAAATCCCCAGATATTTTTTGAAAATCATTCAGATATTTCCGTCGAATTATCTTCTTCGGTTTCGTTACGTTCATCTATGTCCTCCACATTTTCTTTCAACACATTTTCTTCTTTATTTTCTATATTTTCTTCTCTTTCAATTTTTGTTGCTTCCGTTATTTCCTGCTTCAAAATCTCTTTTATTTTCGGAAGATCTTCAGCAGAATTGATTCCAAAATAATCCATGAAATTTTTGGAAGTAGCATAAACCAACGGCTTTCCCACCGCATCTTCCTTTCTCCCGGAAATCACAACGAGTTCTTTTTCCAAAAGTTTTTGAACTGCATAATCGCAATTCACACCACGGATTAATTCAATCTCCGATTTGGTGACCGGTTGTTTATAAGCAATAATAGAAAGGGTTTCAATAGATGCGGCAGATAATTTTTTCAGGAACTTATCGCCGTTCAATTGAGCAATTGTTTTGTGATATTCCTGCTTGGTAAGAAACTGCCATCCGCCACCGCTTTCTACCAGCCCGAAAGCATAAAATTCAGAATCATATTTTTCTTGAATGGCATTTACTGCTGCTTCTATCTGTTCCGGAGTGGCGCGGTCTTCAATAAAACCCATCGCATTGTTGAGCAATTCAACAAGGTCATTTATTGCCAAAGGTTTGTCGCTGGCAAATATTAATGCTTCAATATGTGGGATGATGACGCTTAATTCCATTTTTAATTCATGAGCCAATCAGCCAATTAATTATCCTTGCAAAGCCGCTGCGCCACTTACAATTTCTGTAAGTTCGGTAGTAATTGCAGCTTGTCTTGCCCGGTTATAACTTATCTTCAGCACTTTCAAAAGTTCATTTGCGTTGTCTGTTGCCTTATCCATTGCCGTCATACGTGCACCGTGCTCACTTGCATGTGAATCAAGAATTGCTTTGTATAATTGTGTGTTCAGAATTTTTGGCATTAATTCCTGTAACAAAACTTCTTTGCCAGGTTCAAAAATAAAATCGGCTTTTGTACCGCCTTTTTGTGGTGCAGATTTTTTTACCGGCAAGAATGGTTCAGCAATAAATTTTTGAGTAGCAGCATTTTTAAATTCGCTGTATATAATATCCACCGCATCTATTTCTCCTTTTGAAAAAGCATCCATGGCGTACTTTGCTGCTTCCGCTACATGTTCAAAAGATAAATCAGAAAAAATATTCCAGAAACGATCAATAACGTTGTAATGATTTTTTGTAAAATGCTCATAACCTCTTTTTCCGAGAGGAAGGATTTGCACATTTCCTTTTGCAAATTGGGCAGCATATTTTTCGTGAATATCGAGTTTTGCTAATTTGATGAGATTACTATTATAACCCCCGCACAAACCACGGTCGCTGGTAATAACGATTAAAAGAACCTTCTCAACCGGTCTTTCTTTTGCGAGCGCAAGATTAATATCGCCCTCAGCGTTACCAACAATATTGCTCAGCATTTCCTGCAGTTTTTGCGCATAAGGCCTCATCTGGATGATGGCATCCTGCGCTCGTCTAAGCTTCGCGGCGCTTACCATTTTCATCGCTTTGGTAATTTGTTGGGTACTTTGAACGCTTTTTATCCGGTTTCTGACTTCTTTTAATGCGCCACTCATATTTCTTTACAATTTATGGGCTGCAAAGGTAAGTCAATACAAGAATAAAACCATGTGGGGCGATTAAATAACGATGTTTTTTAGCTAAAAATTAGTGTTACTTACAATAAGAAATTGCGTTATTTCTTTGTTTGCTAAAAGCTCGGGTGTAAAACAAAACGGCCAATGAAAAATCATCGGCCGGGAAAATTTTATGAGAATAAACCTATTTTAAATAATCAGCATCGCATCGCCATAACTAAAAAAACGGTATTTGTCTTTGATGGCTTTTTTATACGCATCCATCATCAAATCATAACCGGCGAATGCACAAGCCATGATCAACAAACTTGTTTTGGGCAAATGAAAATTGGTAATTAATGAATCGGCGATATTAAAAGTATAAGGCGGATGAATAAAATGATTGGTCCAGCCTTCTGACGGCTTTAATAGTTTTTGGGCGGTAAAAGAAGTTTCCATGGCGCGCATCGTTGTGGTTCCCACCGAGCAAATCCTATGGCCGGTTTCTTTCGCCTTGTTTACAATCCTACAGGCTTCTTCATCTATGCGATAATATTCAGCGTCCATTTTGTGCATGCTCAGATCTTCGACTTCGATCGGACGAAAAGTGCCAAGGCCTGTGTGTAAAGTAACTTCTGCAAATTTCACGCCTTTGATTTCCAAACGTTTGATCAGCTCAGGACTGAAGTGCAAACCTGCCGTCGGCGCAGCCACAGCGCCTTCATGCTTCGCATAAACGGTTTGGTATCTTTCACGATCTTCTTCATCCGGCTTGCGTTTGATGTACTTTGGCAAAGGCGTTTCACCCATGAAATACAACATTTTTCTGAATTCTTCTTCAGTTCCGTCCCAAAGAAAACGAATCGTTCTTCCACGGCTGGTCGTATTATCAATTACTTCGGCCACCAGTTCATCATTTTCACCAAAATATAATTTATTGCCTACTCTTATTTTTCTTGCAGGATCTACAATCACGTCCCAAAGGCGATTTTGCCTGTGCAGTTCTCTTAAAAGAAAAACTTCGATTTTTGCACCAGTTTTTTCTTTCTTGCCATACATTCTTGCAGGAAAAACTTTGGTGTTATTTACTACAAATACATCTTTATCATCAAAGTAATCAAGGATGTCTTTAAAATGTTTGTTTTCGATTTTTCCGGTGGCTCTTTCGATCACCATCATTCTGCTGTCTTCTCTTCTTTTGGTCGGATTTTGTGCTATAAGATTGAGAGGGAGGTCAAATTTAAATTGACTTAAT
>JBQCFI010000042.1:0-13234 GCA_051959325.1 Ginsengibacter sp. | reverse complement strand
GTAGAAGAAGAGGTAAAAACTTGTCTGAAGTGAAGTACGAAATATTAGTTTTCGAGTAACTGATAAATCTGTAATAATTTACCTGCATCAAAATCAAAAGCCATCTTGCAGACAAAATTAATTGCATGCGAATCGATTTATTAATGGAGATGGCAAACTTGATGTGACGATGAAAAAAATTGCTTGCAATATCTAGAAACAGTCTTAAGCAGGCAATGAAAAGTAAAAGGTACTTCCTTTACCTTCCTCACTTTCAACCCAGATTTTACCTCCATTGATTTTTGTTTTACTTTGCTCTTTTCTAATGCTTATTTGTCGCTAAAAAAATATTACCAAACAATAGTTGCCACTGCACCACCGTTTAATGAGGTAGCAGCAATTTTGCCATTAAATTTAATATTGAACTGCTGCCACTGATTTGATGTATTTATTACAATCAGCACTTTTTTCCCATCTGGAGTTAGAAAAGCAACATTAGCGAAATCAGGAATGTCGCTGGTAAGAATTCTTGTTGAACCGGGCCTAACAAACTTCGAAGCATGGGCAATAATATAATAAGACTGGTTTCTTGTTATTGTGTTTCCGTTTAATGTTACTGCGCCTAGACAAGTAGTACAGCCCCCATCAGTGTGAGGACCAAGATTGGGGTCAGAAGCCAGATTCCATTCCAAAACATTCCTACTCCAATTTTTTGTTGCCCCAATAATCAGGTTCTGAATTGCCCAGGAAACATCGGCTGCAAAAGTAGAACCTGAACCGGTATATTGTTCGGTGAAATAAATATTTTTATCCGGAAACGCATGATGCACCTGTGATAAAGCAGAAATATTTCCTGCGTATAAATGAAAGGCTGAGCCATCAACATATTTACGCGCCTTTGCATCCTGTAAAATAGTTAATGGATATTCAGGAATATCGGCATTGTGGTCGTAACAAAGGATCTTTGTAGTAATTCCTGATTTTTCAAACGCAGGCCCCAGGTTGCTCTTTATAAAATCTGCCTCTTCTGTTGCCGTCATATACATGCTCGGATTGTTCTTTGGATTCAACGGTTCATTCTGAGGAGTTATAGCATCAATAACAATCCCTTCAGCTTTCATTGCCTGGATGTATTTGACAAAAAAATTGGCATATACCTCATGATATAGTTTTTGCAGGCTACCACCGATTGAACTATTGTTGTCTTTCATCCAAACCGGAGGAGACCATGGGGACCCAAGAATTTTAATGCGCGGATTTATTTGTAGGATCATTTTTAGTACAGGAATCAAGTCTTTTTTATTTTCATCAATGTTGAATTTTGATAAACTTGTGTCCGTTTGCCCGGCCGGCAAATCGTCATATGAATATACTTTGTCGCTCAAATCGGAAGCGCCGATACTCACGCGTAGATAGCTTATTCCGATTGAAGCTCCATCTGTTGAAAACAATTCATTTAGAAGTTTTATTTTTTCTGCGGAAGTCATAGCATTTATCAACTGCGCACTTCCATCAGTCAGACAAAATCCGAAGCCATCGATTTGCTGGAAACGTTGTGTAGAATCAATCTGAATCGAGGGAAGTTGATTTTTTACATCTGAAAATACAATTGAATTTGCCGGTTGAAACAATGCTGATTTATTTTGTTCTGTGAGCCAAACCTGTACATTGCCTTTATTAAATATTGACTCTGGGGGATTTGTTACTGTTTGCTGTGGGACTATTTTTTTTGAGCACGAAAAAATGATTACTATAAGTGCAAACTTGAAAAAAGCATATTTCATTTGCATAATTTTCTTTTGAATAGTAAAACCCGGCAATTTCGATTGGTTCGCCGCCGGCAAAAAGAGATTAAAATTAATACCCTGGATTTTGAACCAATTTTGGATTTAAATCCAGTTGCTCTTGTGGTATTGGGTAAATAAGCTGATATGGTTGAACATTATAATTCAGCGAGTTTCCTGATGCATCTTTTTGCGCATTCATTACTTCAATTGCTTTCCCTGTCCTTATCAAGTCGAATCTGCGCTGGCCTTCAAAAGCCAATTCCAGTCTCCTCTCTGTAGCAATTGAGGCCGCCATATCGGATTGAGTTGCAGCTGTTGTGTTTGGTAAACCAACACGCTTCCTTACTTCATTTACCAGGTCAGCGGCATGAGAAATATCGTTGCTATGATTATATGCTTCTGCACGCAATAATAAAATATCTGCCAACCGAATGGCATAAAAATCATTTGTGCCATTGTTAGGATCATTGTATTTTGAAAGTATGGGATAATGACCCGGACTTTTCCAGTAAGGATCATTCCATCCATAATCCACAAAAGTAATTGATGCTTTCAGCCGTACAGAATCTCCTTCTGCCAGGTATGTGTTGACAAGGTCGTTGGTTGGAGTGCTAAACTTTTTCCAACCATCACCGATAAATTGGGAAGGAATCCAGTTTCCGATTACGCTCCATCCGACATAATTGAATTCCCAAATCGCTTCGCTGTTATTTTTATGATTATTGTCCCACAGGAAATTAAAATCAGGAACGAGAGCGTAATTTGGAATTACTTTATCGCAATAGTAGGCTACTGAATCCCAGTTAGGTGAAGGCATGGATGCATAAACCTTGGCCAGAATAGAATTCACAGCGCCTTTTGTTACTATCATTTTATTAGGCGGTACATTGTCGTCCTGAACATTGTCTTTTGCAAACCATAAATCCTGAAGAATGGCGTCATATACCGAATCTACAGATGATCTTACAACAAAAGTTGATTTGATCAGGTTTTCAGAATTACTTAGGTCTGCAGGTTGCAAAATAATCGGTAACGGCCCAAAAAGCCTTACCATATCGAAGTAAGTAAATGCGCGCATAAAACGGGATTCGCCTAAAATCTGCGCTTTTCTGGTCGCGCTCAAGGCAGGATCTGTACAAGCCTGGATCTGTGGAATGGCAATATTAATATTACCGATGATACCGTAAGCGTCTGCCCAATCCCGGCGAATATTATCGTTTAATGAATTTTCGGTGAATAAATCAATAGTGATGTTAGCAGCGTTATCCCCGCCTGCATAGGAATTATCAGACCAAACATCACCATTGGTGATTCGATCAAGGACATTAAATTCCAAACCATAGCTATATCCTATTTCAGAAGTATATTCACCCTGTAACAGGTCTTCTGCCTGTGAAGCAGAAATATCCGCGGTTGACGTTGTATTCGTTACGGTTTGAGTAATAGGCTTCGTGTCCAGTATTTTGGAACAACCAGCAATTAGCAACATCGTGCCAACTGCTAATAAAAATTTTAAAGAGTTTTTATGTTTCATTTTAATAATAATTTTTTTTTAAAAAACTTAGAATCCTTTTCTTATTCTCTCTCTTACTTCAAACTGATGTTGATTCCGAACAAAATCATTTTGGTTTGAGGATAAGCGCCATTATCAATTCCCAGCGATACATTTCTATTATCGCTTGAATTACCTGGGTCGCCATAAGAATTGACTTCAGGATCGAAACCTTTATATTTAGTAAAAGTGATCAGATTATTTCCCGATATGTAAACGCTTGCAGAAGCTAATCCCAATCTCGAAATCAGTTTCGGATTAATATTATACATCAACGTGATGGTTTTAAAACGCAAATACGAACCATCTTCCAGGAAACGGCTTGAAATCCGCGTGTTGTCTGTGCTTTGGTTAACACTCACTGCCGGAATATCTGTAATGTCTCCGGGCTTTCTCCATCTATTTACTATATCGGCGCTTTGATTGATCGCTGTTCTCATTGCTTCCATTTCGAGGCGGCCGGCATTGAAAATTTTATTTCCCTCTGAACCCTGAATGAAGAAAGTAACATCAAAATTTTTGTAAGATAAATCATTGGTCATTCCATAAATGAATGTGGGCAACGCGCTCCCAAGAAGAACGCGGTCTGAAGGAACCGGGTTGCTGGTTGGTTTTCCATCTTTCCCTTTGTACAATTCAAGCCCTGTTTGAGGATCAACTCCTGTGGCCACGTATCCGTAAAACTCTCCGAGACCGTAACCTTCAATGAGATTAATTGCATTTCCTCTTTCATAAATACTTCCAAAAGACGGCATTGACATGATTCCCATTCCAATATTCAATACTTTATTCTGGTTGAAGGAGATGTTGAAATCCGTCCTCCATTTAAAATCTTTTGTATCAAAATTTCTGCTCGAAATTTGAAATTCTTCGCCAATATTCTGCATGGAAGCGCCATTCACCGGCACAGAAGCTACTGGCTGTGAAGCGACGGGATAATTTACCAGGATGCCATTGGTTTTCTTGACATAAAAATCGCCGGTAAAGGTGATACGGTTGTTTAGAAATCCTGCATCAATTCCCACATTTGTTTGTGTCGTTGTTTCCCATGTTAGAGTTTCGGGAGCGATGTTGGCGATACCCACAGCGCCTGTTACCGGATCTATATTTGATTTTGATAAATAATCGTAGCTCCCAATTCCTTCCTGGTTTCCGTTCTTTCCCCAGCCAAGTCTTAATTTTAAATCACTGATTGCAACAACGTTTTGCATAAAGTCCTCCTGAGAAATTCTCCAGCCTGCTGAGAATGAAGGAAAAGTTGCAGTCCGGTTGCCGGGGGCAAACTTTGATGATTGATCAGAGCGAAGATTTGCCTGGAATAAATATTTGCCATTATAATCATAGGTTAATCTTCCCAGGTAAGAAATCAATCCCCATTCATCTATTCCGGTTGTGCCAGGTTGTTTAATGGAATCTCTCAAATAAGTAGCATCCCATGATAAAAGGCGATATTCCGGTTTAAGAAATGATCCACTGAGATAAGTTTGTTCTGTGTGTGATTTTTGTGCCGTCCAGCCTGCCAGAGCAGTAAAATGATTTTTACCCACATCCAGCTTGTAGTTTAATGTTTGCTCACTCAGCCAGGTAAGGTTATTCGTTTTCGTTTGATTGTTTTGTCCTTGCGTTTGCCGTCCATAAATGGTAAGAAAAGGATCGAGGAAGAAATTATATTTTTGATCCAGGTAATCCAGTCCGAAGTGCGAAGAGAACACCAATCCTTTTACCAGTTTGATATCTGCGCCGACATTTGAAAACACGTGATTTGCATATGTTTTATTGTAACGCCCCAGGATTGCACCATACGGATTTTCCCAGTTATTGCCATATGGATTAAAGCCAATCGTTCCATCAGGATTAAATTTTGGAACAGTTGGCGGTGTTTCCAAAGCAGATAATACAACACCTCCTCTCGCAACACTTAAATTATCGTCCAGTCCATTTGTTTGAGACCGTGAAAGCAGATTGCTTGCAGTAACCGTAAGCCAGTTATTTACCTTGGTTGTAACATTCACCCTTCCGGTAAAACGGTCATATTTCGCGGGTTTAATCATTCCTGTTTGATCCAGGTAATTAAAAGAAATATAATGTTGTGTTTTTTCACTTCCGCCCGAGATAGATAACTGGTAATTTTGTTGATTACCGTGACCAAAGATTTCTTTTGGCCAATTAATATTATTTGCTTGGATTAAAGAATCAGATATGGTGCCGGGCCCTCTCAGTTCGTTAGCATAGTCCTGGTATTGTTTTGCATTTAGCACAGGAAGCATTTTGGTAGGTGAAGTAATGCCATAATAAACGCTGGCACTGATTTTTGATTGACCGGCTTTTCCTTTTTTTGTTGTAATTACAACCACCCCATTCGCAGCCCGGGTTCCATAAATAGAAGCTGAAGCGGCGTCTTTCAGAATAGAAATACTTTCAATATCATTTGGGTTGTATTCAGAAATATCAGTTGTTGGAATTCCATCTACAATATATAAAGGATCATTTCCTGCGCTAATGGATGACGAGCCGCGAATGCGAATGCTCAAGCCAGCACCCGGTTTGCCGGAGTTTGAAGTAACCTGTACGCCAGCCGCTTTTCCCTGCAACGCTTCGCCTGCGTCTACTATCGGCCGGTCGGCAATATCAGCAGAGGAGACCACACTCACCGCTCCGGTTAAATCTGCCTTCTTTTGCGTGCCATAACCAATCA
This sequence comes from Ginsengibacter sp., assembly GCA_051959325.1. GTDB lineage: Bacteria > Bacteroidota > Bacteroidia > Chitinophagales > Chitinophagaceae > Ginsengibacter. The sequence goes on along the minus strand of JBQCFI010000042.1, from coordinate 7,221 downwards.
CAACCACATCCGTTAAAGAAGTTGATTGCGCCTGGAGTGAAATATTAATTGAAGTGCGTCCATTAACACTTACTTCTGTTGTCTGGTAACCAACATAAGAAACGACCAGTACGGCGTCTTCCGGCACATTAATGGAAAAAGCGCCGTTTGCATCTGAAGTGACTGCATACTTGCTGTTTTTTAAATGAATCGTAGCGCCGATCAAAGGTGCCCCGGCTGTGCCTGTTACGGTTCCATTAACGACGATATCCTGTGGTGCCTGCAATTCATCTGATTGAATGACCACAAGATTATCCGGTAATAATTTAAATCTCAAACCGGTATTTTTTAAAAGAGTTTCCATCGTTTGTGCAATGGTATATTCTTTTATATCCAGGTTCACTGTGTTTTTTAACGCTGCCAAATCTGTGTTATAAAGAAACCTGTAAGAGCCTTGTTTCTCTATTTTCTGAATCACGCTCTCAAGTTTTGCATGTTGTACAGTCAACGAAATATTTGGCTGCGCTTTTACCTCGGCATTGGTTTGAAATACCGCAGTCAATATCAGCAGAATGGTGAGTTTCATAATTAAAAAAGCTTTTGACAATTCTTTCGAGAAATACCGCTTGAGCGGTTGTCTTTTTTTCATACATTTATTGTTTATAGTTAAGAGATGAAATGACGTAGTAACATTTGTTATTGATTTTTTTAGCTCAACGGGGGATACTGCAATATCCTCCGTTACTTTTTTCACGTATTTATTGCTTTATTGTAATTACATCGTTATTGATTTTATATTGGAACTTAACCGTCAACTGAAGCGCATTCAAAGCCTGTTCTATCGTTTCTTTCTCAAAAATTCCTTTAAAATGATATTGTTCTAATTGTGGGCTTAATATTTTTATTTTTACCCCATACCATCGCTCCATTTTTTCTGCCATTTTTGTGAAATCATCATTATCAATTACAAGTTTATTATAAACCCAACTTGTTTCTTCTTTGAGGCTGTCGGGCTTATTGGGCGGTAAGTTTGAGATAGAAATATTTTCACCGCTCGTATTTTTTATTGAATTGGCAACAGATTGATTACCTACAGGAGCTTTTTCATCAGTTTTTTTTGTAAACACCAGTTTTTCATTCGGACGTAAAATCACTTTCGGCGCGGACAGGTCATTTTTATTATAAACTTCAATACTTCCTCTTAATAAAGTCGTCTCTATTGTTGCGTCCTGGGCGTAAGATTTGACATTAAACAAAGTGCCCAGCACTTTAATATCAATGCTCGAAGTGTGCACAATAAATGGATGTTTTGCATCTTTCGTTACATCAAAATATGCTTCACCATCCAGTTCCACTTCTCTTATATTTTTATTGAAATTGTTACTATAAGTGAGGCTGGATGAACTGTTCAGGTGAACAATGGTTCCGTCAGGAAGAATGATTTTTGATTTAGAGCCAGGTTTTACATACACCTGCTGAAGATCTTTTTTTGATGAAAAATTTATTACATTATTAAAGTGCTGTTTCAATAAAAATGCCATCGCCAGAATTAACAAGACAGAAGCGGCCGCAAGCCAAAGCCGGTATTTTTTTCTTTTGGTTGATTCACCGGGACTACGTTCATTTCTTTCGTCGTGAATTTCCTCGTCCTTATTCTCCGCATTTAGGATCAAACGAAATCTTTCGTCTTCCGTTTCATCAGAATTGATCAACTCATTTTTTTCATTCCAGTATATTTCAATACTGTTTACAATGTTTTGCAGATCAGGAGAGTTTTCAATAATAGAATTTAATTCTAAAAGCTCTCCAGGTGTAGCTTCCGTGGCAAGCTTGCGTGCGAGTAAATTCCACAACCGGTTTTCTTCGTTGTCCATGAAGCGACTGTTCTTTTATATAAAGACAGCAAACAAACAAATATCCCTTAAAGAAAATCACGATTTATTTTTGGAAGATGGCTTGAGGGAATTTTTTCAAACTCATCCCGAACAAGCAGCGCAATCCTGCGAGTGGCAATGGTCATTTGTGCATCAACAGTATTAGGCGATACATTTAATATTTCTGCCACTTCTTTATATTTCAAACCATCTTCACGAATAAGTTTAAAAATCATTTTGCAGCGAGGCGGCAGGGTTTCAATCGCATTTTTAATTTTTGCAAAAGTTTCACGGTAGATAAAAAGCCGCTCCGGGCAAATAGGCTCAGTCAAAATAATATTAATAGCATCGAAGGGTTTGCTAATGCTGTCATTTGCTTTTGAAGAAAGATAATTAAGGCAGGTATTTTTCGTGGCAGTATATAAATAAACTTTCAAATTTTTAATGGACGCGGCATTTTGCCTGTTCTTCCAGATTTTTATAAAAACATCTTCAACAAGTTCTTCCGCGGCTTCTCTGTTTTTTGTAAGGATAAATGCAAATTGTAAAAGCATTTTATAAAACTGGTGATACACACGCCTGAAGGCCACTTCATTTCCCTTCGCTATATCTTTCAACAGTTTGGTTTCTGAAACACCTGTGAAATCAACTTCTGAGCTCATCGTACTCGCTTTTATCATTCCCGGAAATTAAACCGTATCCTAAATTCCGGGGTTAGGATTTATTTACAATAATAAATTTTTACACACCTACTTTTAAGACAATACTTTACTTCATAACGCTGCACTATTTCTTTAAGATAGGATGGCCGGCTGTGTTTTTCACTTAACCGGAAGGCCATTACTATTTGATAATACCATTCCGGAGTTTAGAATTTAACATTCAAAAGTAGCAGATAAATGATTTGAAATATTAAAAATTTGGAAACAGCATCTTTTTCTGCCTTAATCAAGTGAAGGTAAGATCTGGGTCTCAGTACTCTGAGAACTGTTACTAATTTATTTTTTTGAATTTCATAAAAACTGAGGTGATAAATAATGGCTGAATAGAACCAAGTTATTAAAATTATCGATGTAATTTCAGAAGTCGTACTTTCCCAAAATTCACCATCAATCATTTATGTCTTTATAGGCTTTATACAAATTGCTTTCATCTTTGAATTTTCCAGATCTTTTAAAGCAATTTCAGTATATCTTTTTCCTGTAAGGTCATTGTCTAAATACAGATGTATCGACCGATGTTTTTCGATCGATAGGAGATCCTTTCAAAAAAAGAGGTAGAATTCAGTACCAGGAAGTTTGTTAGTAACTGCTGTTGATTTTCATGCAATTATTGGTAACTCAAGAAATCAAAAAAGCCTTCAAAGACAGTTATATTATCTGCTTTATTATTCAAGTAGGAAATATATTTTGAAGAGCTGCTTCCTTTAAAATATTCATTGCGAAATTCCCAGCCTCCGGCATTATTTTTAAAGCCAATAGCACTAAATATTTTTTCTTTTTGACCATTCGTAAATTCTATTTCATAGCAGTATTTTGCAGCAATTGATTTTTCACCTCTTTTTGGAAATGAAATTTAATATTTGTTCTTACGCCTTAGAACTTTCGTCAGGAGGTGTTATTGAAAACAGTGTTCACTTATTCTTCTACATTTGCTTGTTCACAATAAAATATCAGGGATAAAATTAGTAAGACTGGATAGGAATAACAATACTTGTACAAATATTGAACAAATGGAAAATTGAAGCATTAAAATTGATGATAATTGTGTGATATTTCTGGTTCAGTAGTTTTTGCCTAGCAATGCTTTGATGATCTGTACCAATTTTTGTCGTTCATATGCTTATTACTTTTAAAAGCAAGTGACTTTTATTTTATATCGACCAGTTGTTCCTTCACATTCCATCCCTTCACTTCGACTGCTGCATTTTGATTGGGAGCAGGCGGGTAATCAATCACAATTATTTTGTTTTCGCCCGGTAGCACTGAAATATAATTATCGCTGTAAAAGGTTGGTAATATTCTTTGTTTTCTTTTGCTATCGACTATCGAAAGGCGGTTGAAAAATGCGATCGGATTTTCCTTCGCATTGCTTATCGTTACTTCTACTTTGCCTTCTTTTATTTTTTGCACTAAAATCTGAACACTTGCTTTTTTCATTTGTTGCAATCCTGAGTAATTGCCTGTAGAATCCGGAAGCCAGTATAAATTATCGTCGAGTAAATTTTTGTTTTCATCCTGCAGGGACAAATAAAGAAATATGCCTTTGTCTCCGCTCATTCTGTCAAGCGCCCTTTTCAGTAACAAATATTTTTTAGAAGTTTCAGGTCCTATTTCACAAAACACCTGAGTCAGCTGTGTTCCTTTGCCGTCCATATCAAACGCTTCTGCCTTGAGCATGATATTATGCTTTGCTGTAAAACTATTGTTTGCAATCATCACCATGCCATTGGCATGATCATACATTACGTGAAGCGGCTTGCTTCCTTTGTGCAAACCGTACAGGCTGGCATTGGGATCAAGATAGTAATCGTACATCTGTCCACGCAAAGCTGTCCATGGGTTTTGTGTTTTCCAGATAATTACACCCGTGTACCACTCCCACATGTGAGCGCTAAAGCCTTCCATCAATGCGCGATACTGATTGTAGTTTATTAGTTGGGCTTTGTCTGCAAAATCTTTTACATCCACTGGTTTGCCATATGCATCCATGTGATTTCCGTAACCAGCGTATTTATGATAACGCCAAACGCTGTCTGTGTTTTTGAAATTCGTACCAGGAATTACCATATTTTCTTGTGGAATAAATCTTTCCAAAGAAGCATAATCGCCGACGCCGACAGAACCAATTTCAGAGTTAAAAGGAAAGGTCTGATGTTCCCAAAAAGTGTTGATGTTTTGAATGCCATAAGGCCCATCGCCATTGCCGCCAAAAGGATTGTACGACATGCTGTCAGAATTGGAATATTCTATCAGATATCTTGTACCATCCAACTTCGGCATTATTGAATCGCGCATGGCAATTAATATATCTTCAGGTGGTGTAATTTCATTTCCACCGCACCATAAAGCGAGCGACGGATGATTGCGCAGCATCTTCACCTGGTCAACCACAGAAGCGAGAAATAATTGATGGTCGTCGGGATATTTTCTTCTTGTCCATTGATCATCTTTTTTCTTTGGATTGATCCAACGGCCATTGCAATCGCCGGAGTTCCAGAAATCCTGCATTACCAGCAATCCATATTTATCGCAGGCATTGTAAAATTCAGGACGTTCTGTTATTGCACCGCCCCAGACACGAATCAAATTCAAATTCATGTCACGGTGAAATCTTATCTCTGCATCATAACGGGTTTCAGAAAAACGAAGCATCTCATCCGAGATGATCCAGTTGCCGCCCTTGATAAATATCTTTTGGCCGTTCACGCGTACTTCACGGCTGCGTGTTGTAGGGTTCCAAACCGTATTGATTTCACGCACACCGAATTTTATATTTTCCGCGTCGCTTATTGATCCGCGTTCCTGTATAAATTGTACACTGATTTCGTATAGGTTTTGTGCGTCATACCCATTGGGCCACCAGAGTTTTGGATCGTTTAAAACGTGATCGGGCAGCTGCACAATTATTTTTGATTTCGGCGGAACTGTCGCATTAGTTCTGATTATTTCTCCCCCGATGCTGTATTTCAACTCCCCATGTATTTCTTTACCGGTTGCATTTAATAATTCAGCGGAGACTTTTATAGTGGCAGGCGCTTGTTTTCCTTTAACGAATCTTTTGCCTGCCACAAGTGTTATGACATGCGCGTTCTGAACATTTACCGCGCCTGTTTTTTCAATGGTTACTTTATCCCAGATGCCTGTGTTGCGGTCTCTTACCGGTTGAATCCAATCCCATCCTGCTACATACTGGTGCGTAACATTTTTGGCAATAGTTCCATCGCCGCCTTGTCCACCGTTGGGATCTCCAACCGGATCGGGAGGGTACACAATCACAGCCAGCCTGTTCTTTCCATTTTTTGCGAGCCATCGTGTTATGTTATATTGCTGGCGTAAAAACATTCCATAAAATCTTTTTTCATTCAATTGATGCCCGTTGAGAAAAACATCGCAACTGTAATTAATGCCCCGAAAATGCAGCCACACCTGTTCTTCAGCTTTAGTAACTTTTTCTGCAAAATCTTTTACAAACCAATAGGTGTAATAATCACGGCCGGTATTGTAGATGTCGGGAATTTTTTCGTTGTTCATTCCATAGAATGGATCGGGTACCATTTTGTTAGCGAGCATCATGCTTAGCACCGTGCCTGGAACAGTAGCTGGGATAAAATCTTTTAGTGAAAAAGAAGGTTGCGAAATTTTTTCTCCATTCTGATGCGTGTCTTTTACATTAATGCATTGCCAGCCCCTGTTCAGTTCATATTGTTGTTGCGCATGTGCACATACATCAAAAAAACAGAGCACAAAAAAAAACAATCCTTTCAATTTCATAGTATTCCTTGAGTTCGGGTAGAATTGCAAATTACAGCAAAAATGAAGAAAGATTAGCTCGGAAAAATTTTCAATTATCTATTTGCGTTATTTATTGTTGTGTGATATTTTCAACTCGTAGAAGTAAAAGCAGTAAACTGTTATCGGTTTTTATTGGGATAAATTTCGTGTATGGATGCTGTTATAAAACAAATTCTGCAAATAATGTTTTAAAAAGTGAACGGAAAATTAAAGTAAACATGAGGGCTGATATATGATGAGCACCGTAATTACCTAGTTTAAAGAGATGGCATATCACAAATTAGATTAGGTCCATTATAATCGATGTACGGCATATTGGCAGTTAGTTAAAGAGCCAGCAAAATGTTGTTTTCATCGCCAAGTATTATGAGAGCAGAGTAAAGGACATTACATTTTTAAAAAACTTGCGAGATGAGTTTTAATATTTGTAGTTATGTAAGGAATTGAAACGTTCGCTACAACTTTTAATTGGAGAGTAGACAAATAAATTTGGACAGTTCACTCCAAAATCGATTATGAAGTGAAAATCGGCCTATTTCGGCTCCTTGTGGTTTGGGGATGATTCGACTCATTTACTTCATTTAGATGCTAATCAAGGAACGCTGATTTCTACATACACAATGCCGGCAAAATTTACTACCTGCTCCAATAATTCCTAAGGTATTATTTATGCAGGTAGTATTGATGGTAAAGTTTACGCTGTTAACGGAATGTCACTTTATGGGAATTTTGACACCCATGCACCTGTTATAAATAGCGCAAGTAACAACAATATCTATGCTTGCTCTGCCACTAAATTATATTGTCTTGAAGACGGCGCACTAAGTGAAAACTGGGAATATGATAACGAGGAT
>JBQCFI010000041.1:0-4692 GCA_051959325.1 Ginsengibacter sp. | reverse complement strand
ATTTTCTGATACATTTCAAAACCAATTTCGGCAATAAATCCGCTTTGCTCGCCGCCAAGCATATTACCTGCTCCACGAATATCCAAATCGCGCATCGCAATCTGGAAGCCACTTCCAAGGTCGCTGTATTGTTCTAATGTAGTGAGTCTTTTTCTGCTGTCAGCAGTTAAGGTGCTCATCGGCGGAGCTAATAAATAACAAAATGCTTTTTTATTACTTCTGCCCACTCTTCCGCGAAGCTGATGCAAATCACTGAGTCCAAAATGGTGCGCGTTATTCACAATGATGGTGTTTACATTTGGAATATCTACACCGCTTTCTACAATGTTTGTACAAATCAAAACATCGTATTTATGATCAATAAAATCAAGAATCGTTTCTTCAAGTTTTGCGCCTTCCAACTGGCCGTGAGCATATGCAATACTCAAATCAGGACATAATCCCTGGATGAGATTTTTCATTTCAAGCAGACCATTTACCCGGTTGTGAATGAAAAAAACCTGCCCGCCTCTTTCTACTTCATAATAAATCGCATCACGGATAAAATCCTGGTTAAAAACATGAACTTCTGTTTGAATCGGCTGACGGTTTGGTGGAGGCGTATTGATAATGCTTAGGTCGCGCGCTCCCATCAAGCTGAATTGCAAAGTTCTTGGGATTGGCGTTGCCGTTAAGGTTAGCGAATCTACAGTTGTACGAAGTTGTTTTAATTTTTCTTTTGCCGAAACACCAAATTTTTGCTCTTCATCTATCACCATCAAACCAAGGTCTTTAAATTTTACCTCTTTGCCCAATAAAGCATGTGTGCCAATGATGATGTCTATTTTTCCTTCCTGTAATTTTTGTAAAGTTTCTTTCTTTTCTTTAGACGTTTTAAAACGATTCAGATAATCAACTGTTACCGGAAAATCGCTCAATCTTTCGCTGAATGTTTTGTAATGCTGATAAGCGAGAATTGTTGTAGGAACCAGTACAGCAGCCTGTTTGCCGTTGAGATTTGTTTTAAAAGCAGCGCGGACTGCAACTTCTGTTTTGCCAAAACCAACATCGCCACAAATCAGCCGGTCCATCGGTGATTCCTTTTCCATATCCGTTTTTACATCGGTTACGGCTTTGCTTTGATCCGGTGTGTCTTCATACAAAAAAGAAGATTCCAATTCCGTTTGCATATAATTATCGGGCGCATGTGCAAAGCCTTTATGGCTTTTTCTGTGTGCGTATAATTTTATTAAATCGGTAGCGATATCTTTAACCTGTTTCTTGGTCTTATCCTTTAATTTATTCCAAACGTCGCTTCCTAATTTGTTCATTTTAGGAATCGTTCCCTCCTTGCCGCTGTACTTGCTTATTTTATGCAGTGACGAAATATTTACATACAGAAGGTCTTTGTCTTTGTAAATAATTCTTACAGCTTCCTGCATAACGCCGTTTGTTTCAATCTTCTGTAAACCGCTGTACACGCCCACTCCATGGTCGATGTGCGTTACATAATCTCCTGGCTGCAACTCGCGCAGCATCTTTAAAGTAAGCGCTTTGTTTTTGCTGAAAGATTGTTTTACGCGGTATTTATGGTAGCGTTGGAAAATTTCGTGATCGGTATAACAAACAATTTTTAAATCATTATCAATAAAGCCTTCATGGATGGAAACGGGAACGGGAACGAAATTTATTTGTGCATCCTGATCGGTAAAAATAGAATGCAATCGTTCCAATTGTTTCGGGTTTTCAGCAAACAAATAAATATTGTATTTTTTTGTTTCAAAGGATTTCAGATTTTCTATCAACAGTTTGAATTGGCGGTTAAAAGCCGGTTGTTGTTGAATGGAAAATTGAATTTCATTTCCTTTTGAAAAATACGTTTTGTTACCGAACTCGACAATGTGCCGTTGGTCAATTTGTTTTTCCAAAACAGATGCGGAAACAAAATCATTTTCTGAAACGTCTGTTTTCTCATTCAATTCATCTTCATCCTCCTGCCTGCTGCCTGCTGCCTTCGGCTTTGCGCTTTCTGCTTTTGGCAAATTGCTTAACGCTTCTTTCAAATCTTCTTCTTCCTGCTCAATTTTTTGCTTAATAAACTCCCAGTCTTCGCTCCATATAATGGTATTTTCGGGTAAGAAATTTAATAAAGAAACTTTCTCTCCGCTGGTGAATTGGGTTTCTACATTTGGAATGATGCGTACTTCAGAGAGTTTGCGTTCGCTCAATTGAGTAAGCGGATCAAACAGGCGAAGGCTGTCTATCTCGTTTCCAAATAATTCGATGCGGTAAGGCTTTTCATTACCATAAGAATAAACATCCAGGATGCCGCCACGCACAGCAAATTGCCCTGGTTCATAAACAAAATCCGTTCTCACAAAACCGTTGTCCACAAAGCGTTGAAGCAGTTCATCCACTTTTATCGTATCGCCTTGTTTGAAGTGAATGATATTTTGCGAAAGCGTTTTTGATAAAACCACTTTTTCAAAAAGGGCTTCGGGATAGGTAACGATTACTTTTTTATTTCCGCCCGAACTGATTTTTGTAAGCGCTTCCGTGCGGAGCATCACATGGCTGCTGTTGAGTTGGTGAAAATTCTTTTTGTTTTTGAAAGAAGAAGGAAAATAAAAAAGATCGAGTGCGCCGGTAATATTTTCAATCGTATTGTGAAAATAGGCGGCTTCTTCTGCGTCTCTTAAAATTACCAGGTGATTTAATTGGGAGGTAACGGGAAGATTAAAAACTGCTGAAAAAATAAATTGCGAAGCGCTGCCATGCAACCCGGAAAGGTGGATGTGTTGGGGATTTGACAATAGAATGCCATCCGCAATTTTAAAAATGCGGGGATCATTCGCATAACTATTCATCAACACATCAAGATTCATCCAACGCCCTTTTTTCTAAGAAATGCAAAGGTAGGATTTGATTTTTTTATTTTAGGGTAAAATGAAAGGTGAATTGCTGAAAGAGAAAACTTTCACTTTTTGTATTAATGAAACTTCCTGACAGTAACATCTTTCAAACCTTTAAAATTTATCCCTCAAATCCTGGATAAATCTTTCAATTCCTTTACGAATACTGGTTGCAGAGCTTCTGTGATTATTGACCAAAACTGAAAAAATCAGCAACTTATTTTTCTTTGTATATAAAAAACCACTCAACGCCACCACTCCATTCAGCGTTCCCGTTTTCACAAAAATATAGCCGCTGTCTTGTTTGTAATAACTGGTAATCGTCCCTGTTCCGCCGGTTGGCAAAATATTTTTGATTCGGTCCATTCCAAAATCATCTTTCATCCTATTCAAAATAAATACAAAGTCTTTTGGAGAAAAAAGATCATAGCGGCTAAGCCCTGAGCCATCTACCCACGATGGCTTTTGAGGCATGAGTTTATAATCTGTTTTTAATAAAGTATCTATGATCTTGCGATCACTCATTTCTCCTAACAATCTTTCACTCACCATTAGCAAACTTTGTTCTGCAAAAAAATTATCACTTCGATGCATCATCGGTTTCAGCAAAGAATCTGTGGGCTGGGAATGAATTATTTTGGTCAGATTGCCGGAATAATTTTCAATTGTTTCAACATTGTTCTTTAACGTATCCTGCAATAAAATTTGCAATGTTGCTTCATCTGGCCTGAAAGGAATTTCAGAATGTTTGGTTCGTCCATCCTTAAAAGCGAAATCGTTTGTATCCCACGGCCGGTAAGCATCGTATCCTTTTAAAAGATTTCCGTTTATCACCGATTTCTTTTGAAAATAAAAAGGTAAAAAGGACAAAGTATGTTCATTTACCCAATCCACCATCACGGTATTTCCATGAAAAGGAAACGCGCTTCTCTGTGCCATATAATCTTCCAGATAATCGCCCCAGCCCCATCCGGCGCCTAAGTATTGATCAAAAGCAGGATTGATAATTTGAATGTTTTTATATTTTTTCAGAAAATCAAAAACGGGATTATTTATGTAATCACTGTGCAGAAAAGACGGATCGGCCATGCCTTTTATGACAACAGTAGTGTCATTGATCTCTGCATATTTTATTCCAATCAAACTATCTCCCAAATATTTCATTGCTGCATAACAGGTTGCTAATTTTGTATTGCTCGCCGGAGTAAAATATTTTTCCGCCTGGTAATTATACCAATATTTTCCTGTTGCCGGTTCGTAAACGCTGATCCCTGTATGTGCATTTACAAACGCTTCATCATGCAACAAATATTTCGTTGCCGGGCGGTTTATTTTTTTGGAAATGGAGCAGGAACAAAGTAAAACTGTTGCAACAATAATTGCACCGAGTAAAAATTTTTTCATCGGTTCAAAATACAGATAAAATTTTTTCATCAGCAAAAAAATTACAACAGTTGTTTATACGCGCACAGCAAAAGGATAAATACAGCCAATTTTGATTTTTAAATGTGATAAAAAAGAACGGGATCACCTATTGATTTTTTTTCAGCTAAGAAGCACAATTCGCTTAAGGTTATAATTTTTTTATTGGTTCAAATACAGATATTTTTGCGCTGCAAAAAACGAATTATTTCCAAATAGAATTGATTCAACAATCAATTGCGTGAAAATATTTTTTGACACGCCTTTAAAAAAATTATTTAATGGATAAAAAAGCAGACAAGCGCAACCTTACCGACACGCATATTGAGCAGTTTAAAAAAATCTGTGGATCGCAATATGTTATTACCAATGAAGAAGA
>JBQCFI010000040.1:0-4289 GCA_051959325.1 Ginsengibacter sp. | reverse complement strand
TGAAACCATTGCCGAAATACGATGTTCTCCAATCTTCTTGTCATAGGTTATGAAGAAGTTGGATTGCTCATTTTTTGACGTTGTGTTATCATAAGTAACACGGGCGTTTGCGGTATTTAATGTACCCTTCCACTTGGAATCATTCGAACCAATTTCAGAAAATAAATGCATGCCCTCAGTTGTAATATTCGAGTTCTGATATAATAATTGCGGGAACATATCCTGTTCTGTATTCGTTGCCTGTTGAGACATTCCGTAATTTAACTTAAATGATAACCCCTGAATAAATGGAACATCATACTGCAATGAGAAATTCACGTTATAAGTAAAGTTCTTATTAGTCGTTTGTGAGCCATTGTTTAACAACGAATAATAATTCCAGTTACTTAAGGAATTGTTACCTTTTACATTTCCTGTTTTATTTGAAGCCAATGGCGGTGAAATGTATTCATCCTGGCCGTTGATGTTATATATCCATGGAATATATTTGGGCATGTGCAACAAGACACTGTAATCATTTTGTTCCCCGCCATTTGCGTAACCATCACTAAAATTTATTTTAGTAAATGATTTTGTAACATCTGTATTATTTGCAGCAATGGTGGCACCCAAATGCAGTCCGCTCGTTACCTTTACGTCCGTACCGGCTCTGTATGTCCAGCGTTTAAAATCCTGAGAGCCCATATTAGCACCTTGTGTATAAAAAGATGCGCCGGTAAAATAGGTTGCCTTCTCTGTACCTCCACTTACATCTAAAGAATGTTGCATGGTGTTAGCGGCATGCCACGTATTCCCCAACCAATCATAATTTAAAGAATCCATACTTGCCAGCTCAGCATCTGAATACAAAGCACTTTCACTTACTCCCCTGGCCCTGAGAAATTTATTGGAATAATCACCAAATTGCCTCGCATTCATCACTTTGCCATGACTTACTGCATCGTTTGTTTCAAACTTTCCAGTGTAAGTTACGCGCGGCCCACCAATCCGTCCGCGTTTTGTTTTTACTATTATTGCACCTTGAGATCCGCGGGCTCCATAAATGGCAGCGGCAGCATCGCGCACCACAGTAATACTTTCAACTTCAGATAAATCAAGGTTATTAAACGCTTCCAATGAAGGCAATCCGGTTTGCGGGTCAACCTGGATCACATCGTCTATGACAACTATTGGCGCAGTTCCACCTCCATCTTTTCCCAGGTTAAACTGTTGCCTAACGCTCAATGTAGCCAGATCGCCAGGTCGTTGGCTACCACCGGATACATTCAGCCCAGGTATTTGGCCTCTTAACGCTTCCGTAATCGAAGCAACAGGAATATCTTCTATTCTTTTTAAATTGACACTAGCGATAGATCCGGTAATATCCCTTTTTTTCTGTTGGCCATATCCCACTACCACAACTTCACCCAGTCCTTTGGTATCTTCCTGCATTAGGATCGTAAGTGCCGTATTACTTCCTACCAGGATTTCCTGGTATTGATAGCCGACCGACGTTACCTTCAACACCGCGTTGTCAGAAGGAACAATGAGCGAAAACTCTCCCCTGCTATTGGTGAAGGTTCCACCAACAGCCTTTCCTTTTATTCCAATAGTTACTCCTTGCAGCGGTTCCTTGGTGTCTGCACTTTTGACGACTCCTTTGACCGTTTTTGATTGCGCAAATGAAGTGAAGCAGCCTAGCATACCAATTAACAGGATCAGTGTGCTTTTAGTAAAATGTCGATTCATCTTTAAATCTTTAAGTGTATAAAAAATTAAACCAGCAATTTTTTGGACTTTCAGCCCAACGTATTTAAAAATTTGTGTCTTTCAAGAAACCAGTTACTTTCCAACTTCCGCTTTTGCGGAGTCTCTTCGTTTTTGCCAATCCTCACCTTCTTTCTTCAGATCGTATCCTTGTGCAGAAAGATAATTATTGATCCTTCCTTTATATTTCCCAAACCACCAATGCTTTTTTTCAGAGCTGCCTGCATCTATTGCATGTTCACGCGCTTCGCTAAGCCACGCAAATATTTGGGCCTTTTGCTTTTCGGTAAGATTGGGTATCATTTCCTCGTATCCTTTGTAGGTAATGGGTAATACATTGTATGTCATCCCATCTTTCACCTTGTCTACCTGTTGTGCTGTTAGTTCTTTCGACAATGCTGAAATGTAGTCCTTGTGTGACGAATCAATTTTAGCATCTTCTTCTTTTTGATAGGAATCTATTTGCGCTTTCAAAGCTGTCTTATCGTTGGTATTTTCGGTTTTCGCTGCTTTCACTTTTGCTTCTTCCTCATGTTGCCAATCATTTAATTGATGATATCTGTTTGCAATAATATCTTCTACTCTTTTCGCTGTGGCGGCATCTTTAATATCAAGAGTGGCGACAATCTTTTGTGCACGCTGATCAATTACCTTTATATAAGTCTGCTCCTTATCTGTTTGCTGCGTATTATTTTGAGCGGTTGCCAAACCGGAAAAGGCTACCAAAGCCAACATGCAGAAATATTTTTTATTTATCATTTTCCCAGGCATATCTTTTATATTATACTTTTTTAAAAAAAGCATTTTCAAGGACAAAATTATTAACCGGATTAGCAAATTAAATTATCATCAATCGTCGTTAATTGAGAAGAAAACCAGCGTGTTTCTCAGCAAAGTTAAATCCATTTTATACCAGCTTTTTCTTTAGGATCAAGAGCAATCAGACGGCCATTAAAAATCTTTCTTTTTTGATCGCTTTATTGTGTTACCAAAATTATCGGCACAAAAAGTTAAAATCAATGTCAGGTTTTCCTATAATGATGGACAATTTCGCTATTTTTTATAATTTACGCCCTTATTGATTTAGCATTTAAAAGATGGAAAAAAAGGGTGGATCTCATAAAAATATTTGGTATGGACAAGGCCGTCAACGGATTGAAATACCCAAGCCGGTTCTCAAATCAAAAGTATTGGTAAAAGCGATGCTCAACCAGCTCTATGTTTGCGGACTCGGTTATTATCCTAAGGCAGCAGGACATTATACATCGCGAAAAAAAGGATTGCCCGAAAACTTTCTTTTTTATTGTGTGGATGGCAGCGGCTGGTATAAAATAGAAGATCAAAAATATGAGGTTCGCGCCCACGAGTTTTTTATTTTGCCGCAAAATGTAAAACATTCCTACGGTAGCAATGACAACAATCCATGGAGCATTTACTGGGTTCATTTCGGAGGAGATATGCTCAGCTATTTCAATTCAATACAAACGGTACAGACCTATTTTAAACCACATCATGTGAAAAGCAGCAGCGAAATTTTTTCGTGCTTTTCCAACATATATAAAGCGCTGGAGCTTGGCTACAGCAAAGACAATCTGTTATTCGCCAACATGTGCCTATCCCATTTTTTAAGCCTGTTTATTTACAATGCCAGGCATTTTACCGTTTCAAATGATAAATTAAGTTGTGTTGACCAGGCTATTTTGTATATGCGTGAAAATATCAATAAAAATATTTCGCTAAATGAATTCAGTAGTTTGTATCATTATTCCCCCTCACGCTTTTCAGGCCTATTCAAAGAAAAAACCGGCTATGCGCCAATTGATTATTTCATACAAATGAAAATGCAGAAAGCCAGTCAGCTCCTGGATTTCACGGACCAATCGGTGAAGGAGATTTCCATTAATATGGGCTTTGATGATCCCTATTATTTCTCACGAAGATTTTCAAAAGTGATAGGAATGTCTCCTACAAAATACAGGGCAGTAAATAAGGATTAGGAAGATTGTTTATCGCGTGCTTTTTGTTCTCTTCGATCTTCAATTTTCTACAAAATATTGATTTAAAAGCCGTGCAGATTGAAGTTCAAAAATCAATATAATTGTTTACAGTTAGATCTTTAATTGTGTAAAATAAGAATCGACGTAATTTGTTGTTTTACTGTTTTTAAAATAGTTATAAATTTTGAAAAATAAATTCTAATCATTCTTTCATCTAAAAAAAATTCTTATTTTTTTACCTCAATAACTAATTCTGCATTTTTCAATCCTGCCGATGTTGCTTTCAACATAATTCGTCCTTCCTTTTCTTTTGATTGAATAATGGCAAGACACAAACCGTTAAAAGTCTTACGGTAACTGGCTTTGAAAGGTTCCATACTTGTTTGCAATCCGTTATCAACACCCGCAATAAATCCTTCTCCTTTTACTGTAAAATTTATGAGGTTATCTGCATCAGGGACCAGGTTGCCTTCTTCATCAAGAATTTTTACCGTCACAAATGAAAGATCAGTTCCATCGGCTTTTATAGTATTACGATCTGCAGTG
>JBQCFI010000039.1:0-6563 GCA_051959325.1 Ginsengibacter sp. | reverse complement strand
TACAGCAAAAACACCAATCTCCAGGATATCGGTACCCAATATTATAATGTCGATGGTTCACGAAATGGTCCTTTTACTGATCAAAGAACTTCAGGAAGCGGAACAAGCGATAATCTTACCGTACAAACAGACTATTCAAATCCAATTACCGACAAAATCAAACTGGAGGCCGGTTTGAGAGGCGCTATCAGGAATTCCAACAGTGACAATCTGAATTTTCTGATGGACACTGCTACCGGAAAATACATGAGCCTTCCGGCGCTGAACAGTAAGTATAAATACACAGACCAGGTATATGCGGGCTATGTTACTTTTTCCCAGAAAATAAAAGACTTCACTTACCAATTGGGCGGAAGAATAGAAAGTTCCGAATATTCAGGATCGCTTATTGATTCGAATCAAACATTCAGCAATTCTTTCCCGTTGAGCTTCTTCCCGAGTGTGTTTTTAACACAGAAATTAAATGATAAAGAAGATTTGCAACTGAATTATTCCCGGAAAATAAACCGTCCTAATTTCTGGCAACTAATCCCTTATTATGATTACAGTGATCCGTTGAACATTAGTGTCGGCAATGCTTCATTGGTTCCGGAGTTTACCAATTTATTGGAACTTTCTTATGATGTAAACTTCAAGAATGGCAATAATATCATCGCCACAGCATATTACCGCGGAACTAACAACTTGATTTCCCGGTATCAATATTGGGCAAAGAATCCAAATCCGGCCTATAATGACTCTGTGTTTATTACTTCTTATGTAAATGCCAACAGTTCTGAGGCTTACGGGTTGGAAGTTACTTCTGTAAATAAACTGGCTTCATGGTGGGATTTAACCACTAACGTGAATTTTTATAATTCAAAGATTAATGGAAGTAACCTGGGCGGCGCTAATCTTACCAATCAAAAATGGAGCTGGTTTGGAAAGATAAACAGTACTTTTAAACTGCCTTCTAACATTAGTTTTCAAATTACAGGAGATTATACCAGCAAAACCATTTTACCTCCGGGCAGAGGCGGTGGCGGCGGCGGCCATTGGGGTGGCGGAAATCTTTCAACTGCCAACGGATATTCATTACCAGTTTACGGATTTGATGCAGCACTTAAAAAAGATTTCCTGAAAGACAAATCGCTTTCGCTTTCAGTGAGCATGAATGATATCTTCCGCACCAGGATTACAAAGATTCATTCTGAATCGAACCTGGGTAATAAGATTTATTCTGTGCAGGATATTGAAAGACAGAGGGATCCGCAAAGAGTGAGGGTGAATTTGAGCTGGCGTTTTGGCAAAGCTGATTTCTCTCTTTTCAAACGTAAAAATATGAATGATCAGGGTGGGCAGACTGATATGCCACCTGCGATGCAGCAATAATCTTTATTGTTTTCAATATTATCTAAACATAGCCGGTTGAATGACCGGCTTTTTTTGTGCAAACTATTTTCTAGTAAACAAAGAAATACAACCATCGCTGCTTCTTTTAATTACATAAAGAGCGAGAGAACTGAAAGGCTGGTTAAATTAATGCATTTACCAGGTTCTTCTTTTCCTTCTCTGTAATAATCGACAGACTGTTTATTCTTTTGATCGTATTAATTTTTGTTTTTGCAATGTCATAATTCATTTGCAAACGCAATAGAACTTTTGCATCAAGCTTTAATGCTTCTTCTAACTTTACGGCAAAACCGGGCGTGCAGTTTCTTTTACCTTTTAAAACTTCATTAATAATATTTGTTGCTACTCCCGTCAGTTTTGATAATTCTCTTTGAGAGATTTTCCGATAATCTATTTCTTCCTTTATCAATTGGCCAGGATGGTATAAATGTGGGGGATAATTTGCGCTATTCATAATGTTTTGAAATTTCAACTATTAAAATTTGTATCACTTCAGTATTAATCTGTTCAATAATTAAACGATACTGATCATTAATTCTTATCGAGGATTGCCCTGTTCTTTCTCCTTTTAATTTTTCAAAATGCAACGATTTAAATGAATATAAATCTGTTATCTGATCTATAGCCTGTAAGAGCGAAACACGATTTTTATATTGGATAATTGTATTCTTTTGAAATGACAACTTTCCGATATTTTCCACAGGAATTAAAAAAAGCCGCTCCAATGCAAGTGTTTTAAATACCACTTTCATAAAAAGTAAAATTAGGTAAATAATTTACACACTTTGTAAATGATTTGTTGAGAAAAAGATAAACAGTTTAAAATATGAGAAAAATTATCTAACCCACTTTCACCGGCACAGAATGTACTGCAGAAGCCATTTCCATAATCAGTGATTCGTCTTTTTCTATCGCGTTGCCTACAACGATCACATCAGCGCCGGCTTTGCAATTCAGATAGGCTTTTTCGGGATCGGTAATACCGCCGCCGATTATTAATGGAACTTCAATTGCACGCGCTACCAATTCGATCATGCTTTCGGTGATTGGCCTTTTCGCGCCACTTCCGGCGTCCATATAGATGATTTTCATGCCCAGCATTTCGCCAGCCATAGCGGTACACATGGCAATTTCATTTTTATCCGCCGGTAATGGTGCGGCGTTAGAAATATAGGAGACGGTTGTGGGAGCGCCGCCGTCGATCACCATATACCCGGTACTCATTATTTCAAGGCCGCTTTGTTTTATTGCCGGAGCACTTACTACATGCTGACCGATCAATAATTCGGGATTTCTGCCGCTGATGAGGGAGAGATAAAGGAGCGCATCGGCATATTTTGAAATCTGTGTGGAACTGCCGGGAAACAGGATCACAGGAATCGCGCAATTTCTTTTGATAAACTGAACACATTCATCCAGATAGTTTGAAATAACGAGACTTCCTCCCACCAAAAAATAATCAACTTTTGCCGCAACTGCCAGGCGGATCAGTTGCTCCATTCTTTCATCATTTACTTTATCCGGGTCAATCAAAACAGCAAAAGACTTTCTACCTTTCTGTTTTCTTTCGCATAGGGAGGGGTATATTTCTTTTAACTTCATTTAGGAATGGGTTATATGCAAAAATGGATTTTTTTTTCGTCTTATAAAAATTACCGGTACAAATTACGAATTAATTGGAAGGAACTGGTTGCCAACCTTCGGAAAGTGTTTGAAAAAGTAAAATCAACGTTAGAAGGTTGCCAACCTCCGGGAAAAGTATTTGAAAAAGTAAAAGCAACGGTAGAAAGATTGGCAACCTTGGGGCGAATTTGTACTTTTATTGAATGGTAAATGTTTTAAACGAAATAAAATTTAAGACAGCGCGTAGCGGAGGCGCGGGCGGCCAGAATGTGAACAAAGTGGAAACAATGGTAGAAGGGGCGTTTCATGTAGCCTCGTCAGAAATACTGACAGACAAGCAAAAGGAAATGATTCTTGAAAAGCTGGGCAATAAAATTACCAAAGATGGTTACCTGTTGGTAAAAAGCCAAAAAGGAAGAACGCAGTTGGGCAATAAAGAAGATGTGATTGTAAAAATGCATTTATTGATTACAAATGCCCTGATTAAAACAAAAAAACGCAAACCCACCAAGCCTACCAAAGCCTCCAAAGCCAAAAGAATTAAAAAGAAAAAAGAGAAAGGAATGATAAAAGCAGGGAGAAAAAAAGTGAAGGATTTTTCTGAATAAAAGAAAAAGGGATTCAGCAAAGCAAGAAATAACGCGTTTTCCTGTTTTCCATTTTATACGATTAAATTTGCCTCTTTTTAAACCAGATATTTTTTGAGCAGTATAAAAAAATTAGCAGGGCAAACGATGTGGTATGGCGTTAGCTCCATTGTTGGACGGTTTTTAATTTACCTGCTTACCCCTTATCTTACTTCTAAATTATCTGTTGCACGATATGGCGACATGAGCCTCATGTACGCGGCGATTCCATTTCTGAATGTCATTTTTACTTACGGGATCGAAACGGCTTATTTCAGATTTGCCACAAAAGCTGAATACAAAAAAGACATTTACGATACTGCCGTTATTTCAATTCTTTGCAGCACATTTTTACTCACAGCCCTTTTGATCATTTCAAGGTCTTCTATCGCTCATTTTTTAAGGATAGATGATCATCCGGAATTCATTAGTTATGCGGCGTTGATCATTGCGCTGGATACATTGTGCACTTTGCCTTATGCCAAACTCCGGTTAGATCAAAGGCCGAGAAAATATGCACTCATCCGCATTTCAAGCATCGTATTGCAGATGGTTGCCATCTACTTTTTTTTATCTATTTGCCCACGGCTTGCTAAAGAATCTCCGAATGGATTTTTCGGCACGTTTTACAAACCTGAATACGGAGTTGGTTATTATATGATCGCCAATTTATTGGGATCTTTTTTTGCTTTTGCTTTTTTGTATAAGGAGTTTTTCTCTTTCAGATTCAAATTCAATAGAAAAGTCTGGACAACGATGATGATCTATTCCATGCCGCTGATCATTGCAGGCTTTGGAGGAATGATCAATGAAACTTTTGATCGCATTATGCTATCGTGGCTGGCACCTGTGGGCAATATCACTGCGGCAAAAGACCAGGTGGCGATCTATTCGGCGTGTTATAAATTATCCATTCTCATCACTTTATTTATCCAGGCGTTCCGGATGGGAGCAGAACCGTTTTTCTTCAAACAGGCAGAAGGCCAGAATCCACAAAAAGTATATGCAAGGGTGATGAAATTTTTCGTGATCACGATTACGGTTATGTTCCTTGTAGTTGCACTATACATTGATATCTGGAAATACTTTTTAAGCACAGATCCGGCGAAATTGAAAATCTACTGGACAGGCCTGAAAGTGGTTCCCATCCTGCTTTTGGCAAATATGTTTTTGGGAATTTATTACAACCTTTCTATCTGGTACAAACTAACACATAAGACAATTGCGGGAGCCTATATTACTTTAATCGGTGCCGCATTAACCCTGCTCATCAATTTTATTTTTATTCCTTATTTTGGTTATATGGCTTGCGCCTGGGCCACTTTTTTATGTTATTTCAGCATGATGGTTATTTCATTTATCTGGGGACAAAAAGATTACCGCATTCCATATGCATGGAAAAAACTAACCGCCTATATTGTGATTGTCGTGCTTTTATTTTTCATTCATCGCGCATTTACACATTTCTTCACAGGAAGTATTGTCAATTTTATTTCTGCTACTGTTCTATTGCTCCTTTATGTTTGGTTTATCCTGAACGTAGAGTGGAAAGAGTTTCAAAGAATGCCGGTGGTGGGCAAATATTTTAAAGAGGGAAATATTATTGTGCGGAAAAGGTAGCGCTTATGCGATTTCCAAAGCATTGACCTCCAGTTTAAAGCCTAATTTTTCCATTATCTCTTCGCAATCTGTCCATTCAAGGCCAAACGATTTTACATCTGCTAATCCAAGCTGAGTCAATACATTTCGAATCGTATGGGAATCGTCATCTTCATAAGAAGAATCGGTAAGAGTTTTTTCCGCCCAATCTGTCAGTTGTGTCAAAGAAATCTGGTGTTTCAGATAGGCTAATAATTTATCAGCGATAGCTTTTTTTGTAGTCATTTTATTTTGAAACAAATAAAGTTACGATAAAATGTGAGTACTAATCGTATGAAGATGTGAGTGCTAGTCGTATGAACCATCTTCTTTTTACCAACCCTACTTACAAAAAAAAGAAAGATTTTACATCAACTGAAATAGTGTAAAATCTTTCTTTCGGTGCCTTTCGCCTTCAGCATGAGTGCTTACTGCGCCATTTGCATCATATCCTGTGTGGCATTTGCTTTCGTATTCTGACGTTTGAATAAGTTCACGTCCATTTTTCCGAAGTGATAGGTAAAATTGACACGAACGATTTGCGGATTGTTCAATCGACTGTAATTCTGAATAAAATAAGGACTTACGGAATACTGATCCTGGATGCGTGTGCGGAAAATGTCATTCATGCTCACACTCAGTGAAGCCGCATTATTCTTAAGAAAGCTCTTCTTTACAGCAATGTCGGTGCCCCAGAAAGATTTGATATAACCCTGAGAAGAACTTTGTGCCGCCTGTCCAAACGGTCCGCCACCTCGCCCTCCCTCGCTGTTATTTATCGGCAAATTTGTTTTGCTTTGGTAATCTGCAGATAATTGTATGCTGAAAGATTTGGGCAGTTTAAAATTACTGTTCAACTTTCCAAACCAGCTTACTAACGCATCCTGGGAGGTGCTTCCCGGAATATTCGAAGTATTGATCTTCGACTGGTAAAGATTTACGTTTGTTGTCAGATCCCACCATTTGGTTAGCTTATTTATAGAAGTTACTTCTGCGCCGTAAGAATAACTGGAATTCGCATTGATGTAAGTATTGATGATATCGCTTTTGCCCGTAAAAGGATTGGTCCCCGGGCTAAGATAACGGGTGATCAGGTTGTTCGAATGTTTGTAGTAAATGGATCCGAGCAGGTTATTGCCGCCTTTGAAAGTTTTGCTGTAGCTCATTTCAAATGAATTGGTAAATTCAGGAACGAGATTCGGATTACCACGCGTAATGTTGAGACTATCTGTATAATCTGTAAAAGGAATTAGTTGGAAGAAGTTGGGCCTGTTGATCCTGCGT
>JBQCFI010000038.1:0-5385 GCA_051959325.1 Ginsengibacter sp. | reverse complement strand
TACACCCATGTCTGGCACGGCTATTACTCCGCTGATATAATTTGCGGGTACATATTGTGGCGCCACTGCAACGCTGTCAGGGCCAGGAATAATCTGGGAAAGCTCGTTCACAGAAGAAGTATAAAAATGAAAATCAAAATGAGGATAACCGTAGATCTGGACAGGATCGTGGCCATTCGGATTCCAGTCTACTTCTCCATGATCATAACCGGTAGAACTTGCCTTAGCCGGAAAATTCAGAATAAACATATTGCTCATCGCATCTTTCGTTGGCAATCCTGTGAGCATGCTTTCTGTAAATTTATAACCGATGCTTTCAGGATCACCATTGTTGTTTAAGGTTACAAAAGTGCGGATAGTGCCGTCACCAACTTTTGTTTCATTGCCATAATAGGTTGCGGCTTTAGAATCATTTTTTTTGCATTGAATAAATGAAGTTGACAAAACGATTGCTGCTAAAAAAAATAATGCATTTTTTTTCATGAGTTGAATATTTAAAGTGAATGAATGAACAGACAGTGAAATCTCAATCCTTCTCAAACACACTAATCGTACGGCTTTTGCTGATTGGTTCTTCAAGGGAATCGGATGATGTAAAAAACAATTCAGTTTTTAAAAGAATAATTTGCAGGGACAAAATTAAAGGTGAAGGAAGCGCAGGTCAATAGAACGAAAGTTATATTTTATTACTTCTCTTTTAAAAAAACGGGTAGTAAACGAAGAAATTTTGATGATTTTTATTTTCGGTGGTTTCAATAAAAATAGTCCTGGTCGAGAGGGTTATTTGTTTCACCTTCCATAAAACTTATTAATCGCTTCGGTTCTGTTTTGAACATGAAGTTTCTCATAGATTTTATGAATATGCTGGCGAACAGTTCCGGTAGAAATAAAAAGCTGGTCGCTGATCTCTTTATATAAAAAACCTTTCGAAAGCAGCTCCAGCACTTGCTTTTCGCGTTTTGACAACTCAGAATCCGCCGGATTATTTTTAGTTTCTTTTTGAAAAAATGAAACCACTTTTCTCGCAATCTGCGTGCTCATTGGTGCGCCACCTTCGTACAATTCTTTTAACGCATCAAGAATTTCTTCCGGTGCAGTTTTCTTTAAAAGATAACCAGTTGCCCCGGCAGCGAGCGCCTCATAAACCTGTTCGCTGTTTTCATAAATGGTAAACATCATGAATTGGATCTGCCGGCACTTTTTCTTAATTTCTTTGATGCATTCTATACCGCTCATTCCCGGAAGATTGATATCCATTAAAACAATATCGGGTTGCAAATCCGGCAATTCTTCCAATGCTTTTTCGGCATTACTGTAGGTAGAAAGACAAATAAATTCTTCTGATTCATCAATAATGCGTTTTACTTTTTGGCGCACTTCATCCATATCTTCCACCACGCTTATTGAGATCTGATTTTTCATTGATTCAGTTTTAGTAAAATTTTTTGCATACAAAAATAATATGGCTTTTGGCGGGTTTCAATAGAACATTCGTTATACCGTTTCTGCAGTTTGGATTTCATGTAAAGGACAATATAATTTGATCGTTGTACCGTTATTATTTTCAATTTCAAAACTGCCGCCAATGCTTTCCATTCGTTGTTGCATATTCTTTAATCCATTCCCAAAGCGCCGCTGGTTCTGTATTTGAAAACCTTTTCCATTGTCGTGTATGCATGCCTGTAACCCTTTGTTAATTTGAAAAGAAATATTTACTTCAGAAGCACCGGAATGTTTTACAATATTGTGCAAAGATTCTTTAATGACTAAATAAATGTTGCGACGTTGTTCTCCTGAAATATGAATATGGGGAATTGAGTCAGGGGCATGAAAATCATATTTTAAAGAATGATTTTGTAAAAATTCAACCGCATGTTGTCGTGTGTAAGCAACCAGGTCATCGAGTGTATCATATTGCCGGTTCATACTCCAGATGATCTCATTCATTTTATCAACAATTCCTGTAGCGGTTGAAGAAATTTTATAAGCAATGGTTGGATCAGAATCTTTACTTTTTGTTTTGAGCTCGTCGCTGAGATACAGAATGGTTGTAAGCGCAGAACCAATGTCATCATGCATTTCACGGCCGATACGATCCCGTTCTTCTTCGCGCGCCTGCATCTTTTCCTTCAAAGTCTCCAGCTCATGTTGCTTTTGCAAAGTGAGCAAAGATTGCTGATGCAGTTTTTGTTTGTGACGGTAATTCCTGACTGAAAGAATCAGGATTGCGATGAGTGCTATGATACTGCCAAGAAAAATAAAAAGCAGCATATTCTTTTTTTCAATGGCGGCTTTATTTTTTTCAATGCTCAGATTTTGTTCTGCGATCTTTTTATCTTTTTGTGCGGAGCGAAATTGTATGTTAAGATGATGAATGTTGGTTTGTATTTGTGCATTGGTAATGGAATCGTTGATGTCAACATATTTATTTTTGAACAACAAAGCTTCCACGGGT
This sequence comes from Ginsengibacter sp., assembly GCA_051959325.1. Lineage (GTDB taxonomy): Bacteria > Bacteroidota > Bacteroidia > Chitinophagales > Chitinophagaceae > Ginsengibacter. The sequence continues at coordinate 2,930 of JBQCFI010000038.1, read as the reverse complement.
TTACCTAATTTTTGTTTGATGACAGACATGGTATCATACATTTCCATCAATTCGGCAGGAGTGTTCAACTCCTCGCCAATAGCAATTGCGCGGGAAGCATATTGCTCTGCATGCCGGAAATCCTTTTTTTCTTTTTCAATAACTGCCAGTTGGAACAATGCATATAATTGTTCATACGGAAGATTAAATTTTTGACTGAGGTCAAGTTCCTGCCGGTACTTTTCATTCGCTGGTCCCAGATTATGAATTGTATAATAAACCAAACCTTCATCCGATAAAGCATCTGCAACAAGGCTCATGTCGGGAATGCGGTAACCAATTTTTTCAGATTGAATAAAATGAGAAAGTGCGTCTTTATATTTTTTCTGATGAATTTCTGCAACGCCTGTATTCAAAAGACAATTACCCATGGTAACCGTATCATGGCGCTGTTGAGCAATGCCGAACGCCTTGGTAGAATAATTATAAGCAAGAGAATCATCCTTGAGCCACAGGAAAACAGAAGCGAGATTATCATCGATCTTGCTTTGCATTTCCAGGTTACCGGCGTCGGTAGCCAGCTTCAAAGATTTGATATAATATTCTGACGCCTGCTGATAATCCGCGAGATATTCATATTCATTGGCAACATCATTATAGGCTTCTATCAATATTTTAGGATCTTTCGATTGTTGGGCAATCGCAACATCTTTTTGCGCAGCTGTTAAACCTTCTTCAAACTGCGCCTTTTGATTGAATAAGTTGATTTGATAAGAAAGGTATTTACTCATTCCCTTCAGATCATTCAGGCGCTCAGCAAGTTCTTTTGCTTTTTCATAAAAAATCTCTGCTGAATCAGGATTTGACGCGGCCAGGCTTTTTCCATAATCAAGGTAAACCAGTATCTTTTCTTTGTTTTCAGGGGCATTTCTGATTAAGCTGGTAAGACTGTCTTTTAATCTTTGCTGACAATTGGCAGTAAAAAAGTTGAGAAGAAAAAATGCGATCAGTATAGCATAACGGTAAAACAATGTGTTTGGATTTGTATAGTTTTTGTTCCTCAAATATATAAGAAGATTTTTTTTCTTTCACTATGGAATCCGTTCTTCCTGTTTCAATAAATCAATCAATTGGCTTTATTGACGGATAATCACTACTGTCTGTATGTTTTCAACTACGGACAATAAGAAATCGACATCTGTTCTGAGTATCAAGGCGCCAGGTTCCTACGTCATCGGTAGAATGTTCATGCTTTTCCATGAGCGATTTAGAGGTTATCCATTCATGAAATCACTCTTTGAGACATTAGGTTTACCAGCGGAACTACCACTTAAAAACTTAAATCATGTTGATTTCGGCAATTTGGTATCTTACTTAAATATTCAGAATTTGTCTTAATTCCTTAACTTTTAAACGATTTATCCATGAGTGAAGTACGCAAATTTGCTGTAATTCTTGTGCGGCACGATCTTAACCAACCCATCCCCACAATGGAAGAATGCAAAAAGTTGTTTGTTAAAAGCCGATATTCCATTGTAAATTATTGGCAGGAAAATTCTGATAGGTGGCTGGACCTTTCAACCTTCGATTTCTATGGTCCTTTCGATGTAATGTTGCCAACTCCACCTGATGCAAGAGGTAATTTAGCCAACCTTTCCTTTACGGCTGCAAACATTGACCGCAGTCGTTATGATGGGTTTATTATCATGCTATATCCGGGTAATGTTTACATTGATAATCCGAAACATGCCGGAGATGCCGCCCAACCGGAAAAAATATTAAAAGGTTTCGACGCAGGAGCTGATGGTGAAGGTCCGGGCCACACGGCAACACTTGTGGCATTTGAATCCCGCACCTTTATGTGTCATGAACTGGGACATCTCTTTGGCTTCGATCATACTTATGGCATTATGAATACCGGGGCAGATTGGTCAGACGATAATGTTGCACAATATTATCCTGTATATGGAGATCCCTATGATTTGATGTCATCTGGCCTCCTTTGGCGGCGCTTCCCCTACTTTTACAATTGACGATAACACTGAATCTCTTACCGATTATCCGAATGCGCTTTCAGCAGGACCCATGCTTTCCAGGGCCCATCTCCATTTCGTAAAACCAATGGCACTTGAGTTAAAAGGCCGGGTATCTCACTTCATGCAGGCTGGTAATAACGAGGTGGAAACATTGTATCCCGCAGGAACCGGGGAAGACCGTAAAAAAGAACTGATTGTATATCATCCAAACAATGAGCATGACAAAGGACGTGGACGGATATACATTGAATACAGGCAGTATTTCGGGTTCGCCCAGGGGACAAGATGGGATAAAGGACTCAAGGATGAAGGGGACGATAAAGCCAGAAGTGGTGTAATAATACCTACGGTTAAAAATATTGCCGCCGACTCTTCTGTTCCGGCAGTATGGTATGTTAGTCGTATTGTGTTTCCATCCGTGGATAGCGATGTGGATGTTACCACCGACTTAGGTGTGTATACTGTTCAAGTCAACCCGGACAGCATACTCGATAATAAACCTGCCTATGTAAGGATACGCGTTTCTCCTAAGATCTATGCTAACAATATTTCCATTCAGAAAAACGAATGTAATGACGTCGTTACAATTTTGTCATCTGAGAAACGAAAAATTCCCGGATGGGATTTCGCAGGCGAGTTTACATGGGAAAGACGCGGTTATACCCGCACCTGCCAATACGTTCCCATTGTCACTGGTTTTGGCGGAGAAGGATCATTTGATAAAGCAGACGTGGTAAACGTAAGATGGTTTATAGGAGCCAACATGTGTCTTGATGACGATGGAATTATTAATGTCTTGCCTGACGGCGGCAATGTGCCGGTCAAGGTACACTACACAATAGATCCTCAAACTAAAGTGCTGGAGATTTATAACGTAAACCAGGATGAAGGTTATAGCGTAAAGATACAATTGGA
>JBQCFI010000037.1:0-32241 GCA_051959325.1 Ginsengibacter sp. | reverse complement strand
ATTAGCTCCAAATTTTGTTCATCCTGTTTTAAACAAAAGCGTTCATTATTTGTTGGCAAACTGCAAAGATCAATTAAAAGTGACGGCGGCATCCTGATTTCTTTGCAATGAAAACAAGAATTCGCTATAATTATTTGTTTGTTGTCAGCTACTTTTGTCCAATTATTTATCTGAATGAAAAGAATGAAATATAATTTCATCACCATCGAAGGAAATATCGGCGCAGGCAAAACTACCCTTGCTCATTTATTGAGTAAACAATTTAATGCACGATTGATTCTCGAAGAATTTGCAGAAAACCCTTTTCTCCCAAAGTTTTATGAAAACCGTCAGCAGTATGCATTTCCACTCGAGCTTTTTTTTATGGCGGAAAGATATAAGCAACTAAAAGATCTGTTGCAAACGAAAGATTTGTTTCAGAATCTTACCATTTCTGATTACCTCTTTACGAAATGTCTTTTGTTTGCCAAAGTGAACCTGGCTGAACAGGAATTTTTATTGTATCAAAAATTGTTTGACATTATCAACCCACAATTGATACAACCGGATTTGCTGATTTATCTTCATGCGCCGGTCTCAAAATTGAAAGATAACATTGCAAAAAGAAACCGCTCTTACGAGCAATCGATCGACCCTGAATATCTTTTTTCATTGCAGGAAACCTATCCTCAATACATCAAACAATATAAAATCAAAACGCTTTTTATCGATGTAACCAATGCAGATTTTTTAGGAAATGATAAGCACCTGCAAGCAGTGATAGAAGCGCTGGATAAAGATTATGATGCAGGAATAAACTATCTGATGTTGCCATAAATTACAGCAAAAAAAGAAATATCAACGATTGTATTTTTCCACTTCTCTCGGCTACATTTTATTTTATCCTTTTATCTTTTGCTACTTTTGCTGCATTCATTATTTCGGTTTATCTAAATAAAAATGTCATCACAAAAAAAACAATTAAAAGGTTTCGGCTCAACGGCAATCCACGCGGGCCACGAAACTGAAGGAAATTATGCTCATCTAACTCCAATATATGCCAGCAGCACTTATGTTTTTGATAAGGCAGAACAAGGAATGCGGCGTTTCAGCGGCGATGAACCAGGTTATATTTATAGCCGTTGGGGAAATCCGAGCATGAAAGAGCCTGAAGATAAAATTGCAGCTTTGGAAGGTTTTGGTTTAACAGAAAATGGCAAACCATTGCAGCTAAAAGCGCGTTTACACGCAAGCGGCATGGCGGCAATCACTACTTTGATGCTGGGAAATTTAAAAAGCGGCGATAAAATTCTTTCACATTATTCATTATATGGCGGAACGCAGGAATTGATGAACCGCGTTCTTCCTGAATTAGGAATCGAAGCAATAATTGTTGACCTCAGAGATTTGAATAAAGCGGAAGAAGCATTGAAAAATGATGCGAAAATAAAATTACTTTATCTTGAAACTCCCGCCAACCCTACGATTCAATGTGTTGATATCGATGCACTGACAAAATTAGCAAAGCAAAGAAATCTTCTCGTTGCAGTAGACAATACTTTTGCTACTCCTTATTTGCAACAACCATTTAAATACGGAGTTGATTATGTAGTTCATTCTACGACCAAATTTTTAAACGGCCATGGCACTGCAATCGGAGGCGTTTTGATAGGAAAAGATATTGAAAGAATGAACACACGGCTCGAAAAAGTGCATCGTTTGTTAGGAGGCAACAGTAATTCTTTTGATGCATTTTTGTTGACACAGGGAATGAAAACTCTCGAAATAAGAATGGAAAAACACTGTGCGAACGCAATGAAAGTGGCGCAATTCCTGGAAAAAAATCCGGCAATAAGCAAAGTAAATTATTTGGGATTGCCTTCTCATCCGGATTATGCAACTGCACAAAAACAAATGCGTCATCCCGGGCCCATGTTGAGTTTTGAAATGAAAGGCGGCTTAGAAGCAGGAAAGAAATTCATTGATAAACTGCAAATGTGTGTTCGTGCCGTCTCTTTGGGCACAACGGATACTTTGTTATCTCATCCCGCATCGATGACCCATTATGGCGTTCCAAAAGCAGACCGCGAAAAATATGGAATCACCGACGGCCTCATCAGAATGAGTGTGGGCATTGAAGATGTGGAAGATATTTTAAGCGATTTGGAACCGGCAGCGGCAGATTAAATTTAGAATTAGGAATTAAAAATTAATATTCGATAAACAATATTCAGTTGAACATTCAAATCAGAAAAGCGCAAAAAGAGGATTGCGAGGCGATGCTGGAACTCATTAAAGAACTGGCAGCTTATGAAAGAGCACCGGAAGAAGTTACGGTTGATTTTAATCATTTTGTAGAAAGTGGTTTTGGTGAAAAACCGGTGTGGTGGGCATTTGTAGCGGAAGTAGAAAATAAAGTAGTAGGTTTTGCTCTTTATTATATCCGTTATTCCACATGGAAAGGACAGCGAATGTATCTGGAAGATATTTTGGTAAATGAGCCAATGCGTGGAAAAGGAATTGGCAAATTATTATTTGATGAATTGATAAAAGAAGCAAAAGAAAAGAAATTCAATGGAATGGTTTGGCAGGTGTTGGAATGGAATGAACCGGCAATTAACTTTTACAAAAAATATCAAGGCGTGAATTTTGATAATGAATGGGTGAATTGTAGTTTGAATGTGTAGCACGGACTAATATGATAAAAATTGAGTGAAAAAAGAAAACTTACAGAATTGGAAATAGCAATATTTCTTCCTTTGCTGTAATGCATTATTAAATCAGTAGTAAAAAACCGTGAAAATCCGTGCAATTGGTGGGTTAAAAAACAAAAAAATATGGCAGAAAAAATTTCAATGGGGAAAAACGGAAAGTTGAATGTTCCTGACCAACCAACAATTCCTTTTATTGAAGGTGATGGAATAGGGCCGGATATCTGGAAAGCAAGTGTCCGTGTTTTTGATGCTGCAGTGGAAAAAGCTTTTCATGGACAAAAGAAAATCAACTGGTTGAAAGTACTTGCCGGAGAAGAAGCTTTTAAAAAAACAGGTGAATGGATGCCAGAATTGACTATGGACGCTTTTCGTGAATATTTATTAGCGATAAAAGGTCCATTAACTACGCCCGTTGGCGGTGGGATCCGGAGTCTGAACGTAATGCTGAGGCAGGATTTGGATTTATATGTTTGCCTGCGTCCTATCAGATATTTCGAAGGAGTTCCCTCTCCTATGTGGCAGCCTGAAAAGGTAAACATGGTTATTTTCAGAGAAAATACAGAAGATATCTATGCAGGAATAGAATATATGGAAGGCACTCCTGATGCAAAAAAATTACTTGATTTTCTACAAAACGAGTTACACGTAAAAAAAATCCGGTTCCCCAAAACCACTTCTTTTGGAATAAAAGTGGTGAGCAAAGAAGGCTCTCAAAGATTAATTCGTGCAGCGATAGAATATGCAATTGCTAATAAAAATCCTTCTGTAACGCTTGTCCACAAAGGAAACATCATGAAGTTCACAGAAGGCGCATTCAAAAACTGGGGCTATGAACTGGCTGAGACAGAATTTAAAAACGAAACCTATACCTGGAACGAATGGGAGCGCACAAAAAAAGAACGCGGCGAAGCGGTTGCAAATGAAGATATGCGGATAGCCTCAGTTGGAGGAAAAGTAATTATTAAAGATGCCATCGCAGATAATTTTTTACAACAAGCTTTACTGGCACCGCAGGATTATTCTATCATTGCTACGCTAAACTTAAACGGCGATTACATAAGCGATGCGCTTGCTGCGCAAGTCGGCGGAATTGGTATTGCTCCGGGGGCAAATATTAATTACATTACCGGGAATGCGGTATTTGAAGCTACGCATGGAACAGCTCCAAGATTTGCTAACACCAACAGCATGAATCCTTCTTCTTTGATTCTTAGCGGCGTGATGATGCTGGAATATATGGGCTGGCGTGATGCAGCAGAAATGATCACCAATGCTGTTGGAAAAACGATTAGAAATAAAACGGTAACCATTGATTTTTATAACCTGATGAAAGGAGGAACGCTTTTTACTACCAGTGAATTTGGAGATGCGGTTATTAAGAATTTATAACCATGTCAAAAGGTGTTTAAATACTTTCGAAATTATCTTATCAAAGTGACACTTCCCTTTTTGAAGATGACTTTTCCGAGATAATCTATACCTTCAGCCATCCAAACAAAAACGCCGGGATCCTGAGGTTGTCCATTGAAAGTGCCGTCCCAGCCCTCCTTCTGCGTATTAGTAGAAAAAACTAATTCTCCCAAACGGTTATAAACTTTAAAAAACGTCAGCGATTTTATCCCAATCGGAATTGGCCTAAACACATCATTCAGCCCATCTCCATTAGGTGTAAAAGCATCTGGTACAAACAGATCTGGTTTTACTTTATATACTGTAACATGAATGGTATCGATAGAAAAACAACCGGCAGCTGTGGAAACTTTCAAAGTATATTTCTGGCTTTCTGATAATAAAGCAACCGGATTTGCGATATCAGGATTATTCAATCCGGTGGACGGCGACCATGAATAAAACTGAGCACCGCTTCCATTTAGTTGTAATGGTTGATTCATCACAATCGAAGTATCCTCCGGGCCTGCATCTGCTACGGGATTTTCTACAGTGATCAACACAGAATCGAATGCCGGTTTGGGACATCCCAAAACATCATTGACCTGAACCACATATCTTATTGTTTCATTCGGTGTGGATATAGGGTTAGCGATTTTGGTATTATTTAAAAAAAGATCCGGCGTCCAACTATAAATACTTCCACCTGTAGCATGAAGCTGATAACTGTTAGGGAAACAAATGGTTGTATCAGCAACTGTTTTTACATTTGGATATGGAACTACTCTTACGACAGAATTGCCGCTTGTACTGCATTTACCAATACTTGCAACCACATGATAAGTGGTATTTTGAAGAGGCGCGACCTTTACAAATTGAGCTGTATCATTCGGCATTGACTCTGCCGGAGACCAGAAGTAATGAAGAGCATCACTTACAGGATTAATGCTGGCAGTGTCGGTGAGACAAATGCTTGTATCTGCCCTTATATTCAAAGAAACTTTGCTCACAACATTCACAAAAACAGAATCGGTTGCAATGCAACCCCGGCTTTCACTTAAAGTGGCATAGTAAACTGTTGGTCGTTTGGGGCTTACCAAAGGGGTAAAACTGTGGCTATTATTGATGTTGTAATCAGGAGTCCACGATACGGTTCCCTGGCCCTTTGCAGTCAGTTGTAAAGTATCAAGATTACACATCACCGTATCATTATTTAAAGAAAAATCTGGTTGTGTTTTTATAACAACTGAATTGGTGAATGTTTTAATGCAACCTTGAGTATTAGATACCGTTAATTGAACAGGATACGTTCCTGGGTTTGTATAAATGTAAGAAGGGTTTTTATTTTTGGAAGTATCCGAATTAGATGCGGGATCACCGAAATTCCACGACCAACTATTAATATTGCCGTATAACGTAGATGATTTATCTGTAAATAAAATATTTGAATTAATACACTGACCGTCTGCACTAAACAATGGATAAATGCCAGGATATATTTTTACAATCTGGGTGGCAGAATCAGAACATTGCTGGCCACGGTTTATCACTAATTTATACACAAAAACACCGGTATCGGTAAATTGATGCGAAGGATGTTTTAAGGTAGAAATATTGTTTGGACCCGACTTTGGATCGCCAAAATCCCAATAAAAATTTTGGTTTAAAGATGAAGTATTATCATTCTGAAAAGCAACAGTAAAGCTGTCGCACATTACCGGTTTTGGATTTAATTCTGCACCGGCAAAATCACAATCCGTAACGTTTACAATAAAATCTTTTTCATGTTGATTAATAAGAACACCATTCCTGTATGAAAGCACTTTTACACCCAATACATATTTCCCTATTGCCGGAGCAATGCCACTCACGATGCCGGTTTTAGAATTGATTACCGCCTGATCACCAAGAGGCGAAGAGGCAACAAATCCATTAATGTAATCTACAGATTCATACGGTGGTGGCGCTGGATTTGCATTTTTATCATCCCTGAAACTGCCACCATTAAAAGCCGGTGCAAAAGAATAAACCAATGAGTCTCCGTCCTGATCTGTAGCGTTAAACTGTAATTGGAAAGCTTTGTTAGCACAAATGACATCAATACTCGTTGAAAATTCCGGTGAATTGTCCTTATAACTTGCAGGTGGAATATCACAGGTGAATGTCGATCCTGTTTCACTACCACCGGCATTTTCTACATTCTGCAGATTATCTACCCTGCAACAGGTTTGAAATGTAGCAGTATAACCTTTCGTATTGTCAGGCAATTCAACTGTAAATTGGAAAACACCCACATGATAATCAAGATTTGGAGCATTGGTCATACAAGGTGGAAAGGGATTTACTGTAACGGATGATTCACTGCTTTTTTGAACAATATAATAAGGATTCGGACCATTATATTGCTGACCACTTTCGTTATTAAAAATACCTATATAAACTTCCGTCGGCATTAATGCAGTTCCCGGTGGAGCATTTTGATCCCGGAAAAGTTTAAGGGTTATCTGGTACTTACTGGTATTTGCCTGGCTTCCTTTACCAAGGTAATTATAATACATTTCTCCTCCAATAATGTGATGAGCGTCACATTTCAAAATCCAGATCAAAACAAATAAAAGCAGGAGAACTTTTTTCATAACATTCTTACTGCAAATTACTCTTAATCAATTAAAAGTAAAGAGATATTGTACCGAAAAACTGTCATTTTTTAAAAAGAATTCTGACAAAAACGAACAAGGTAAGAATTTGATAATTCCGTTTCCTCCCACATTCCCTGGTGTCCGGAATTTTCTAAAATATGAACGTAGGAAATTGCAGGAATATAACATTGCGACAATGAATCCTGGAGCGGCACCGCATGATCCTCTTTTCCAATAATAAAAAGAACCGGTTTGCGGAAAGAGCGAAAAACATTAGTCCTGTCAGGTCTTTGAATCATTGCCTGATAATATTGAATCAGCGCTTCAGGTGAAATATTTTTTCCGATTTCCAGCAACTGTGTCAACATGTCCGGCCTTTCATTTTTCGTTCTTTCAGAAAACAGATTGGGAATAGTGGTTTTTAAAAAAGCTTCTGTTCCGTTTTTTTTAATAAACGCAATTCCTTTTCTGCGGGTTGCCTTTTTTTCTTCAGTATCTGCAAATGCCGAAGAATGAAATAGGCCAAATGAACCCAAAATATCCGGATATTTTTCTGCAAAAGCCAGGGTGATGTAGCCACCCATACTATGCCCGATCAAACAAAACTGTCTTTCATTTTCTGCTTTATTTTTAAAAATAATCTTGTCAGCAATGGCTTTTACTACTTCTGCGTAATCCTTCATTGTGCGTACGCCGTCAAGCATTTCAGATTGGCCGCTTCCCGGAAGATCGGGAATAATTAAAAGATTATCTTCTTTCAAGGCATTTATCTGTTTTTCCCATATCCTTCCATCTTCGGCAAAACCATGCAGCAAAAAAACTGGCCTTCCTTTTCCTTCAACACGGTAAAAAATCTTTTTATTTTCGAATAAAATCTGTGGCATTGATTTATCTTTTTCGAATGAAATAAAGTAGACTTCTGAAAATTAAAATAGCAAGAATGGGAATTAACGCAAAATTCAGGTGTTGCGGAATAAAGCTCCATAATGCAATCAGAATGGTATTAAAAATGCCATAAATCAGAAAATAAATTTGCGGCCATTTTCTTGTTGAATGAATATAAAAGGCAGCAACAATATTCATTGGCCACGCCCATAACAAATTATAATTGTTGCGGCACATAATGTGGTCAGTTGCGAACCACATAAAGAGGATCAGGATGCCTAAGAATCCTACAATGAAAAATAACAATGCATCAAATGAAGCAAGAAACTTTTGGGTAAATACATTTTTTGAAAAACTTAAAAATGCAATCAATACAAATAAACAAATGAATAAAAAGAACGGATGGGTTAAGTTATTTTTTTCATTTTGCGAATAATTTAATTTAAACAAGGAACGCTTCTCGCTAACGAGAGGCTGCGAATTGATTGTTGAACTGTCAAAAGTTTTCATCAGGTAATCCGGCAGAAACATTACCTGGTAAGGAGTGGCGATTACATCCGTTTTGGCACCAAGCAAAATGTCAATTCCCAGCTTGCTCCATTGTTTATCACTTCGATTTAAATATTCATGAATCAGATTTCGAAAAGAAACCCTCGTGGTTAATGCTTTTCCAAAATGAACAGTAGAATCGGATGCCTTTTCCACCAGGTCGCGTAATCGTGTAGTACAATTATCAAAAAGAAAATCATATTTATAAAACCGGTTTTGCGCCATCATATTCGACTCAAGCAACCCGATAATATTCCTTTTTTGTTCACAGGAAAGATTCAAAATTTGTTCAGTAATACCGCGGTTGTCCTGTTTATTTTCTAAAACGAATGAATCAAAGTCGTCGGTCGATAGATAATAGAGCAATTTTCCACGGACAAATTTTGTATAAAAATCAGGATCGTCAAAGTTAAATGTGCCATAATTATAAACGATATCCTGGTGGGTAACGGTGTCAGTTATTCGCAAAGCGCTGTGTCCAAACGTGGAATAAAGTTCTTCCCCGGGCATCACCGTCAATAGACTGATTTGGAGATGACAGGAATCTTTCTGAGCAAAGGTCTTGGCAGAAAGTAACATAAAAACAGGCAGGAAAAACAGATTTAATTGAACTATTCGTTTAATAAAATTGGACTTGGCAGATTGCAACTGATTTAAAAATTTAAATATTGATGAAAGATGCTGTTTAAAAAAAGATGGGTAAAATTATTTAATAAAAACCAGTTAACAACGAATTATGCCGACATCTAACAGGCTTCATTGGATTAAGAAAAATGATTTCAACAAACCAATAAATAAACTTGATTTGTATTTCACATTTTGAAGCCAGGCTCAGTTTCAATATTTCCTCGCAGTGCTGAAAAAGAGTTCCTGGAATGAGAAGACTCTATGCCAGATGCAGGCGATTTCAACAAACAAATAAATAGGAATGATTTGTCTTTTGTTTTAACTTTTGCATGCGTACATCAAATATATAAATCCGCAAAGTTGGCATCCATATTGTGTTTGGAAGGTGAACTTTCATATTTAAAAAAACTAATAAAATGGCAAAAAATGTTAAAGCTGCAAAACAGAAACCTGCTGCAAGAGATGCAAAGCAAGTAAATCAAAAAGTGATTGGGAAAAATGAAAATCAGCAAAAGGAAAATGAGAATGTAGATAATTTGAACACCGGTATATCTGCTTCCAACAGCGCCGGTGTTGCAGAAGCTTTGAACCAGGTATTAGCTGATGAATTTTTGCTTTATACAAAAACATTAAATTTTCATTGGAATATTGAAGGACGCGATTTTCATGCATTGCATTTATTCCTGGATGACCAGTATCACCAGCTGCAGATCATTATTGATTCAGTGGCCGAACGGATAAGAAAAGTAGGTCATTTTGCAACCGGAAGCATGCAGGAATTCCTCGATGCTGCTTCTTTGAAAGAACATGCAGGAAATGCATCCGTATCCGAACAAATGATTGCGGAATTAGCAGCCGATCATGATGCAATTATTAGAAATACACGTAAACTAATTGATGAATTTGATCAAAAATATGATGATGCAGGAAGTTCCGATTTTATTACAGGAATTTTGAAAGAACACGAAAAAATGGCGTGGATGCTGCGTGCCAGCGTTCCACAGGCGAAATAGGTTTTATTAATATTGTTGAGTCGAAAAGATCCGGATAGTAAGTACCTCCGGGTTTTTTATTTTTACGAGGATCATCAAAAAAAGAAAGCAAAATATTTTTTATTCTCAAACTGAATTATTAGATTTGTATAGTTGCATAAACAACTATATGCTAAACAACCAATTTAAAAAAGGCGAACTTTATAGTTTTATCACAGGCAAAGCTTCTACGGCAATAGCCAGGAGATTGCAAAAAAATTTTAAGGAATCAGGAATAGATGTTACGATCGAGCAGTGGAGTGTTTTATATCATTTATGGAAGCAGGATGGCATTAGCCAACAACAATTGTGTGAGGCCACTTTTCGCGACAAGCCCAGCATTACGCGGTTGGTAGATAATCTTGAAAAAGCAAAACTGGTAAAAAGAGTCGCATCAAAAAATGACAGGCGCAGTAACCTGGTTTTTCTGACGAAAGAAGCGAAATCGCTGGAACAAAAAACCATGGACGTTGCAAACAGAACGTTGAATGAAGCACTGCAGGGCGTTACGAATGGCCAGATTGAAATTGCAAAAGAGGTTTTACAAATGGTGTATGATAACTTATCCAACTAAAGAAAAAACCTAAAAATATTAAATCAATAATTATGCAAACAACAGCACCAACTTCTACTTTAAAAGGCGGCGAATGGTTGATCAAACCAGGAAATTCGAACGATATTTTTACGCCGGAAGATTTTAGCGAAGAGCAATTGATGATACGCGATATGTGTATCCAGTTTCTGGAAACAGAAGTATTGCCGGTAATGGATCGCATTGATAAAGCAGAACCGGGATTGATGCCGGCGCTGATGGAAAAAGCCGGGGAGCAAGGGTTGCTGAGCGCCTCTGTTCCTGAAGAATATGGTGGAATGGGAAAAGATTTTGTCACTTCGACTTTGGTAAGCGAAGCGCTTGGCGGCGGTTATTCTTTCAGTGTGGCGATGAGTGCCCATGCAGGAATTGGTACGCTTCCAATCTTATATTTCGGTACGGAAGAACAAAAGAAAAAATACATTCCCAAACTGGCGACCGGCGAATGGAAAGGCTCTTACGGACTCACTGAACCTGGAAGCGGAAGCGATGCATTGGGCGCGAAAACAACAGCCACACTTTCCGACGATGGCAACTATTATTTATTGAACGGACAGAAATGCTGGATTACGAATGGAGGTTTTGCAGATGTTTTCACTGTTTTTGCAAAGATAGATGGCGATAAATTTACCGCATTTATTGTTGAAAGAAACATGCCTGGTTTTACACAAGGCCATGAAGAACATAAAATGGGAATCAAAGGTTCTTCTACCGTACAATTGTATTTCCAGGATTGCAAAGTACCGGTAGAAAATGTTTTGGGAGAAATCGGCCGCGGCCACATCATTGCTTTTAATATTTTAAATATTGGAAGATTAAAATTAGATGCGGCCGCAATCGGCGGTTCGAAAATGGCTCTGACAGAATCTATTGAATATGCTAAAACACGCGAGCAGTTTAAATTGCCGATTGCAAAATTTGGCGCTATAAAGTATAAACTCGCTGAAATGGCTACCAGAATTTACGCGGACGAAAGCGCTTTGTATCGTACCGCAAAATGGATCGATGAAAAAGAACATGAATTATTATCAGAAGGCAAACCCTTTAATGAAGCGCTTTTGGGAGCGGCGGAAGAATTTGCGATTGAATGCGCCATTTTAAAAGTACATGGAAGTGAAGTGTTGGATTACGTGGTGGACGAAGGCGTGCAAATCCACGGCGGCAACGGTTTCAGCGATGAATACCCGATCAGCCGTGCTTACCGCGACAGCCGGATCAATCGGATCTTTGAAGGAACCAATGAAATCAACCGTTTGCTTTCGGTAGATATGATATTGAAACGCGCCATGAAGGGGCAACTGGATTTGATGGGACCGGCCACGAATGTTCAGAAAGAACTAATGAGCATTCCCGAATTTGGCGATGGCGACGAAGGGGCTTTTGCCACCGAATTAAAAACCATTGCCAACATGAAAAAAAGCATCCTCATGGTAGCAGGAGCAGCCGTACAAAAACTGATGACTACCTTATCAAAAGAACAGGAGATCATCATGAACATTGCGGATATGATGATAGAAACTTTTGTTTCCGAAAGTATGTTGCTTCGGGTAATGAAGGGTGTTGAAAGAAGCAGCGAAGAGTCTAATAAAGTACAGATTGCAATGTTGCAGGTTTATCTGAATGATGCAGTGGATATTTTGGCAAAGAACGGAAAAGAAGCGATCAATTCTTTTGCCACAGGTGATGAACAAAGAATGATGCTGCTTGGCTTAAAACGCTTTACAAAAACAGCACCTTTTAATGGAAAAGATGCAAGGAGATTGATAGCAGCGAAACTGATTGAAGATGGTAGGTATTCAATGTAAAAGATTGATTTTTTTTTATTGGAAAGCTCTGAGTTGTGATGGCTCAGGGCTTTTTTCTTTTAAAGCTTCTTTTGATTTTTCTAATTGATAGAAAAATTTCAGCAAACAAAGTAATAAAGTGAATTCTCTTACTAAAAAATTAATTTTGCAATCGCTTTCTCCTGCTTTTTCTGGCTGATTTTTTGACATTTATTTTCATATTAAAACAATAATTTTGAGAGTAGATGCAGGACATAGAACCATACGATAACTGGCAGTATTTATACAGTTCAGAAGCGGATACACGCTCGCCTTTTTACGGCCGGGAATATAGCCAGTTTGAATTCACCAATACCGTTTATAACTATTACATACATCCGTTGTGGGATGAATTTGGTAGCCGCACGTTATATCTTAAAGTTTTGATGGCCGATTACGACGAACGATACGCAATAATTGAAATGATCGGCGAATGGAATGATGCCATTGAAAACGATATTATGTCATTGAAGCGTGAAGTGATTGATGAATTCATACGCAACGGCATTAATAAATTCATCCTGATCACTGAAAATGTTTTGAACTTTCACAGCGGCGATGATTGTTACTATGAAGAATGGTATGATGATATTTCTGACGAAGGCGGCTGGATCGTTTCGCTGAATATGCCGGTTCAGACGCAACATGATTTCATCAAAGCGCGTCTTGGAAATTATATCGAAAATCTGGATCTTCCATCCTGGAGAACGATGAAACCGGATGTTCTTTTTAACCAGATCGACAACATTTTATTGAGAAGATTGAATTTTTGAATTTATTTAAAAGGGCATTCAGTAAACAAACAAATAAACCGGATTTATGTTTTCCCAAAATCATTTCTTCTAAAATTCATTCTCCTTTTTTTCTTCCGGGTGAAAATATTCATAAACAATATTTGCCCTTGATTTTCCAATGGTTTCTTCTATCGCTTCTTTCGGAAGTTCTTTGATCTTCTTTACCGATTTGAATTTTTTTAATAGAATATCAGCAGTATTTTTTCCGATGCCTTTTATCATTTCCAGTTCGTTCACAAAAGTACCGCGACTCCTTTGATTCCGGTGAAAAGTAATTCCAAAACGATGAACTTCGTCCCTTACACGCCTGATTAATTTCAGGCTTTCGCTGTTCCAGGGAAGTTTGATCGACTGTTGATCTCCCGGAAAAAATATTTCTTCTTCGTTTTTCGCAAGGCCAACAACAGTTGTTTTTCCCATCATTCCTATTTCTTCCAAACCGTCAATGGCAGCATTCAACTGGCCTTTACCACCATCAATAATAATTAGCTGCGGCAATGGAATTTCTTCTTTCAACAATCTCCTATACCTCCTCGAAACCACTTCTTTCATACTTGCAAAATCATTAATGCCGGCGACGGTTTTAATATTAAAGCGGCGGTATTCATTTTTATCCGGCAAACCGTTTTTGAAATATACCATTGCCGCTACCGGAAAACTGCCCTGGAAATTGGAGTTATCAAAACATTCAATGTGGGAAGGCAACGCAGGGAGATGCAAATCCTTTTGCAGCTGCACCAGTACTTCCGTCTTTTCCTGATCGGATCTACCTTCCAGCCGCAAAATTTTTTTACGTTTCATTTCTTCGAGGAAATAATTGACATTTTTCACTGAAAGATCAAGCAGCTTTTTTTTGTCTCCTGCTTTGGGAATTGTATAGATCAACGTTTCATTTTCATGTTCCACTTCAAAAGGAATAACGATCTCTGCTGCATCGCTGTTAAACTTCGTACGAATATCAGTTATGGCAAGGCTCAAAATTTCTGCATCGGTTTCATCCAGTTTCGGTTCTAAAACCAACGTATGTGTTTGAATAATAATGCCATTTTGAACCATTAAATAATTGATATAAGCGGTATCTTTTTCCCGCAGAATCGAGAATACATCCAGGTTTGCAAAGGATTGAGTAACGACTACTGACTTCGCCTGGTAATTCTGAAGTCCTTCCAGTTTTCGTTTGATCATTGCCGCTTTCTCAAACTGTAATTCAGCAGCATAAAAATTCATTTCTTCTTTATACCGCTGAATTACCGGGTTCAGATTGCCTTTGATCATTTGTTTTATTTGTTGCAATCCTTCTTCATAATCTTCTTTGCTTTGCAGTCCTTCACAAGGCCCTTTGCAGTTTCCCAAATGATATTCAAGACAGACTTTAAACTTCTTTTTCAGAATATTCTCTTCAGTAAGATTCAATTTGCATGTTCGCAAAGGAATAAATTCTTTGATAAAACTTAATAATTCGCGCACCCTGCCTACAGAAGTAAACGGACCTAAATATTCAGAGCCATCATTGATGCGCTTGCGGGTCAAGAAAATCCTTGGAAATGGCTCATTCTTAATTACTATGTAAGGGTAAGTTTTATCATCTTTTAAATTGATGTTGAATTTCGGCTGGAATTGTTTGATCAGGGAATTTTCCAAAAGAAAAGCATCCTGCTCACTATCTACAATCGTAAATTCTATACGCTCAATTCTTTTTACCAGTTCCTGGGTTTTGTAACCAGTAAATGTTTTGGTAAAATACGAACTGACTCTTTTGCGGATATTCTTGGCTTTACCAACATAGATCAACTGATCCTGATCATCAAAATATTTATAAATTCCCGGGTGAACAGGTAGTGTTTTTATAATGGTATGAAAAATTTCAGCCGTCATTAATCTAGATATATTTTAAGTTCAATCATCAAAGTCCCATGTTATCTTTTCTTCTTTTATCTGTGCTTGTCCATTTGGAAGTTGAATGATCGTTCTGATACTATACCATTTATTCACAAGCCATGTTAGTTGTGAAGTTGTATCGGCATTTTCCTTTACCATGTAAATGCGCGCTATGGAATTGGTTTGGGGATTCATATAAACATCCCAATGTGTAAGTTTTATAGAATCCGGCAGCGACTTTTTAGGATCATATGAAAATGTAAAGGCATTAATCGTCTGATCAAGAAAAGATTTTTCGGAGAACAAAGAGTACATAGTTGCAGAATCAATCACCGGGTGAAGAAATGGAGTGGCATTTTTCCGGATGTCTTCTCTTTTTAGCCACACAGAATCGGTTTTGCCATTTGCAGAAACTATTTTTAAAGGAGTAACGCCCATGGAATCAAGGATTCTTAGCTGGCCTTTCAAAAAATCGGTAACCGGAAAAATATTTTCAGTTTGTGCAGAGTTATTTTTTGAAGCGGTATTGTTTGTCTTCCCCGAGCATGAAGTAAAAAAAATAAAAAAAGCAGGTACCAGAAACGAAAATAATTTTTGCATCGCGCAAAATTACGAATAAAAAAAACCGTTGCAGGGTACGAAGCAACGGCTTTAGAAAAAATGAGTTAAAAAAATAAACGAAGAAAAATCGTTTTTATTGTAATAATCTTACCTCGATATTCCAATTCTTATGCCATAATCAATGAAATGTTCCTTGGAAGGATAATAACTTTTATATGTTGACAATAATTGATATCGTATATCCGGTCCTATATGCCATTTAATTTTATTTACTGAGAATGAAATATAAGAACCAAAATGGCCGGCAAGATTAATGTGGCGGACTAAGGAAGGATCGTTAATGTAATATCTTCCATCAGAAGAAATTATGAATGCATTTTTCTTTAAAACTATTGAAGGGTCAACAGTAGAAACAGCATTAATCTGGATCTTTTCATTTCCCCAGATATTATACCGCAAGCCGAGTGGAACGGATATTTCAAAGCTATAATTGGTAAGAGGAATGCGGTTTGGGCTTTGACCATTTCCATAATTTGTCACATAGCTTTTTGAATAAATTATTGAATTCCGATCCACAAAATTCAATGAAGCGAATGTTGGGTGAATCAGGTTGGACATATTGTTATAACCGGAATAAGTGAAATTTGCGCCGGTAATAAAACTAAACTTTCTAAATATTTTGTAACTCATTTCTGCTCCTGTTTCAAAGCCAATTTTAGCGGTTCGTATCAATCCAAAGGAAGGATCATTGGGCAGAATGATTACAGAAGAAACGTTAGACGATGAAGTGGCAATATTTCTTTTTTTGTTGAATGAAACCGTTCCGATCGTCGGCGCTGCATAAAAAGTCCATTCTACATTTTTATTCTTTTTCCTTTTTATTTTTTTAGCATTAGTTATTGCCGTTGCTTTTTGAGAACTGAAATCCGTCATATTTATTGCTTTACTGTCCGAACCGCTCAGATTAAGTGACGGTGAAAATTGAAAAGGTTCAATAAATTCTTCAAATGAAGTGTGAACGAGTAATTCTTTTTTCAAAGGATTGACAATTTCAGAAAGAAGACCGTTTTGAATGACTGGCAAGTTCTCGGTTAAATTATTGTCATAAACGCCAATGGATTTTTCCTGGTTTGACTTTTCGCTGGTTAAATTGTTTTCTGCTTCCTGGTTAAATTCTTCAGAGACATTTTTCTCTCCGTTTGTATAATTCTTATTATTGAAAAAATTAGCTGCTGGTAAAGATTTGCCACTATTTTTTTCATTATTATTTTCTGTTAAAACAGTTTTCGGGGAGACGTTTGAATTTGAAGATTGTGCATTTATACTGGCAATTTCAGATTGTTTATTAACTGCGCCTTTTTCAGAAATATCTTTTTTGCTTGAAATATTATTTGTCCGCTGGTTTGAAAATTCAATATCATTCGACGCGCTATTTTCTGTAAGTGATGAATTTTTATCCGCATGAGCAGGGGAATTATTCCAATTTCCGATAGAAATAAGGGTAATTATAAAAACAATTGCAATAGAAATAGAAGGCCATTTGCTTCCCGGGTGCAAGTTGTTATAAATTCCATTCCATACTCGTTTGGAAGGCACCAATTTAAATTGATCTGCGTGATCTTTTAAAGATCGCTCAAAATCACTCATATCAAATCTTCTTTCCATTTTTCATTCATTTCAGCGTTAGTAGTGTACAGATAATTTTATTTCAATAAATAGTTAGCGACTCATAGAAACCATTCTCACAGTCTCGTGTGGTTTTTGCAAAATTTTCTTTTTTATTAAAATCTCTTCCAACAGTGATCTTGCCCGTGTGTATTGAGACCTGCTGGTGCTTTCCTCGATCTCTAAAATCGCTGAAATTTCTTTGTGTGAAAAACCTTCAATTGCGTAAAGATTCAGCACTGTTCTATATCCTATGGGCAACAACCGGATACATTCCACCACTTGCTTTGCCTGCAGCATCGATGGAATATTATTTTCGCTGATTTCAATACCCGAAGCATGAATCAGATCAAGGCTATCAGAGAACTTTTTATTTTTTTTCAATGCATTAATGCAAGTGTGAACAATTATTTTTCTGATCCACCCTTCCAATGCCCCTGATCCATTATATTGACGAATCTGGGAATATATTTTAATAAATCCTTCCTGAAGCATATCTTCAGCATCCTCCCTGTTGCGGGCATAACGATAGCAAACACCAAGCATTCGCGGACTGAAGCGGTTATAGAGAGCCTCCTGCGCGATTGAAAGGTTATCAAGACAGCCTTGAACCATGATCTCTTCTGTCATAAATTGCTTGTTTAACCCTACTAAGATAAGACAATTATTTACCCAAAATGCTGCATGGAAATAACTTTTTCGAAATAAAAAATTTTAAACTCTAAATTTTTGTGAATATTAAGGCAATACAATTGCCGTTTATTTCTCTCGTTTTAGACGGTCCCCGAGGGAATTATTTCCATTTCTTTAACCAATTTTCAGTCCGGTCTTCGAAAAGTTGTTTTGGTAGGATTCAAGATTGAATGAGATTGAAAAAAGGTGAAGACTGACGCCTTTCTTGACCTGTTTACCAAAAGAAATTTCCTATGAGAAGTTATTCGTCAATTAATATTTTACCGGTCATTTCTTTTGGTATTGGCAGTTTCATCATTGTCAAAATCGTTGGAGCAATATCCCCAAGTTTCCCGGGGTGAATGGTTCCACGCCATTCTTTATCAATGATAAAAAGCGGCACCAGGTTTTTGGTGTGTGCAGTATTCGGCGTTCCATCTTCATTTACGATATAATCTGCATTGCCATGATCGGCGGTAAGAAAAACAGTATAATCATTTTGCAATGCTGTTGTAACAATTTCTTTTACACATTTATCCACCGTTTCCACAGCTTTTATCACAGCATCCCAAACACCTGTATGGCCTACCATATCAGCATTTGCATAATTTAAACAAATAAAATCAGCAGATTGTTTTTTTATCTCAGGAAGCAAAGCATCTGTTACTTCATAAGCGCTCATTTCAGGTTTTAAATCATACGTGGCGACTTTTGGTGAAGGAATGAGAATTCTTCTTTCACCTTCAAAAGGCACCTCGCGGCCGCCGCTGAAGAAAAAAGTAACATGTGGATATTTTTCAGTTTCAGCAATGCGAATTTGTGTTTTATTATTTTGAGCCAACACATCTCCTAAAGTATTTACGAGGTCGTCTTTTTGAAAGATGACGTGAATATTTTTAAAAGTATGCTCATAGAGCGTCATTGTTGTATAATTCAGATTCAACGGCTTCATGCCGTAATCTGGAAACGCTGTTTGGGTAAGCGCTTCGGTAATTTCACGGCACCTGTCAGTACGAAAATTGAAACAGATCACCGCGTCGCCGTCCATCATTTCTGAATCCGGAGTTTCTGCGTTGATGATCGGTTTTAAAAATTCGTCGGTAACATTATTTTGATAAGAATCGGTAATGGCAGAAAAAATGTTGGTAGTAACTTCTCCCGTTCTGTGTACCAAAGCATCATAAGCAATCTTTATACGCTCCCATCGTTTATCACGATCCATTGCATAATAACGCCCAACAATTGTCGCAATCTTCCCGGTTGTTTTATCAAGATGCTGTTGTAAATTTTCTAAGAAATGAATGCCGCTCTTTGGATCGGTATCGCGACCATCAGTAAACGCATGAATAAACACTTTTTCCAATTCATGTTCTTTACAAATTGTGGTAATCGCTTTCAGATGATCTATATGAGAATGAACGCCACCATTGCTTACAAGTCCCATTAAATGTAATGGCCGGTCATTATCTTTTGCATAATTGATACTTTGTAATAGAGCAGGATTTTTCGCAAATTCTCCATTTTCTATGGCTACATTTATGCGTTCCAATTCCTGGTAAACGATTCTGCCGGCACCCAGATTCAAATGTCCCACTTCACTGTTTCCCATTTGGCCTTCTGGCAGGCCAACCGCTCTTCCGCAGGTAATTAACGTGGTATGAGGATATTCTTCATAAAGAGAGCTTACAAAAGGCGTTTGTGCATTTTGAATCGCATCACTTTCTTTTTTCTGGCCAAGGCCCCAGCCATCCATAATCACCAGAATTACTTTTTTTGCTTCCATTTTTCAAAACTAATTATTCATATTTATATAATCACAACAATTTCAAAATCCTAATAGAACTTTATCATTTGGCATGCTTTTCGTAAAATAAGATCAAATCAATTTCCATGAAAAAATATTTACTTTTTTTATGTCTATGCATTGTTTTGTCATCGTTTATCACAATCTCATTTACGCAAATAGCTAATGCGCTAAAATCCGGTGATGCCAGCCAGGTAGCGAAGTATTTAGACAACACCGTGGAAATCACCTTACCTGAATCAACAAAATCATATAGCAAAAATCAGGCTCAGCTGGTGTTAAGGCAATTTTTTAGCAATAATCCTGTAAAAGATTTTAAGTTGATCCATGAGAGTGAGAATGAAGGTTCGCAATATTGTATTGGCAATCTAACTACTGCAAATGGCGTGTTTCGCACCACCATTTATATGAAGCAGAAAGGTGATAAACAACTGGTTCAGGAAATGAGATTTGAGAAATAATTTACAAAGGGAATTCAGCTTATTTATTGGTTTGCTGAAACAGCAATCAAACATCTCTCAGAATTTTTAAATTTCAATAACAGATTGATTTGCTTTAGCCGTAATCCTTCACCATTCACTGTTAGAAACCCACGATTGTTCTGTTTTATCATATCGTTCTTTCTACTATTTTCAGCCGTTCCGCGGGCTTCTCTGAAAAAATAAAAAGCAAAATTATTATTACCTTCGCAAACAATTTTTAACTTCCCCAATTATTTATTGTAAAGGAATTTTAAACGAAGAAATAAATGAAAATAGTCAAAAGAGTACTATTTGTTTTGTTCACCATACTTTTTTGTTCAAACCAACTGCATGCACAAAATAGTCTATTTGATCTTCGTGACCTGAGCCAGGTTAAAATAGACGATTTGACCGACGATCAGGTCATTGCAGCTTATAAAAAAGCGATAGAATCAGGCATTACTGAATCGCAGTTATATAAAACGCTTGCTGAAAGAGGATTGCCTGACACAGAAATAACGAAACTTCGTATAAGGCTGCAAAATTTAACTCCTATAAGAAAATCAGTATCTGATAATAACATAAAGGAAGAAAAAGTTGATAATGCACTTAATCGTTATGACACATCGGGAACAAATGTGCCGATGCAAAAGTTTCAAAATGATCAAACCATCTTTGGTTCCGAACTTTTTACCTCCAATAGCCTGGTTTTTGAACCAAATCTACGCATTCCTGCACCTGTCGGTTATGTTCTTGGCCCTGATGATGAATTGATCATTTCTGTCTATGGTTTCAGCGAAAAAAAATACAATTTAACGATCAATGAATCAGGCGAAATCTACATTCCGAACGTAGGACCGATTTATGTAAATGGATTAAGTATCGAAGAAGCCGCAGAAAAAATCAAATCAAAACTTGCCTCTACCATTTATCGCGCAATCAATACCGGAAAAACAAAAGTACAGGTAATGCTGGGCAAAATCAGGAGCATTCGGGTTACAGTGATCGGCCAGGCAAAAAAACCCGGCACTTTTACTGTTTCTTCGCTTACCACGCTATATAATATACTTTATTTATGCGGTGGCCCCACTTCAATGGGAAGCTACCGCGACATACAAATTATACGTGGCAATCAGTTAAAAAGAACTGCCGATCTTTATGATTTTCTGGTTGAAGGAAATCAAAAGGATAATATCATTTTGCGGGAAGGCGACGTGGTCAGGATTCCTTATTACAAAAATCGAGTTACACTTTCCGGATCTGTAAAAAGAGAAGGTAAATTTGAAATGCTGGAGGGTGAAACATTCACGAATCTTCTGAAGTATTGCGGTGGATTTTCGGATAATGCGTACAGAGGAACTGTAACAGTAGTGCGCATTACAGACACAGCGAAAAAAATAATTGATCTTAATGCTTCAAACTTCAGTTCATTCAAAACAAATGGAAGTGATAAATATATAGTAGGAAAACTGCACGATGAGTTTGGAAACCGCGTTGTAATTACCGGATCGGTATTGAGACCCGGCCCTTATGAGTTAACTCCTGATTTAACCATAAACGCGCTGATCGTTAAAGCCGGGGGATTAAGCAGAGATGCTTATACCAAGCGCATTTCTATTTTCCGTTATCTGAAAAATAAAATGCCTACGATGCTTTCTGTAGACCTCGATTCAGTAAATAATCTTAGCAAGAATATTTATTTGGTAAAAGATGACTCTGTAACTGTTCATTCCATTTTTGAATTCCAGGACAGCAATTATGTAACTGTTGAAGGCAATGTGAGAAAACCAGGCATTGTACCATGGAGGGAAAATATTTCCTTAAGGGATGTTTTACTTTCTGTAGGAGGCATTTCCCAGTTTGGTGACTCTGCAACCATTGAAATTTCAAGACGGATCAGAAATGCAAACGTAGATCAGGCCAACCACAATGAAAGCCGGATCTTTAATATTGACCTTGCAGATAAAAACGATGCCACTTCCGATGTATTACTGCAGCCATACGATTTGGTAATTGTAAAATCGCTCCCGGGCTACAGTCCTCAGCGTACGGTACTTGTATTAGGCGAAGTTAAAAGTCCCGGCAGGTACGGATTACAAAAAAGTGGAGATAAAATTAGTGATGTAATTGAACGGGTCGGAGGTTTTAAAGCATCAGCAGACAGTTCGTCTATTACCATTCGCAGAAATGTAAAATCAAACCTGACAACAGCTGAGCGTGAGAAACTTTTTCAGCGCATTCTCAATATCAGCCCGGATAGTCTTGCTCTTCATCCACGTTTAAAGGATGAATTGTATAAATCTTATGATCTGATTAGTGTCGATCTTACAAAGGCACTTGCAAATCCGTCAAATTCTGAAAACCTTGCTTTAGAAGATGGCGACGTGCTTACTATAGACAGGAGTTCTAATTTAGTACGCATTTCCGGAGAAGTTTATAACCCTACCATTATTCCTTTTAAACAAAATAAAAGTTTAAAATATTATGTACAACAGGCAGGTAATTTTACCCCATACGCAAGAAAAACAGGTGCTCTGGTAATACATCCTGACGGGAAAGCAGCATCAGTAAAGCATTTTTTATTTTTTAAGTTTTATCCGCCAGTAACTGCCCGGTCGGAAATATATGTTCCGCAGAAAGTAAAGACAAACCGGCCGAGACTAGGTACAGCCGAATTAGCGTTGATAATTTCGGCATTAGGTATAGCCGCCAATGTGTTCATTAATGCAAGTAAATAGAGACAAATAAATACGCTTATGGCTTTGAGTAACGATATAAAAGTACAAGGAGACAATTCTATTCCTGTCGTAAGCAACGTAAAATCTATCTTTACATACGTAATCAAAAGATGGTATTTGTTTTTAATAGTAGCAATTATTGGCGGTCTGGCCGGGATTTTATATTCTATCAATAAAAAAACAGAATATAAAAGCCATTTAACCTTCGCATTAGATGAAGGAGACAACGGAAATATTGGAAACATCATGAATCTTGCGTCTCAATTTGGCTTTAGCTTTGGCAGCAGTAAAGATTTATTTTCAGGAGACAATATTTTAGAAATAATGAAGAGCCGCAGAATGGTAGAACAGGTACTTCTCTCAGTAGACACTTTCAATCATAAACCTTATACCTTTATCGAATATTATCTTTTACTATCTGGAAAACTTAAACCCAAACCTGGAGTAAAAGAAATACATTTTCCGGCAGAACAGCAAAGATCCACTTTTACCTATCAACAAGACAGCCTGCTTTATAAAATATACCGGGAATTTGCAGACAAGTATATTATAGCTCAAAGACCGGATAGGAAATTAAGCATTTATGAAGTGAGTGTTACCAGCCCTGACGAAAAGTTTACCAAAGATTTTACTGATAAAATTGTTGCGGCCACCAATGATTTTTATGTTCAAATCAGAACAAAAAAAGCAAAAGAAACGCTTGATATTCTTCAGCAAAGAGTTACATCTATGAAAGGAAATTTAAATTCCAGTATTACTGATAGAGCCTCAGTACAGGACGTGAATATCAATCCGGCTTTTGCTGAAGCGCAGGTTCCTGTTCAAAAACAACAAGCAAACATTCAGGTGTACGGTGCAGCTTATGGGGAGATGTTTAAAAATCTTGAGCTGGCCCGTTTTCAATATCTGAATGAAATACCGTTAATGCAAATAATAGATGCTGCAAACTACCCGATGGAAAAAGTTACATCCGGTAAATTAAAGATGGCAGTGTTGTTTGCTTTATTAGCTGAACTGTTAATTCTTGGTTGGATAGGATTACGTAGCCTTTTTAGTACAAAACAATCATTTAATTAAATTTTATTTCTAATCACAGCCTTACTTTCGAGTACTTATTACCTGCCTTATCCTAAATTTAAAAATGGATTTATTTTCAAGGTTTAAAAAAGATTATTTCAACTACCTGGTTAGCATTATACTACCTGCATTAATATCTGGGGTCTCGATTCCCGTTTTTAAGCATTTACTTGGAGCGGAAGGGTATGGGAAATTTTCAATCTGGCTCAACGCTGTATTAATAATTACGGCAGTTTCTTCCGGATGGATTACCCAAAGTATTATCCGACTTTTTCCGGCAAGTGAAAATAAATATTCATTTTCAAGAAAGGCGATTAAATTATCTCTTGAAACCCAACTGATATTTTTTGCGCCTGTTTTTTTTACTTCCTGGTTTATCAGTAAAGACATTTTTTTGGCAATTTTGTGTTCGCTGGTGTTATTAATGACCTCTCTCCAGTTTACTGTTTTGCCGGTTATTCAATCTGGTTTTTTGTCCCGGAAAATTATTACGTCAGAATCAATCCGCATATTAACTTATGTAGGCCTTGCCTTACTGCTTCTAAAATTAAGTGGCATTTCATATATATACTCTTTGTTTATTGCTGTATTCATTTCCTATACTTTCTCCTTAATTTATCTCGGCAACCAAGCTTATAAATTATTTCATAATGAGCATAGCATTGCCTCAAATAAAAATCAAAATCCTAAGCTTTTTAAAAGTTTTTTTAAATACGGGGCTCCACTTTCTCTCTGGTTTATTTTTTCTTATTTGTTCTCTTATATTGACAAACTATTCATGTATAAATATATGGGTGCGGAAGCACAGGGTAATTACCAGGCTATTTTCGACCTGCTATTCAGAGGGGTTTCAATGATCATGTCTCCGGTCCTCACTTCTTTATTTCCTATATTAACCTCCGCATACACAAGAGGTAACAATAACGAAATAAGAAGGCTAATGAAAAAAATAATTAGTTACGAAATAATCGGTTTTCTGCTGTCAAGCGTTTTATATTGGTGGTTTGCCGATCGACTATTATTATCTTTATTAAAAATACCAAATACTTTCAGCTTCAAATTGATGGGGTTCATTGTGCTTTGTGCAACATTTATTTGGCAAATTGCTATACTGGTTCAAAAGCGGTTTGAATTGAAACAAAGAACTTTTTACTTATTGGCAATGGCATTTTTTGCTTTTCTTGTCCAACTTCTTTTTTACATTATTTTTAAAGATTTAAATAACCTGTTAGTATATCCTTTGGGATTCTTGCTTTCAACATTTGTTTATTTACTTTTAATATCAGCTACTGAATTATTAACCATTTCAAAGCTCACTACAGAAAAATTAAAATATCGGATATTCAAGTTTTAGAATTTGACTTCCATTATGCAGTTCTACCTAAATAACATATTAATTGAATTAATCTTTATCTTTTTGCACTTTTTGTTATTTGTAATCAATTTCAAAATAGCTCAAAGGAAAATTATGCAGCCAGCTGTGCTATTTTCATTACTATGGTTTGCTGTCTTGTTATTGCATTTTATTTTCAGTTTCACTTTGCTTGATGAATTGCCGCCTTTAAGTCTATCTACTTATTTAATCTTCTTTATTGGTGCAGTAACGTTTAGTTTGGGATCATTTATACAAACAGTTTATTGGCAAAAAAATTTTGAAAAAAAAGATAAATTAGGGCGTATTCCTAAAGTCTTTGATGATGAAATATCCCCGATTCTCCGTTGTATTTTTCTAACCATTTGCGCGGTTGCGCTGCCATTCTTTTTAATGGCCTCCTACAAAATATTTGTTGCTTCTAATATTGAAAATTTTTTTATAGGGTTGAGAACACAGTTAGTATACGGAGACGAAGATATTGGGTCGCTCAAATATTTATTCCCATTTGCACTTGTTGTTTACGCAATTAATCTGAAATCATTTTTAGTCGATAGAAACAAATCAAACAAACTGCTATTTCTAATCAGCTTGCTCACTACAATTATCTATGCGGTTTTTAATACGGGTAGATTGTCTTTTCTTTTTGTATTAGTTATATATATCGGTATGAGCTTTATATATAAAAAAGACCTTTTATTAAAAAAATTAGTCTTGCCGATAATAATATTTATGGCAGTTTTTATTTCTTTGGGAATTGTTTATGGCAAGGGCGGCAATGTAGATATTTCTGCTAAAGAAAATATTGCGTCCGCGACTCAAAGTACGGCTATTTATATGGTCGCATCCTTAAATGCACTTGATTGGGATTTGAATCATCAATTTACAGTTAACTACAACGGGGATAATTCTTTACGCTTTTTTTTGAAATTAGGAGAGCAACTTAATTTAATCTCGAATGTGAAAGTAAATAATTTACTAACCCCTTTTGTCCTGGTTCCCTATGTAACTAATGTTTATACTTTTTACAGCCCATATATCAAAGATTTCGGAAAGTTTTATTCCTGGTTTATGATTGGTTTATTTGGCTTGATTCATACCTTCTTATACAATAAAGCGGTGGCGACAAAAAGCCTTAAATATTCATTATACTATTCTCTAATGCTATTTCCTTTGATAATTAGCTTTTTTGCGGACCAATATTTAACCATAACCTCTTTATGGTTCCAGATGATTTTTTTGATTGAAGGAGTTATCTTTATAAATAAATTTTTTGTAATAAAAAAATGATAGATGTAATAATTGTGAACTGGAACAGTGGGGAATACATTAAAAAATGCATTGACTCAATATTTTCAACTAACAATAAAAATCTTATTAATACAATTTTTATTATTGATAACGGATCAACAGACGCTTCTCTTAATAAAGTAGAACTGAACAAAAAGATTAAAATTATCCGTAATAAAACGAACATGGGTTTTTCAAAAGCATGCAATCAGGGTTTTAAATTAAGTACATGTACGTATGTATTGCTTTTAAATCCGGACACGCAGCTTCTTAATAATACTATTGCCGACTGCATTACTTTTATGAATCAAAATACTGAAACAGATATTTTGGGATGCCAGCTCCTTAACGACAAAAGAGAAATTACACCTAGCTGTTCGCGATTCCCAACTGCGATTGGCGTTCTGTCCGATTCTTTGGGATTATCAAAAATTGTCCCTTCATTATTTAAACCGGCAATTATTCTCACGAATTGGGATCACAAGGAAAGCAGATACGTAGATCAATTGATGGGTGCTTTTATGTTTATGCGCAGATCGATATTTGAAAAAATCGGGTATTTTGACGAACGCTTTTTTGTCTATTATGAAGAAATTGATTTCTCCAAGCGCGTTGCTCAAAAAGGAGGCAAATCTTTTTTTAATGCAAATATTAAGGCAATCCACAGCGGTCACGGAACTACAAACTCAGTAAAAGGATTAAGGCTATTTTTAAATTTGAGAAGCAGACTTCAATATGCAAAAAAACATTTTAATTATGGAGGATATGCATGTGTTTGGCTATGTACCTTTTTTATTGAGCCTTTTACAAGAAGTCTTTTCCTCCTTTTATCAGGCAAAATGGACGAAATTTCAGATCTGTTTAAAGGCTATAAATTACTTATCAAAAATTCTTAAATTAGAAGTGCGGCATGGGAGTATCAAACTCAATTTATAAAAATTTAATTCGTGGAATTAAAATAACCCTAAGAAGTACATTTCAAAATCGCTATAAAAAAGTAAATATCAATCCGTTTGTTTTGAACTTTTTTAAACTTCTACCGCCTAACAAAACCCATACTCACAATTTACTTGGTCATAAAACTTTTTTCCAGGGAGGATTAGAATATTTAACTGGGTTAAAAGAAATTTTTATAGATGAAATTTACGAGCAGCAACTTCCGGAGCAAGCCTTTATTTTAGATTGTGGTGCCCATATTGGCTTAAGCGTTATATATTTAAAAAGCATTTGCCCTTCAGCTAAAATAATTTGCTTTGAACCTGACCAAACAAATTATAAAAACCTTCAAAAAAATATTTTATCTCATAATTTAAAAGATATAGTTGCCAAAAATGAGGCGGTATGGATAGAAAATACAGAATTGAATTTTATACAACAAGGAGATATGAGCAGTAAATTGGGTGGAGATGGAGCCAATTCTGTGAAAGTAAAAGCTGTAAGACTAAAAGATTTTCTTAATCAAAAGATTGATTTTTTGAAGTTGGATATTGAAGGAGCGGAATATCAGGTACTGAAAGATATTCGGCAAAATTTGCAATATGTTCAGAAAATGTTTGTCGAATATCATGGGAATTTTAATCAGAATTCTCAGCTTCTGGAAATTCTTAACTTCATTTCAGAAGCTGGCTTTCATTTTTATATCCAGGAGGCATTTCCGGTGCATACCCGCCCTTTCTTATCTAAACAAAATAGAGGTGCCTTCGATTTGCAATTAAATATTTTTTGCTTTAAACTAAAAAGTTAAGCCTTTCAAAAATTTGTTGCCATGTTGTATTCAATGCTTCGTTACAATAGTTTTTTTGAACAAAATCCAAATTTCTAGCGGCAATTTGTTTTCTTTCTGGTGCACTTAGATCTCTAATCCATTTTATTTTGGATACCCAGTCATCGGTATCAGAGCAATACAATTTGGAATTTGCGCCATTCATCAATTCGACATAAGCAGGAGTATCGGAGACTATTGCTGGCAGGCCTGAAAACCAGAACGATATTAATTTGTTAGCGGGTTTGTGCCACGCTAAAAGATTTTTTTTACTCAGAGGAATAAACCCACAATCGCATTGACTAAATATTGCTGGATTGTTATCGATATTCCATTCATGAAATATCGTGGTAATTGGCAATTTGTCGAGTAAAGCCTTTACATCGGTATGTTTTAAATTTCCGAACGACGGATATTTTTTTTCAGTAATAATATGTAATTCACAAAACGAACTCACCTGTTCGAGCACGTCCTTAAAATATAAAAAATGTGATAACACTATGCCCTGCCCTTCCCATAACAATTTCATTTTGCCGCCGATTGAATAATCGGTTTTGGCAAGTTTATATTCATTTTGAAGATAATCGAGACTGACGACCACATTTTTATTCCATCGTTCTATGTTTTTCTTTACTTCTGTACTTGAGCACACTACAATATCAGCGATTTTCAGCCACTCAATTATCAGTCTCTTGTATTGGATAAACAGTAAACTTTCTTTTTGTAGTATAAACCGTCCTAACCCTTTGAACAAGGTGCTAAAAATATCAGAAGGGAAAATTAAACTATCAACCATTTCAAAAATGAATTTGGTTTCAGGGTGCTTCTTTTTATATAGAAGCCACTTGCTAAGATTAGCGGGCGCTGTTAAAAGTACAATGTCATAAGCATTATCAGTATCGGCTATTTCAAATGGAATGTTATTGGTTTTTGCAAAAAATGGGAACCTCCTTCTATCTGCAGGTTGTGAAAGATCAGGAAGATAAGGGACATAGCCAATCTTTAATTCCTTCAAATTCATTTTAAAACTTCAATTTATAAATTGCACGAAAATTTACTCAACAAATAGCACTCGCCAAATATAACAACGGAAGTACATTAATGAGACAAGAATAATCAATAAAGCAACAAATAACCGGAATTTCTGTTTTTATGATCATTTAACCTCATCCAAATGAAGGCTTTTTCACCAAATTGCCTTTTCCCCAAATCGCTTCGCGAAGCAGTATTTCCTGACGCAAAACCGGTTTGATAACTTCGGTATTTGCATCGAGGTTTTCGAACATATTCAGCCAGGTGAGATCATGCATTACGTTGGAGTAATAAGTTTGTGCAAAGCTGAAATTATTTTTCGCCAAAGACTTGCGTTCTTCTGCTTTCATATCTCTTATCATACAGATTTTCGTAACCCATTCTTCGGTTGTGGAGCATAAAGTATTGCTGTTTGCTTTATTTGCAAGTTCTGCATAAGCAGGCGTGTCAGAAGTAAGCGCCGGCAGCCCACTGAACCAAAAAGAAAGCAGTTTATTGGCAGGTTTGTGCCAACCGTAAAGATCATTTTTATTTAAAGGAATAATGGCACAATCAGCATTGCTGAAAATATTCCGGTTGTTATCAATATTCCATTTGTGAAACGTAGTTTTTATCGGCAATTGATCTAAGATTGTTTCAACATTTTTATTTACAAACTTTCCATATTTTGGAAATTTTTCTGAAGTAATGATATGAAGTTCACAGAAAGAACTGACTTCTTTGAATACTTCTTTAAAATGCAAAAAATGTGGCAATACCACACCCTGTCCTTCCCATACCAGTTTCATTTTGCCGCCGATAGAATAATCATTTTTCAAAAATTTATATTCATGTTCCAGGTAATCGAGACTCAAAATTACATTCGGGTTCCATCTTTCAACTTCCGATTTTAGTTTCGGACTTGAACACATGACTATATCCGCTTTCGTCAGCCATTTTATCAACAGTTTTTTATGATCAATTGTAGGCAACATTTCCTTGCCAATCATAAACCTGCCGACTCCTTTAAAAACTTTACTGAATGTATCTGACTGGTAGATCAGACTATCTACCATTTCAAAAATAAATTTCGTTCGTGGATTTCTTTGTTTGTACAACAACCATTTGCTCAGGTTAGCGGGAGCGGGCAATAATACAACATCATACTTTTTATTCGCGTTGGCTATTTCAAAAGTAATTCCATTTCTTTTTGCAAAATATGGAAATCTGCGACGGTCATCCGGATGCGACAGATCTGAAGCATAAGGAACATATCCGATTTTCAAATTCTTATACATACTGCATTAGGTTATTGGTTATTAATAAAACGATACCGAAGAAGATTTATTTTACAGAAAAAGCTTGTTCCGGAATTTGGGGAAAGAATGTTGATAAAACAGAAGTGTAAATGGTTGAACTTAAAGATGCGACGTTTAAAATTTCAACATTATCACTAAACCAGCCATTACAATTCCAACACGGGAATTGGGTAAATTTTCTGGTTTACCGTCACAATCTAAGGCAAGTTATTAGCGTTAAACACAAAAAAGGAGCTATTTGTTTGTTTGCAAATTCATAATCCACTATTTATCTATTTCAATTTAGGATGATTCGAAAAGTTTATTCGCTGATTAATAGCCCCGCGTACAAAACAGCGGGCATTTACACCTTTTCAAATTTCTTTATAAAAGGAACTTCTTTTTTATTGCTTTTTATTTACTCGAACCCCAAATATTTAACGGTTCATGAAAATGGACTGCTCAGTTTACTAACCAGTTCTGTGTTTATTTTGATGCCTTTCCTTTCATTAGGCATTGTGCAATCCACCAGTGTTGATTTTTTTAAATTAAAAAGCCATGACTT
Organism: Ginsengibacter sp.; assembly: GCA_051959325.1. Classification (GTDB taxonomy): domain Bacteria; phylum Bacteroidota; class Bacteroidia; order Chitinophagales; family Chitinophagaceae; genus Ginsengibacter. Next base: position 1,065 of record JBQCFI010000037.1, on the reverse strand, counting down.
CAAAGATTTTTTTACCACAGGCTTTGTAATTCCGGTCTGTATTATGTTTATCGCCGTTGGCGCACTTTTTTTCTTTAGCAAGGATCTGAAAAATGCATATGATTTCCCATTCAGTTTTGTTATAATCATTCCTGTTTTAACTTTTCTTAATTTTTGTAATGAACAATTTCTGACCGTCGTCAGAAATAACGATGAACCTGTTACTTTTTTGAAGGCGGCTTTGCTGCGCCTGTTTATTGAAATCAGTATTTCTCTTACACTTGTTGTTCTTTTTTTTACAGGATGGCAAGGCCGGGTTACCGGAATCATGGTTGCAAATACCGTGTTGATTTTTGTGGCTTTTTTTTATCTGAAGAAGAAGAATTATTTATTTGGGAAAATAAAAGCCGTGTATATCAAACAGGAACTCACTTACAGTTTTCCAATCATTATCCTTCAATGCAGTACATTTTGCCTGTTTTATTCTGATAAATTTTTTCTTTCTTATTTTTCTGATAATAGCGAAGTTGGTATTTATAGCTATGCAGCAGTATTTGCTGCAGTCGTCACACTTGGCAGTTCAGCATTATTGTATTATGTAATGCCAAAAATATATTCATTTCTTTCTGCTGCCGAGATTCGTTATGATCAAATAAGAAAGCATTTTATTTTTTATGTTGCCAATTGTTTTATTTTTTTGGTTTGTGTAGTTGTTCTTACACCTTTTTTGTACAAATATTTTATCAACAGCAATTATTACCCGGGCTTAAAATATTTTTACCTGTTGGCTACGGGATATTTTTTTTGGGCGGTTACCTATTTCTTCTACACATTCATGTTTTACAAAAAACACAAAAGAAAGATTCTGATGCTTTCTCTTATTTCAATCTTTATAAGTTTGATAAACAATTATTTTTTTATAAAAAATGGTCATGCGTATGGAGCTGCTTTATCGGTGTGTATCAGTTATTTTTTAGTATTAATTGTTACAGCATTTGCCAACTTAAAAAATATAAGAGCGATATTTTTTGAACCAAAACCAATGGTTCAACCATTAATGAATGTGTAGTCAATGGATAAAAATAA
>JBQCFI010000036.1:0-19786 GCA_051959325.1 Ginsengibacter sp. | reverse complement strand
ATAAAGTTACTGAATAAGAAAAGCAAATATTTCTTCTTTTACCGAAATACGTGCATTTGTATTCATGTGTTATCAGCTAAATCAGGCTGGTAACATAATAACAAACTCACTTCCTTCTCCCTCCTTACTTTCCACTTTTATCTCACCTCCATGCGCTTTTATAATATCATAACTCAGGCTCAAACCCAGTCCTGTTCCTTGTCCTGTTGGTTTCGTTGTGAAAAATGGTTGAAATATCTTATCTAAATTTTTTTGAAAAATGCCATTGCCATTATCCTTTACGTGAATTTCTATATGCCCATCAGATTTTTTTGTAGTTAATAAAACTACCGGAGTGTAGGCGGTTTTTTGCGTTTCGCCTTCGGCTTTCTGCTTTTCATCCACTGCATAAAATGCATTGTTGAAAAGATTTAATAACACTCTTCCAATTTCCTGGGGAATGATATTTATTTTCCCAATGGATTCATCAAAATCAGTTTTAAAATCTGCATTAAAAGTTTTGTCTTTGGCTCTTAAACCGTGATAGGAGAGGCGCAAATATTCATCGGCCAAAGCGTTGATGTCAGTAGGCTCTTTTTGTCCCGAACTTTTTCTCGAATGTTGCAGCATTCCTTTTACGATAGCATCGGCACGCTTGCCATGATGATTTATTTTTTCTTCGTTGGCTAGAACATCATTAATTAAATCATCTTGCAAACTACCATCTCTTTCTGCGTTTGGCTTTGAGCGTTCTATCTTCAGCTCTTGAAGCATTTCTTTGTTTACATCAGAAAAATTATTAACGAAGTTTAGCGGATTTTGAATTTCATGTGCAATGCCGGCGGTAAGTTCACCGAGAGAAGCCATTTTTTCTGATTGGATGAGTTGCGCTTGTGAAGTCTTTAGCTCCATGAGCGTGCGCTGTATCTCATTTTTTTGTTCATTAAGTAAAACATTTAATTTTTGCTTTTGCCGGTTATTTATGTAAAGGAAAATGGCAACGAATAAGAAAATAACAAGCGACCCGATTAATCCATATAATTTTAATTTGGTTTGAAATTCTTTTTGTTGAGTTTCTGCTTCCTGTACCCATTGTTGTTCAGCCAATGAAATATCAGAAATCCTATTTATCTTCTCAAGGCTGTCCCTTTCTGAAATTATTGCTTCCTCGTATCTGGAAGAACTGTCAGGGATCCCTTTTTCTTTAAAAAGATCTTTAAGAAAGGTTTGCGTTTTCAATAATAATTCTGGCTTGTTTAACTGTCGCGCCAGCCTTAATGCTTGGATGGAATAATAATACGAAGAATCAAATGCATTTCCATTTCTAAGCAGCATAGCCATTCCTAGAGATGCACTGATGCCGGCATCCAGATTATTGCTTGAATATGCTTTGTTTAAAGCGGTTTTGTAATAGGTTCGGGCAAGCGCCATGTTCCCTTGTTTTTGATAGATGTTAGCCAATTGAGCCACAAGAATAGGCGTATAGCCTCCCCGGTCTGGCATTTTCATTTCGTAAGCAGCGCGGGTATAAAACAGCGCTGAATCGAGAGAACCTAGTTCCAAATACAAATTACCTAAGTAGCCCAGCGAGTAAATCCATGGGCCGGCCTCTTTTGCCGAGGATGAGATCTTTATAGAAATCGAATAATAATTTATCGCTTTTGAGTAATCATTGATGCTTTGGTACAGTTTTCCAAGATTCCAATATGCCATGCCCATTCCGGCGGAGTCATTCAGTCCTTGTAAAATTTTTGTTCCTTTCAGCATATTTTTAAGTGCCAAGGAAGAGTTACCGAGTCTTAGATAAATATCCCCCATTATGACATCTCCATTAGCTTCCCAAACTTTTGGTTTTGATGACACGGAATTAAATTGTTTCATGTATTTCAGGCTGCTGTCAAGATTACTATTTAAATATTGGGCAGTTAAAGCAAAAAGAGCTAATGGCCTTATACCTTTATCATTTTCTGAAGCTGTCAACAGCTTAAGGCTGTCTAAATTAGGAGAATTCATAAGCGCCCTTAACAGTTGCTTGGTTGTTTCAATATCTCCAGGTTTAGTTGTATCACGACTTTGCCCATTCAAAAAATGGGCTGAATTGACAAAAACAAGAAAAATGATGAATTTTTTCATTGCTATAATTAAAAGGTCAATTTTATTATAAACTCACTTCCGTCCCCTTCTTTACTTTCCACTTTTATTTCTCCTCCATGCGCTTTTACAATATCATAACTAAGGCTCAAACCCAGGCCGGTTCCTTGTCCTGTTGGTTTCGTTGTGAAAAATGGTTGAAAGATTTTATCTAAATTTTTTTGCGAAATGCCGTTTCCATTATCCTTTACGTGAATTTCTATATGCCCATCACATTTTTTTGTAGTTAATAAAACTGCCGGAGTGTAGGCGGCTTTTTGCTTTTCGCCTTCGGCTTTCTGCTTTTCGTTTACTGCACTTCGGCTTCGCTCAGTACAGGCGTAAAAAGCATTGTTGAAAAGGTTGAGCAATACTCTTCCAATGTCTTGAGGAATGATATTTATTTTCCCAATGGATTCATCAAAATCAGTTTTAAAATCTGCATTACAAGGTTTGTCTTTGGCTCTTAAACCGTGATAGGAGAGGCGCAAATATTCATCGGCCAAAGCGTTGATGTCAGTAGGTTCTTTTTGTCCCGAACTTTTTCTCGAATGTTGCAGCATTCCTTTTACGATGGCATCTGCGCGTTTGCCGTGGTGATTTATTTTTTCTTCATTCTCTTTGATGTCATTGGCAATAGAAATTGCTTCTTCCACATTTCCATTTTGCAATTCAACCTCCATTTCAGCAATTAGTTCGCTGTTTACATCCGAAAAATTATTGACGAAGTTTAAGGGATTCTGAATCTCATGGGCAATGCCGGCTGTCAGCTCTCCAAGTGAAGCCATCTTTTCAGATTGAACTAATTGAGCCTGCGCCTGTTTTAAATCGTTTAACGTTTTTTCGATTTGTGCTTTTGCTGCTTCCAATTTATTAAAATCTTCGTAGCGGGCATAAGCGGTTGAGAAAGCGTCGGCGAGATTTTGAGCCAGTTGTATTTCTCCGGTGGTCAAAGGTTCTTCACTGCCTACATAAAGCATTCCCTGAAGGAAGGGAAGAAAATACAAATTAAGATTTACGGGCCGATGCGCTGTTGAATATATTTCTTCTGAGGTGATTGCACCCTGCTCAACCAGGCTTTTCGTCCAGTTAGCAAATTGCTCTTCATTCCAATGATTTTTGAAAACTTGGTGTTTACGCCAGTGTAATAAAACGTTTGAAAGTTCACCTGCAGAATGATACGGCAATTGAAAAGCTGCTATTGCTTTTCCTTCGGGGGTAGAAAGAAAGGAATGAATCAACTCCTCAGCTTCATCCATAATAAATACGCCGCACCTGATAAAAGGAACACCGAGTATGGTGAGTTCATTCCAGATCAAAGGCGTGATTCTTTCCAGGTCTTTTGTGGTGCGCATTGAAGCAATGTCTGCACGAATGCGATCAAGTGCTGATTGCTTTACCGCTTCTTTTGCGTTTGCCTCTGCTTTCTGAAGATCTCTGTATCGTTTATAAGTGAGGCTCAATACGGATGTAAAACGCCGGTAGATCTGTAATTCATTTTCCTGCATTTGCTTTTCCATCCATGCATATACTCCCCCTTCAGGAAAGAAAAAAAAGTATCCAAATTGCACCTCGTCGTATCCGTTATCAGGAAAATCCATTTGGGGTCTTAATACTTTGTAATATTCCTTTATTTCATTGCCCCGTAATACAGGGTGATATTCTTTCTGCGCTAACCAGTATTCATAAACCTTATTCAATACCGGATGACCTTCCATTTTTAAACGGCCTATCAATTCAAGGCTTTTGCCTTTGTCTGTAGTGTACCAGGTGTACAATTCGCCGATTCGTTCTTCTTTTTCCAATAAGCCTACACCGCATCTTATCGGTGTAAGACTAAAGGATTGCAGTTCGTGATAAAACGCGCCAATCGTATCAGAGAGATCTTGTGTGGTGTGCATTGCCATTGCTTTTCCACGAATTCTTTCGAGTGATGCTTCGATCTGGGCTTCTTTAGCATTCGCTTCTGCTTTTTGAAGATCGAGATATCGCCGGAATGTCAAATCAATGATTGCGGCAAATCGTTTTAAAATATTTATTTCTGAAACGTCGTAATGCCTGTCCGACCAGGTGTATAAACATCCGACTGAAAAAGAAAAGAAGTGGCCATATTGTTTTTCTCCTGTTTGCCATTTAGGAACAGTTGGCAAAGAAAGTCCTGCGAGTAAATTTTCATAATAGGATTTTAATTGTGTGCCTGTTAGTTCAGGATAATAATCTTCGTTTTTCAGCCAGGCAGCATAAATGTTTTCCAATACCGGATGTCCGGATAATATTACCCATCCAACCAGTGAAAGACTATCCCCGGCACTTGTTGAAGTCGCAGAATACAACTGTGCTTTGCGTGATTCTTTGTTAAGCAAACCAACGCCGCAACGTATTGGATCAATGCCGAGTTTTCTTAACTCGGTAAAGACCATGCTCGCTGCAACGGAAACATCGTTACTGTTATGCATTGCCATTGCTTTTGCACGCACTCTTTCCAAAGCTGCTTCTATCTGCGCTTCTCTTGCCTGTGCTTCGGCTTTTTGCAGATCGAGGAAACGGGTATAAGTTTGTTCAAATACTTTTCCAAATCGTTTGAAAATATCGTGGGCTTCCGGTACCGGTTCATAAGTAATGAACATGAGGCTCACCTTTGAGCCGAACACAAAATGATTGAATTGGCGGGATGGAAATTCAAAGCCTCCTTCCACCATTATGTCATATTGCCTCCTGTCCCCAAATTTTGCAAGTTCAAGGTAGGTTTGCTTGAGGATATCCCCTTCCAAATAGCTTACAAAAAATTCTTCCCCTGTTTTCCGGGCATGGCTTATTTCAGCAAAAGCCGCAAAATGTGTGGCATCTATTGTATAAGGCTCTATAAAACCGCCTTGAGGACTTGTAATGTAATCTGTATAATAATTGTTATTATCGCTCCAAACATTGAAACCGGTTGTCCAGGTTTTTATACCCAGACTTTTCACCTGGTTAAAGAGTAAAATCGCCACTTCACTCAGTTCATCACTTTTTCGCATTGCCATAGTTCGTGAACGGACTTTTTCCAAGGCTGCTTCAATATGTGCTTCTCTTGCCTGTGCTTCGGCTTTTTGAAGATCAAGAAAACGGGTATAGGATTGGTCAAAAACGCTTGCAAAACGCATGAAAATATCTTCTGCTTCAGGAACTTCTTTAGATGTAATAAAAATTAAATTGCCGTGTGAAAAATTAGCAACGTTGTTCACTTGAAATTCAGGAAGCCTAAAACCTGCTTTTAAAAAATTATCTGCAATTGACGCAAAACCGGGAAGTGTAAGCATATACTTATAATGACTTGCCAATACTTCGCCATTTAATTTCTCTATATAAAATTTTTCTTTTTTTTGCCTTGAATTGTAAAAGTGAATAAAGACAGGGCTTTGAGTAAGGGGTATTTTAAATGGAGAATGAATGAAGCCCCCTGCATCACTCATGTAGGCCTCGCAAACTTTATCGTTCTCTTCCCATATATTGTAACCACAACTGATAAGCGGTAAACCCAATGATTGTATCTGTTGAAATAATAATCCGGCTGTTTCCGCAAGTTCTTCACTTTTATACATTGCCATTGTCCTTGCACGAACTCTTTCTAATGCTAATTGAATTTCAGCTTCTCTTGCCTGCGCTTCTGCTTTCTGAAGATCGTGAAAGCGGGTATAGGTTTGTTCGAATACTTTTGCAAAACGCTGAAGTATATTTGCCTGTTCGTCAGTTATCGGATTAGCCGCCCACGACAAAGCACCATATTTCATGAACGCCATCGAAAAAATAACTCTGTCCACTGATGCTATCATCCTTTTAGTTTCGTCCGACATTTTTTCAAAATCTGCCTGACTAAGCATCATTCTGTCAAATTCCTTTTTCGACTCCCCAGCAACCTCAATAGTTGTATATTTCTCACCGCTTTTCCATTCTGCCAACTGCGTTATGTGCATAGGGTGGTTAATATACTCCACATGATACCTATGCGGATATTTTTGGTTCCCAAATCCTGTCATCCACCAATCTACATTTCCGGTGCTTGCATCCATGATGTTTATGTTGCACGATCCTTCCTGAACAAACCCTAATTGCTGGAGTTGCTCGTAAATCACAGCAACTACTTCTCTAAGTTCATCACTCTTATGCATAGCCATGGTTCTTGCCCGCACTCTTTCTAATGCCAATTGTATCTGCGCCTCCCTTGCCTGTGCTTCTGCTTTTTGCAGATCCAGGAAACGCGTGTACGCTTGTCCAAACGCAGTCGCTAATCTTTTTAAGATCGCAATTTGTTCATCCGTTAATGGCTTCGCATCATATTTTCCAACCGAAAGCCACGTGTCTTTTAATACAACATTGGATGTTTGATACACTTCACGATTGTATTGACTTGTTTTTACTTCTTCAGGAAGATCTTTGTAAATGGTATTCGTAAAAAGATGATCGAGGAAACTGTCTTTGTCTTTTTTGTCCAACAGCACGACAGTGAAACTGTTGCCTGAGGTGCGATATTCGTTAATGCTGTCCTCGGCCTTTTTAAAAACAGGATGTTCAAAAAAAGGAATTGTAATTCTTGTCGCCCCCTGGTATAAACCGGGGACAACCACAAAATTCCAGATGTCAATAGCTTTCGAAACATCAAGCCCGTTTGCACTGAAATTCACCCAATCAAAATCAAAACCCAGATCCAAAAATTGTTCGCCAATTATATTAATAACGTCAACAAACCCGGAAGGCTTTTGCATCGCCATTGTTTTGGCACGAACTCTTTCCAATGCCAATTGGATCTGTGCTTCTCTTGCCTGCGATTCTGCTTTTTTAAGATCAAGAAAACGGGTATAGGTTTGTTCAAAAACAGAAGCAAATCTTTCGAGAAGTTTAATGCTTTCTTCAGAACGTTCTTCATTGGATTGAACATTTAATAATCCCTTTGAAAAAAATGCCACATTGATTGTTCTTCTTTTTTCGTCAGGATTTACCGCAGCACCTCCTTTTCCTGCACGATACGCCATAAATTCTGTTAATGCCTTCCCGGTCAAACTAATCACCAGTGATTTTTTATTTTCTTTCCACGCTTTATAAATCTTATTGGTAACGTTTGGTTCATCAATAGGAAATTTAAAAACTTTATTTATTGGCTGCCCATACATTGTTACCCAATACTCAATTACTTTTTCATCCTCATTCATTACGCCGATTGTTGCCTGGTCAGGATTTTCGCCCAACTCTTTGAATTGCTGGAAAAGAACAAACACTGTTTCTGAAAGTTCATCACTTTTCTGCATTGCCATTGTTCTTGCACGAACCCTTTCCAATGCTAATTGAATTTGGGATTCCCTTGCCTGTGCTTCTGCTTTTTGAAGATCGAGAAAACGTGTGTATGATTGCTCAAAAACATTTCCGAACCTTTTCAGAATTTCATTTTCATCTTCTGAGAACCTTTTTCCATTATGATTGATCATTGCAATGCTGGTATATTGCATTACGACAACTGATCTTGTATACCCACCTGGTCTTGACAGCAATTCTTTTTTTCGTTCTTCAGAAAGAGTACTCCATGGCTCATGCGTGAACAGATTTCTGAAAAATTCTTTTTTTTCTTTGTTGGAAAATTCTTCTTGCAAAAAATTATTTCCCTTCTTAATCGCATCTCTCAATCTGCTGATTATGGGTATTACTGAGTTGGGAACAACTACTTTCTGAACATAATCGGCAACCCCGGCAGCTGCCCATAAAGGAGCATCTTTATCGACTTCTTTGTTGATACAAATAAAAACGCCTCCGTTCATATCAATGTTCATGTTATGTAGTTGCTGCGCCACAATATTTACTACTTCCTGCAATTCGGATGAATGGTGCATTGCAAGGCTTTTTGCCCTTACTCTTTCCAATGCTAATTGGATCTGTGCTTCTCTTGCCTGCGATTCTGCTTTTTTGAGATCGAGAAAGCGGGTATAACACGAATCAAACACTTTACTGAAGCGTTGTAATATATCAATACTTGCTTTGGACAATAATTCAGGACTTGATGCCTGTATGGCGCCGTATGGATAGTAAGAGGCAGCGAAAAATACTTTTTTAGGTTTATGCATTTCCTCTTTAACCTCCTTAGGAAGAAGTCTGAATTCAGTATCATTAAAGAGAAAGTTTTCCCAATTGTTTTTTTGTTCATCCTCCAGGATGTAAGACCAGTTGGCGTTTCTTTCCTTCCATGCTTTCAGCATTTCCTGGTAAAAGGGCTGTTCGTTGTACGGTATTAAAAAAGAATAAGGTTCATTGGTTTTGCCATGAATGATCCAGCTTTTTTGATCGCAAGTGACCGGATCAAAAGTGGCAATCAAACAAGCCTGAAGATTTATATCCAGATGCGTGAGCTCTTCAAATAAAGTCTTCACCACTTCCTTCAATTCTTCGGAAGCGCGCGTAGCCATCGCTTTTTGGCGTACGCGTTCCAATGACGCTTCGATTTCCAACTCGCGATTTCTTTTTGCAAGTTCTTTTTGCAAAAAGGAATTTTTTTCAAAAACCAATTGTTCTTGTTTGTCCATGTAATTGAATAAAAAGTAAAACGGATAAGGTGCTGGAAAGAGATACAGGTTTTGCGAGAGGATATGGATCAAAATAAAAGGCGAGAGTGCTTTTCAGAAGTTCATTTCAATATATCGCAATTAGAATTTACCACTTTTTGAAAAGCCTGATACAAAGATGTAATAACTTTTTGAAGTTTCTTTAAAATTTTTTCTTCTTGAAAAAGTTACATTTTTAAGACTTTGCTTTTCAGTAAACGAACGAATAAGTTGATTTTCTCTTCACCATAAAGGGGGCCGGTGTCTTTCTGAGCTGAAGGAAGCGCCGACTTGATCTTTACAAAGAATCATAAGCTATAAAAAAGAAGGCTCTTGTAGAAACAAGAGCCGTTACCAAAACTAACTGCTTATGAGAAATACAAATATCGCTTTTAAACTGATAACAGTTATACGCAAACGATTGATTAAAAAATCATTCCTTCATTTATTCGTAGTACTAATGCTCATCTAATCATACGTTTGTGTGAACAATTATATAAAAAACATGAATAGCATTTATTTGCTGGTTTACTGCAATAGGAGTGCTGCTACAACTTCCTGACAGTAAAACTTTTAAAAGGTTGTGAATTACTCTTTCATTTGCATCATCCGGTGATCTGCTTCATATGCAATTTTCTGTTCAGCCAAAAAAATGGCTGTCTATGGAAGAGCTTGAATGATCTTCTTTTTATCAAAATCAGCCCCTTATAATGTTTGCCCTGACCGTAACGCCTGCATGAAAAACCCTTTCCCCATTTAAGCGCCATTAACTACAAATAGCAACTTTCATTATCATGAAGCTTCTTTCCAAACTCAATGGCATTGATTCCTTGAAACACAGCTAACGTTTTTAGAAGAAAAATACTAAATATATTAGTTCAAAATATTTCCTAACTTCATATTATTGTCGTTCTAGGTAATCCTATGAATTTTAAATTTTAAAAAATGAATCAATTATTATTTATTGCATTTCTTTCGGCTATAATCTTTATTGGAAATACCGACAACATAGAAAATCGTAATTCAGATTATAGATTATTATCGCGTTATGATACAACTAAAGGGGTGATAAGTACGAATTTAATTTACAAAACGACTGCTTTCAACGCAGGAGATGATGGAATAAATTCGTATAGGATTCCTTCACTGGTTACAAGTAAAAAAGGATCGTTATTGCTTTTTTGTGAAGCACGTAAAATAAGTTCCACAGATAAAACTCCTACGGATATAGCTTTTAAACGAAGCACAGATAATGGAAAAACCTGGTCCGAAATTAAAATAATAGCTGAAGCCGGAAACAATGCGTTCATGGATCCATGTGCCTTGGTGGATAAGGTTTCAGGAAAAATATTCCTTTTCACAACTTTATGGCCAGCCGGTGATCATAGTACATTATCTAATACAGCCTGGATTCTAACGTCCGAAGATGACGGATTAACATGGTCCAAACCGTATAACATTACCAAAGAAATAGTGGCGCCAGGAAATTACATAGCTGGTTTTGGCCCGGGATCAGGTCTGCAAATGACAGGGACAAAATATGAAAACAGGCTAATTATTCCCACGCGGCAAACAGATGGGAAAAAATCAAAAGATAGGGCGGTATATCGTGATCACCATGGCAAAACATGGCAGGTTGGAGCGCCGGCACCTGATGGAGGCGAATATCAAATTGCTGAATCTCCCAAAAACACCCTTATCTACAATTTAAGAGGTCCTAAAGGAAAGCGAATTGTGGCAAGAAGCTATGATGGTGGTTTATCCTGGGGTGATAGCCATATTGATTTTCAATTACAGTCTCCGGTTGATTATGGAGGCTGCCAGGCGAGCGTACTAGGAATTGACAGTTTACTTTATTATGCCGGCCCTGCAGGAGGTTTGGGCTCTGACAGTACAGAAGACAGACAATTCTTCAAAATTTATCGCAGTTGGAATGGTGGTGAAAAATGGACGAATAATTATTTATTGTTTAATAAAGCAGCGGGATATAGTTGTATCACACAGTTAAGTGACCGTGGGCTGGCTATTGTTTTTGAAACTCCTGATAATAATGGCTTTTTAAAAATGACACCCGGAAACCGCCCTCCTGGCTGGATGCGCCTGGATGTTATTGTGTTACCGAAGGAAGTTACCTGGAGAGGATATTGGTTTCAGGAAAAAATTGGTTCTGAACTTCACGAAAGATGATTGTTATTCAATCCAAATTAAAATTGATTTGGCAACTTAAAACGGTTAGATTATTTGATGTGCTTCATCAATGATTCCTTTTTGTTTTTTGTGAGAGTCAGCTAAGACTATAAGTGACATTATTATTGCCGCTATTTTCCAGGGTTCTTTTAAATTATCTTAGTTTCGGTACAATAATTATTTTTTCTTGCGCCAAAAATGTTTGGGTTTTTCTTTTGCCCAAATAAAAAAAACGAAAAGGTACCATGCTTCGATATTATTTATTTCAATCCTTTTTACCCTGAGCAAACCCCAAAGGTATGATAAGTAAAGCACTCTAAGTGTAGAAAAAATTGAAAATAAAAACCACCTTAATTTCTTATTTGCTGTAGAATAATGTGAATTATTTCACTTTTCGCTTTAAAACAAGGATGTCGTCATGTTAATTTTAGCCAAAAGATGGGTAAAATTATGTATAACATAATCAACGATTCTCAGTAACATTGCTAATTGATGGTTAGATCACTTGCACAGGAACGCAGGTAACAATATAAATCGGGAAAGGACTATTTATAAATTGCTGCTTTAAATTTTCCATTTTATTCAAAAGATGTTAGGTTATCCAAATATAAATATACAAGACACATTAACGATGTATAGTGATGAAGAATTGCTTCAACAAATGTCAAATAATAACAGGCATGCATTTACAATTTTGTATCGCCGTTACTGGGAGGATTTATTTATTACTGCCGCCAAAGCTTTGCGCAGTAAAGAAGAAGCGGCAGATGTAGTGCAGGAGGTTTTTCTTTCTTTATGGAAACGCCGCAATGAGATCAATATTCAAAGCTCACTGGGTGCCTATCTGCACACGAGTGTCCGTTACACGTGCATTCATTATATTGAAAAAAATATCCACCGTCGCGATTACCTGGCTTTGCTTGGTGATGTTACCATAAATATTTCTTCTCTTGATCCTGAAAATGCTTTTCAAATAAAACAGATGGAAGAGACAATCAACAAGACTGTTTCAAAAATGCCTGCTAAAATGCAGGAAGTTTATAAGCTGAGCCGACAGCAACACATGAGCCACAAAGAGATCGCCGATTCGATGAGTATTTCCGTCGAAACGGTTAAAAAGCACATCCAGCATGCTTTAAATTTAATCAGGACTCACCTGCCTACAGATACTTATATTCTGGCCGCAGCTATTTTTTTCTACTTATCTTAAAAAACGACTTTTTTACTCCGATGCATCTTTCTGAAAACATGAGGAACCGGAACAATTTTGTATTTTTTGAATTTAGTATGATAACCATAAATGAAAATGGAAATAGCGGTTAAATGTTTGTTTGCTGTCCTTAATCGAAAGTTATTGGAGCGCCACTGCTAAAAAAAAAAAAATTTTTTACCCCCTTCCGCCTTTTCACCGGACTATAATAAAAACCCATACTCTTTTCATGGATATTCAACAGGCTAAAGAACTATTGCGCAGGTACCAGGAAGGGAAGTGTACGCCCCAGGAAAATGAGATAATAGAGACGTGGTACAACGAACTGATCAAAACAGGTGAATTGCAATGGAACGAGGGTGAAAAAGCTGTAATGCAGCAGATTCTTGAAGCGAGGATCATGAAACAATTGAATGCGGAACAAGATAATAATAAACAGATCAGATCGGCATCCACCATTTCTTTTTCGCCGCGTTTTCATTGGTGGGCAGCCGCTTCAGTGGTTTTTTTGCTTGGTGTCGCAGGCTATTTCCTGGTTCATGTTAAAAAAGCCGGGTCAACGCAAGTCGCAAAAGTCAAGTTTGAAGATGTAAAAGCGCCACAGCTAAGCAAAGCGCTCATTACGTTTGCAGATGGACAAAAAATTTATTTAGACAGTTTACATAAGGGCGGTTTGTCAATGCCCGGCAGTGTGAAATTAGTGAAACTTCCAAATGGTGAGATTGCCTATCAGCAAACAGCCGGAGAAGCAACCGGCCAAATGAAATATAATACCTTATCGAACCCGCGCGGGAGCAAAGTGATCAATATGATTTTGGCCGATGGCAGCAAAGTCTGGCTTAATGCCGGCTCCTCCCTGACTTACCCGGTTTCGTTTCATTCAAAAGCAAGAAAAGTTTCTGTTACCGGAGAAGCATATTTTGAAGTATTTCATGATGCTTCCAAACCTTTTGTTGTCAGCAATGGCTCAATGAATATCCAGGTGCTTGGTACGCATTTCAATGTAAATGCCTTCCATGATAACGGTGATACAAAAGTCACCTTGCTGCAAGGATCTGTAAAAATAAATAAGGGCAATGCATCCGGCATATTAAAACCGGGAGAACAGGCGTCGGTAACCACGGAAATAAAAATACAGGCAGATGTAGATGTAGATGAAGTGATGGCGTGGAAGAATGGCTATTTCCAATTTAATAATGCGAGCCTTCAGAGTGTATTGAAAGAAATATCGCGCTGGTATGATGTAGATGTGCTTTATGAAGGAAGTAACCGGCCAAGGGCATTTGCGGGAGAAATGCAAAGAGATTTAAGTTTATCAGAAGTACTGAAGATTTTGGAAAGAAATAAAGTGAATTTCAGAATAGAAGGAAAGAAACTGATTGTGTTACCCGATTAATAGAATCCAGAAACCTGAAGCGATGTTCGGGCGGTTTAATGTTTCTATTAAAAGTTAAAAGATAAAAAAACATTGTTCACACGAGCTAAAATGAAAACAGGAAAGTGTTGAAGCCACTTCCCTGCAAAGTTTTAGTATCGGAAATAAATAAACTTCTTCGATCATTTATTATTAACTAAAACCAAAAACAAAGTTATGCTTTTTAAGGCCAATTGTCACTATGGCACACTTATCAAAAAGTTTCTGTTGTTTGTGACCTTTCATCCCCGTCATCGGATGACAGGCAGCAGCTTCAACAGGGAAAAAATTTTTCTTGCAATGAAAATTACAACCATCTTGCTATTATCAGCCAGCCTTACTGCAAGCGCCGGCGGTTTTGCGCAGCAAGTAACGCTCACAGCCAAAAATATGAGGCTGGAAAAAGTTTTTAAAGAGATAAAAAAACAAACGGGCTATGTTTTTTTCTACGATGCCAATTTGTTGAAAAAAACAAGACCGGTAACCCTTCATATAAAAAATGGTTCGGTTACAGAAGTCTTAAAGGAGAGCCTTGAAGGCAAGCCTCTTGATTTTTCAATAGAGCGTAAGACCATAACAATTGTGGAAAAAGAAAGTGGTGCATTAAACAAAGGATCATTGATGTCAGCAGTGTTATCACTTGTATCTCCTCTGTTTCAACAAGTAAGAGGAACGGTAAAAGATGATAAAGGAAATCCTTTGGCAGGCGTTTCTGTCGTGGTGAAAGGAACAACAAAGGGGACAAGCACCGCTGCAGATGGAAGTTTTATTATTGACGCGAATAACGGAGATGTGCTGGAGTTCACGAGGGTCGGATATAAGACAAAGAGTGTCGTAGTGCGTGCTAATGAAAATGTTTCTGTTCAAATGGAAGTGCAAGCTGTAGCAGGGAGTGAGATAGTAGTAGTTGGATATGGAACGCAGAAGAAAGTAAACTTAACAGGTGCTGTATCAACTGTGGATACCAAAATGCTGGAAGCCAGGCCTGTGACTAATGTAGGGCAGGCATTGCAGGGTGTGGTTCCTGGGCTCAATTTTTCTACTGCAGGATTAGGGGGCGAATTAAATCAGTCACTTAGCTTTAATATTCGGGGAGTTGGAACTATCGGATCAGGTTCCAGTTCATCGCCATTAGTATTGATAGATGGAATGGAAGGTGATATGAATTCATTAAATCCTCAGGACATTGGAAGTATATCTGTTTTAAAAGACGCGGCTTCTGCTTCTATTTACGGTTCAAGAGCAGCGTTCGGTGTTATTCTGATTACTACCAAAAAAGGAAAAGCCGGCAAAACGAAAATAAATTATAATGATAATTTCCGTTTTTCCTCGCCAATGGGATTGCCTACTATGATGGATTCTTACACTTTTGCTGAGTATTGGAATGAAGCCGCTGCCAATGACGGAGAGCAAGCCAAATTTTCCGATGTAATGATCGACAGGATCAAAAGATTTCAAAGTGGAGAACTTGATTCCGCAACAACTGTTAATAATAATGGGAGGTTTCAATATTACACAGGTTCTAATGGCAATACGGATTGGTTCAAATCCCAGTACAAAGACAACTCTTTTTCACAGGAACATAATTTAAGTATTAATGGTGGAACAGAAAATCTTCAATACTATGTATCTACAAATTTTATGGATCAGGGAGGCTTAACCCGTTATGCAGGCGATAATCTCCAACGATATACCCTTACCGGAAAAATAAATGCGGTTTTAAGTAAGAATGTAAAATTTAATTATGATACCAAGTTTATCCGTAAGGATTATAGCAAAGCTACCCACATGTCTGATTTATTTTATCACAACATAGCACGTCGTTGGCCAACAGTTCCTGAAAAAGATCCTAATGGCTTTTTTACTGATCCAAGCGAAATTGCGCAATTAGTACAAGGAGGCCGTACGAACAATCAGACAGACTGGATTTATCAGCAAGCCCAATTAGTAATTTCTCCTTTGGCGGGCTGGAATATTTATGCGGAAGGAAACTTCAGGATTACTGAAAATAATGTGCATAGTGATGTGCTTCCTGCATATTCTTATGATGCAAACAAAAACCCTTACCCTGTGGCAGTAGGATGGAATTCTCCAGGTTATACTTCTGTATATGAATATAACAGAAAAGAAAACTACTTTACTACCAATCTTTATTCAGATTACAAGTTTAATATTGCGAATGTTCACGAGTTTAAAGTAATGGCGGGTTTTAATGCAGAACTGAATAAATACCGTACCATTGGCGCTTCCAGAAGCGATTTGATCACTCCATCAATTCCAACAATTAATACCGCGACAAACAACAGCAAAGCAGAAGAAGGCGCTTATCAGAATTGGGCTACTGCCGGCTTCTTTGGCCGGTTAAACTACAACTATAAAGAACGCTATCTCCTTGAAGTAAATGCAAGATATGATGGCACTTCACGTTTCATGCAGGATCAAAGATGGAATCTTTTTCCCTCCATTTCGGGAGGCTGGAACCTGGCTAATGAAAAATTCTGGAAAATCAGCCAGATTCAAATGTTGAAAATAAGAGGTTCTTATGGGGAGCTTGGAAATCAGAACACCAATAACTGGTATCCTTTTTATTCCACAATGCCAATAGGTGTGGGCAATGGTGGATGGTTATTAAACGGCCAACAGCCCAATACAGCCAGCGCACCGGGATTAATCAGTTCTTCACTCACATGGGAAAGGGTAAAGAGCTGGGATTACGGCATTGATATAGAACTTCTCAGAAATCGTTTGAATTTTAGCTTCGATTACTTTAAGCGTAAAACCGTGAACATGATTGGGCCGGCTCCTGAGTTACCCGTAATACTGGGAACTTCTGTACCTCAGATCAATAATGCCGACATGCAATCAAAAGGTTTTGAAATTGAAGCCGGATGGAGAGACCATATTGGAAAAATAGGGTACTCAGTTCGGGCAGTCCTGTCAGATGACCAGCAGATGGTTACTAATTATCCAAATCCAACAGGCAATATAAATACCTGGTACAATGGAAGAAAAATGGGTGAAATTTGGGGATATACCACGGTAGGAATTGCGCAATCGGACAAAGAAATGTCTGATCACCTGGCAAAAGCTAACCAAAATCAAATCAGCTCTAAATGGGGTGCCGGAGATATTATGTATAAAGACCTAAATGGTGATGGAAAAATAGATGGCGGTACCGGAATTTTAGGAAATACCGGAGATCTTTCTATCATTGGGAATTCAACGCCAAGGTACAGATACAGCCTGGACTTTACCGGAGATTGGAAAGGATTGGACGTAAGAATATTTTTACAGGGCATAGGAAAAAGAGATTGGATGCCTAATGGGCCGTACTTCTGGGGAGCCAGCGGGGGAATGTGGCAATCAGCCGGATTTAAGGAACACATGAATTTCTACAGAGACGAAAATTCTGTGATGGTCAAAGCCGGTATAGCCGGAATAAATAAAGATTCTTATTTTGGAAAACCGTATTTTAATTCCGGAAAGAATCAACTAACTCAAACAAGATTCCTGCAAAATGCTGCTTACCTAAGACTCAAGAATGTTCAGTTAGGGTATAAAATACCCGCTTCGCTAACATCCAAATTAAAAATTTCTGGCGTAAGGGTTTATGTATCGGGGGAAAACCTGATGACCTTCACCAAAATGATCAAAATATTTGATCCCGAAACGGTAGGATTAAGTGGATGGAATGACGGCAAGACTTACCCGTTTGCAAAAGTATATTCCTTTGGAATCAATGTTAATTTTTAATGAAAAAAATCATGAAGAATATTATAAATAATACAAACAAATTAATGCTGGCTGCCCTTATAATGATAGCTGCATCCGGATGCAACAAGTTTTTAGACCGGCCACCTTTATCAAATGTAACTCCGCAGGAATATTTGTGGAGCGAGCCGGATTTAGCGACTTATACCTTGAGCCGGTATAATTTTCCTACACATTCAGGTGCGTTTAACGTCGGGACTTTTGGAACAGATAATGCAACAGACAACCAGGCTTCATCCGGTTATTCCAACCGGTGGGTTCCGGGAGAGTGGAGGGTTCCTCAAACCGGGGGTAGTTGGAATTTTACCCAAATCCGGCAATGCAATTATTTTTTGGAAACCGTATTACCGAGATGGAAAGATAAAAAAATCACCGGCAATGCGGATAACATTGCCCATTATATTGGGGAAGGTTATTTTTTACGCGCCTTTGAATATTTTAATAAAGTAGAGGCGCTTGGTGATTTTCCAATAATAAAAAATACGCTCAAAGACAATAAGGAAGAATTAATAGCCGCATCTAAGCGTCGGCCGCGCAATGAAGTGGCGAGGTTCATACTTTCCGACCTGGATTCAGCAATCTCTTTACTAAAAATTAGTCCTCCGGGAGGCAAAAATAGAATTTCTAAATATGCAGCGGAACTATTTAAATCAAGAGTTGCCCTGCACGAAGCGACATGGCTTTTATATTTTAAGAATACCGCTTTTGTGCCCGGAGGCCCTAACTGGCCCGGAACCGGTAAAGTCGATAACTTTAATATTGATATTGATGGAGAAATTTCTTTCTTCTTACAACAAGCTATGGATGCAGCTTCGTTGGTTGCTGATGCAGTTCCCCTGGTGAATAACACAAAAGATAATGGCTATAATTCTTCCGCCAATCCCTACTTTACGATGTTTAGCGATGTAGATCTTGAAAAATATCCGGAAGTTTTATTATGGCGCGCTTATGATGCTACCAAAGGGAGCAATAATAACGTAAACCATTATATCAATCAGAATGGAGGCAATACAGGATTCACCCGTGGAATGGTTAATAATTTTGTAATGGCAAATGGGCTTCCGATTTATGCCTCAGGATCCGGTTACCAGGGAGATGATTCTATTCAGGCAGTTAAGATCAATCGTGACAATCGCCTGCAATTATTTATGAAAGCACCCGGAGAATTACGTTACACTAATAAAACAAACACTGACGGCACTCCTATCCTCGAAGGACATCCGGATATAATTGGCCTGCAGGAAACAAGATACGTTACCGGCTATGCCTTGAAAAAAGGCTTGTCTTATGATGCTGCTCAATCCGAAGGAAATGTGGGATCAATCGGTAGTATCGTTTTTAGGGCCGCGGAAGCTTATCTTAATTACATAGAAGCATCTTATTTGAAAAATGGAATTATTGATTCAAAAGCCGACAAGTATTGGAAAGCAATCAGAGAGCGTGCTGGTATTAATCCCGATTACAATGTAACTATTAATGCTACCGATATGGCGGAAGAGGCAAAAAATGATTGGGCCGCTTATTCAGGTGGAAACTTATTAACAGACAAAACGCTATACAATATACGCCGCGAACGTAGAGATGAATTGATGGAAGAAGGGATGCGTATGTACGATCTAAAAAGATGGCGTTCACTTGACCAGTTAAAAACAACACCTTATATTATAGAAGGTTTCAAATTGTGGGGGCCAATGCAAAATTGGTATTTGAATCCTAACGGTTCGTCTCAATTGATCGAACCTGGAACATCTGGTAAAACCGCCAATGTTTCGTCAGAATCTGAAGGCCAGTACCTGCGCCCATACAGGATTAATACATCCAATAATAATCTGGTTAGAGATGGATACAAATGGGCAATGGCTCATTACCTTGATCCAATAGCTATTCAGCATTTTCTCATTACAACTCCTGATGCAACTGATTTGAGCAAATCAGTAATGTATCAAAATCCCGGTTGGCCAATGACAGCTAATGCCGGCGCTATTTTTTAATGCAAGAAATTAAAGAGCATCAGAAACCTGGTGCTCTTTGTGCTTTTGAAATAACAGTTGCCAGGGTGGAAGTTGTTCCATGGCATGGTTGCAAAGCCGCAAGTAGTTAGATGATTACTTATCATTTATTTATTGTTTAATAATCCATTTATTGCATTGATAAAAAGGACGGAGTACCTGCGTCGGTTTCATGGAATGGAAATACTCCGAAACGAGGTGCAAAAATGAAATTGCTGGAAACGGGGAAATATGTAAAATGGAAAAAGGAAGGTGACAAAATCGTTGTTCAGGTTCCTGAAAATATGAGTGTGGATGCAATTGCACTTGCTTTTCAATATCAGTATCAATAGAATCATGAAAAGATAAAAGTTATCTTTCCGATAAACAGAAAATCAGCCAATTTGTTGGTTTACTGCAATGATTTTTCGCGCACAAAAACGCTATATTAACCTCCCACAAAGACAGAGCGACTATTATGAATAATGATAAAAAAAAGAACGGAATATCAAGGTCTCAATTCTTAAAATCTTCCGGCATTATG
>JBQCFI010000035.1:0-38590 GCA_051959325.1 Ginsengibacter sp. | reverse complement strand
GAACTTAATTCTTCGATAGAAAAATAATCAAAAGTGATGCTGCCGGTCCCTTTTTTACTGTGAGTCATTTTTACTTTCGTACTGAAATGCGATGCTAAATTATCTTCAATTTTTTTTAAAGAAGGCGGTAGCGTTGGTTTTACCTGATTATTAACAGTGTTTTTACCTGGTGTATATAATTTTCTAACAAGGTCTTCTGTCTGGCGAACAGAAAGTTCTTTGCTTTTTATTTCATTAAAAATAAACAGTTGTTTGTCCACCACATCCACATTGATCAACGCCCGCGCATGGCCCATACTAATGTTTCCATTCCGCACCGCAGCCTGGATATCGGGTGGTAGTTTCAGAAGGCGGATGTAATTGGTAATGGTGCTGCGTTCTTTTCCCATCCGCTCTGCAAGTTGATCTTGTGTATAATCCAGCTCTTCCATTAATTGTTTATAGCTAAGGGCGATTTCAATGGCATTCAAATCCTCTCTTTGCAGGTTTTCGAGCAAAGCGAGTTCAAGGATTTTTGAATCTTTTACATCTCTGATGTAAACAGGCACATCGGCGAGGCCGGCGATTTTAGCCGCGCGAAACCTTCTTTCACCTGCGATAATGCGGTACTTTCCATTCGCGATTTTTGTAACCGTAAGCGGCTGAATAATATCATGAATCTTCACAGACGCGGCTAACTCACTTAAAGCATTTTCATCAAAATCATGGCGAGGCTGTTCCGGATTTGCTTCTATCTGGCTTAATGGAATTCTTGCATTTGCCGGGCTAGCTTTATCAGATGAATCTTTTATTAAATTTTTTTCAGTCACAGAGAGATCGCTGTCTATATTCTGCAACAATGAACGGATCCCTTTTCCTAATGCGTCTTTTTTATTTGGCGTCGTCTTCATGTATTAATTCGATAATTATTTTAAAAAAGTTTATGGATGCTCCAAAACTTTTTCTGTTTGATTCATTTTCGTCATATTGTTTTTTTGCAAAACCTCTTTTGCAAGGTTCAAATAATTAATAGCGCCTTTGCTTTCAGCATCGTAAAGTATCGCTGGTTTTCCAAAACTCGGCGCTTCACTCAGGCGTGTATTTCGATGAATGACGCTGTTGAAAACGAGTTCCTCAAAATGATGGCGTACTTCATTTACCACCTGGTTGCAGAGTCGCAATCTTCCATCATACATGGTCATCAAAAGACCTTCGATCTGCAATTCAGGATTCAGCCGGTTTTGAACGATTTTGATCGTATTTAATAATTTTCCCAATCCTTCAAGTGCAAAAAATTCAGCCTGCACGGGCACCACTACACTATCTGAAGCTACCAGCGCATTCACGGTTATCAATCCAAGTGAGGGTGAACAATCAATGATGATAAAATCATATTCATCGCGAATTTGTTTTAGAACATTTTTCAAAACACTTTCGCGGTCGGGATAACTGATCATTTCGATTTCGGCACCCACAAGGTCAATATGTGAAGGCATCAGATCTAAATACGGAATTTCTGTTTTTAAGATCACATCTTTTGGTGGCGTTTCATTCACCATACTATCGTAAAGCCCGGTTGTTACATTATGCAGATCAAATCCAACACCAGTGGTGCTGTTTGCCTGCGGATCTGCATCAACGAGTAATGTCTTAAATTCAAGCACAGCAAGACTTGCAGCCAGATTAATGGCCGTAGTTGTTTTCCCCACCCCGCCTTTTTGATTTGCAATTCCTATTATTTTTCCCATAATTCGTTTCGCTATTCTTTTTCTTTTAGATTTGGATTGATTAATTTAATTCTTTTTATTTCCCTAAAATTCAAATCCCGTTATTTGTTTCTTTACTGCAACTAAATCTGATCTTTAATTTGCTATTCTCAATTCGCTACTCATCGAAATCTGGCAAATTTAATTATTAGCCTTAATATTAACGCATAATCTGTGGTTAAAAAGCATTTATTATACTCCAACTCCTAACAATTTTCTATTTCTATAATTGCATAAACTGAAAAGCAGTTAATTTTATATCATGTATACGATTATCAGCGGCACGAATCGCCTAGGAAGTCATACGGAAAAGGTGGCAAGGGAATATCAACGTATTTTGAAAAACAAAAATATTGACGCAAACATTTTTTCCTTAAAAGGCCTTGATGTTCTTCATCGTTCGGATGAAATTATAAAAGCAGAATCCGAAATTTTAATTCCAACTGACAAATTCATTTTTATCATTCCTGAATACAATGGTTCTTATCCCGGCGTACTGAAAGCCATGATCGACAACAGCGATACCCGCAAAGTATGGAATTACAAAAAAGCGTTGCTTACGGGAGTAGCTACAGGAAGAGCAGGCAATCTGCGTGGAATGGATCATCTTTCCGATACGTTGCATTTTATGAAAATGAACGTTTATTACAACAAACTTCCTATTTCAGTGGTCGATAGGGTAATGGATAAAGATGGCCGTTTGAACGATGAAACGCTGCTGGCAGTAAACAAACAAATAGATGAATTTCTTAATTATTAAAGGTAAATTAACTTAAAGATGCGTACCCCCTTCGGAACTTTTATCATCATTGTCATCATGATCTTGCTCGATATTTACGTTTTCATGGCGATAAAATCTGTAAGTCAGTCTGCTTCCTCCAGGTTAAAAACGATCATGTATGTTCTCTATTGGATTTTTGCCCTTCTGGCGATTTCCGGCTTCCTGGTTTTTGTTTTTACAGGTCCGGAATTCTTACCAAAAAAAGTAAGAACGTATCTTTTTGCAAGCGTGCTTGCTTTTGTTTTCGGCCAATTGGTTTCCTGTATTTTTTTCATGGTGGATGATGTGCGACGATTGATTCAATGGCTGGCCGGAAAAGCTTTTTTCAGAAATACGGAAGTTTCCCAGATGAATGGGGATGGCATCAGTCGCTCTGTATTCCTTAGCTGGATTGGATTAGCCGCGGGCACTACACTTTTTGGAAGTCTGATTTATGGATTTTCAAATAAGTATAATTATAGAGTAAAGCACGTAAGGCTTTCTTTTGATAATCTGCCAGCAGGTTTCAAGGGATTAAAAATTGTTCACTTTAGTGATGTGCATTCAGGAAGTTTTATGAACAAAAAAGCAGTAGAGCATGGAGTGGAAAAAATAGTTGCTCAAAATGCCGACCTGGTTGTTTTCAGTGGAGATCTTGTAAATGACCGTGCGCCGGAAATGCTGAATTACATGGATGTATTTACTAAAGTGAAAGCGCCAATGGGTGTGTATTCTACTTTTGGAAATCACGATTATGGCGATTATGTAAAGTGGCCCTATGACGGTGTAACTAAAGAACAAAATCTCATCGATCTTGCAAAAATTCATGCTAACCTGGGCTGGCGACTGATGATGGATGAACATGTGGAACTGGAAAGAAATGGGGATAAAATTGCTTTGATAGGCATCCAAAACTGGAGCGCCAAAGCCCGTTTTCCAAAATATGGTAACATGAAAAAAGCGTATGCAGGAGCAGAAAAATATCCTTTTAAAATATTGATCAGTCATGATCCAAGCCATTGGGATGCGCAGGTTCGGCCTGAATATGCTGATGTGGATCTCACCTTAAGCGGACATACCCACGGAATGCAATTTGGGGTAGAAATTCCGGGATTCAAATGGAGCCCGGTTCAATATATTTATAAAGAATGGGATGGGTTATATGAAGAAGGAAAACAAAAATTGTATGTAAATCCTGGTTTTGGATTTATTGGCTATCCTGGCCGCGTAGGGATCCTGGCTGAAATAACGGTGATTGAATTGGTTTAAGAATATCTCCTGGTTTGTTTCTTTAAACCAATTTATTTTCTTTAGTAAAAGAACAAGTAGGGCCGATTTCATTTTTCATGCGTCGTTTTTTTCTCCACAAACTCATTCACCTCAGCAGTAAAAGGACAATTAAACCTGTTTTATATTCCTGTTTTTATGAAATGATTGCTGTCGTTATCTTTTGTCGAAAATGAAAGAAAGAATCATGCAAAATATTTCCCGAAAAAATATTAGAAAAACAAAGAATTAGTTTAAATTGAAATTAATTTCTCACTTCTAATAAATCATTTTATGAAGAGACTTATTTTTCATGTCATTTTTTTTATTTCTTTTTCTTTAAACGCACAAAAACATCAATTGGTAAAACTTTGGGAAACTGATACCATCATCAATATTCCTGAATCCGTTTTGCCGGATTTAAATAAAAACATTTTGTATGTTTCTTTGATAGATGGTGGTGGCTGGGATGCAGATGGCAAAGGAGGTGTGGGCAAATTATCATTGTCCGGAAAAATAATCGATACCAATTTTATAACCGGTTTGAATGCCCCGAAAGGTTTGGGAAAATTTGGAAACCGGCTTTATGCTGCAGACATTAGTAAAGTGGTGGTAATTGATATTAAGAAAGGAAAAGTGGAAAAGGAGATTTCCATTCCCGGTGCTTCAGGATTGAATGATATAACCGTTTCAAGCAAAGGGGCAGTCTATGTTTCGGATTCTAAAACGAGCAAAATCTGGAAAATTGAAAATGATCTACCTTCTATATTTCTTGAAAATATCCAGGGAGCCAATGGCTTGAAAGCGATGGGAAATGATTTGATTTTTGCCGAAGGAAAAGATTTAAAGAGAGCCGATGCGAATAAAAAAATAAGTTTGATTGCAACTGTTACAGAAGGCATTGATGGAATTGAGCCTGTGGGAAATGGCGATTTTCTCGCTACGTCATGGGTTGGCTATATTTATTATGTTCATGCAAATGGGAATGTAGAAACTTTACTGGAAACGCATAATGAGAAAATCAATGCAGCGGACATTGGCTATAACCCTGAAAAAAAGATCGTTTATGTTCCTACATTTCTTCATAAAACGGTCGCAGCGTATCAGTTGAAGTGAGCTTGAAGTTGAATGTTGCAAGTTGAGAAGGTGGATGGACTCAATAAATTTGGAATCCTACAAGCTAAAATACCGGTGGAATCTCAATATTTATTTTCATAAAATCATAACTTTAATTACAAAATCAATTTCATGGAACTAACTATCCGCGTAGAAGGTGACGACGCTGTCACTGACGCTAAAAGCCTTAAGGATTTTCTTGAAAATCGCAGTGCAAAAGGACTTGATGAAGTTGAAATGTCCAGGAGCGTGCATAAAGAAGGAGAGCAGGGACTTGGCAGTTTTATCGGCAGCCTGCTGCTTAAACTGGCCGGAGGCGATGAAGTAGTGAAAGGAATTGTTACGCTACTGAATACCTGGGCACAACAACACGACAAGAGAATTCATTTGCCAAATGGAGTCATTATCCCTGCGAATACACTATCGCCAGAACAAATAGTGGAAGTCGTAAGCAAAATTAAGGAGCAGTCCTAAAAATCCTGAACATGGATGTTCAAAAAACAAAAGTAATTCTGGTAGGCAATTCTATCTTTCCGGATTGGGGCGGAGAAAAAAAAGATATACCCAATGTGGAACAAAACATGGACTTGCTCAAAAAGGTTTTTACTGATGAGAATTATTTTGGAGTGCCTGATGATGCAAAACATCTTGTGGAAATCAAAAACGGAACATCACAGGAAATATTATTGACCGTAAAACATGAAACGAAATCGTTTTTAGAAAAAAATCTGTTTGACCGGTTGATCTTTTATTATTGTGGCCATGGAATACCGGGAGAAGATTCGAATCTTTTTTTTGCATCAAAAGACACGGTAAGGAGAGATTATGAAATTACATCTGTTAATTCTCACCAATTGTTCTCTTACCTGGAAGCTTTTTGTGCTAAGGAACTGATCGTTATCTTAGATTGCTGTTATGCAGCACAAAGCAAAGAAAACCAGGGCGATGCTGATTCATTGATCTCGAAAAGCTTGCCTGAAGACAAAGCAGAACTTGACGAATCAGAAAATGGTATTTATTATTTGTTTGCTGCAGGAAAAGACAATGTGGCAAAATTTAATCCGAAAGAACCCAAAAAGCCCACCTATTTTACGGAAGCATTATTAAGCACGATTGGAAAGGGAACCGAACCTGGCCGTGATTTTATTACCATTGGTGAAATATATATTCAGCTTCGGAAAGAAATAGCAGAATTAAAGAAATCGGTGGATGCAGATATACCTGAACCAAGGCCGGTATTGCAGGGAAATGTGAACGGTTTTGTCTTTTGTAAAAATATTAAGTTCAAAAACCAGGAGGATAAAGACTGGTCAGAATTGCGTGAGGATCCAAGCATGAAAAAATTACTGCTGTTTAAGGAAAAGTATCCCGAAAGCAGGTTTGAAAATGAAATGGATGATCTTACAATCAGGGTGCTTGAAGCACAGAAAGCATTACAAAACATGGAGGAAAACAAGGACATCAAACTTGCTGTTCAAATAAAAAAAGTTTATGAAGATATCCCTTATATAAAAAAACGGGCGGATGCATTTATTAATGATCAGCTTGCTGTAAATGCAATTCAGGAAGACCAGGAAATAAAAAGTGCCGGTTTCCGCGAACCTTCTTTGAAATTTATTTCTATTTCTATGGCCAAGTCTTCAGCAGCCACAATTGTAAAAAAAACGGAAAATAAACAACCCGAAAGCGCTTCTTTTAGTACCGGGTATGGCAGCGCGGCAAGGCCTGTATAAACAGCCTAACAAGCAAATCTATCGTTTAAAATATTCACACTCATGAGCAGCCAGGAAGAAATTGAAAAACTGAAGAGCGAGATTGAAGCGCAGCCGGAAAACTCTGTTTTATATAATAACCTGGCAATTAAATATTTTGACGATGAGAATTTTGATGAAGCAAAAAACTATTATCAAAAAGCCATTGATCTCAATCCGAACGTAGCTGTTTATTATGAAAACATGGGACTTCTAAATGACGAGTTAAAAAATCCGGCCGCTTCTGTAGATTGTTATGAGAAAGCAACAGCACTCAATCCTTCCTGGAATAATTATAACAAATTGGGAATTGCTTATTTTAAATTAAACCAATTTGAGCCGGCTATTACCAATTATTTGCGTGCCATTGATTTGAATAAGGACGATGCGGTGCTTTTTGAAAATATAGGACTTGCGTACGAAAGCTGCGGAAAAATGCAGGAAGCCGAAGAAGCGTATCTTAAGGCGGCAACAATAGATCCGGATAATTATAGCGATCAAAACACACTGGGTGTGTTCATGTTGAAGCAAGGGAAATATGATAAGGCCGTCGAACATTTTAAAAATGCCATTAGGCTTGGAAAAGGAGAAGCAGTTTTGTATGATAATATCGGGCTTGCTTACGAAAATCTACACATGGATGAGGACGCGGAAAACGCGTATCGAAAAACGATCGAAGCCGAACCTTCAAACTCTGTTTACCTAAACCGGCTTGGCGTTTTCCTGTATCGAAAAAAAAGATATCAGGAAGCGATTGAATTTTATAAAAAAGCCGTTGAGAACAATCCTTCAATAGCAGTTTACTGGGACAATCTCGGTCTTGCTTACGAAGATTCTGGTCAGTTTACGGAAGCAAAAGCTGCTTATCAGCAGCTGGCGGAACTCGAGCCGGAATCTTCCAATTCTTATTACAAACTGGCTTTGGTATTGGTAAAAGAGAAAAATTTTCCGGAAGTCATTCGTGTTTTGAAAGAAGGATTAACACTCGATCCGAATAATATCGAATCACTGAAATTGCTGGGCCAATACCAGGAAAACCAGGATCTTTATGAAGATGCATTTAATACCTATCTGCAGGCATTGAAATTGCAACCGGATGATGAATATTTTAATAACCGCGCCGGTATATGTTGCTACAAATTGAATCACAACGAAGAGGCGATAAAATACTATCAAAAAGCCATTTCTGCGAATCCAAAGTTGGCTGTGTATTATGAAAATAGCGGACTGTCCTTCGTGCAGCTAAAAAACTGGCCGAATGCTATACAAGCTTATGAAACCGCGCTTTCTATTCAGCCTTCAGAAGATATTTATAACGCCCTGGGTATTGCATATTACAATTCGGGAAACGATCAGGAAGCAATTACGAATTATAAAAAGGCAATAGAATTAAGCAAAGAATCGAATAAGGAAGAAGCGGTTTATTACAGCAATCTTGGTCTTTCTTATGAAAACAGCGGTGATAAAGAAAATGCGGAACAGGCTTACAAAAAAGCATTGGAACTTGAACCGGAAAATTATATTTACCAAAATCGGATGGGGGTTTTTTATTTTGTGAATGGAAATTATGATGCAGCGATCGGATTTTATAAAAAAGCCATCAGCCTGAATAAATCAGAGGAAATATTATACGAAAACCTGGGATTGGTTTATGAAAGAAAGGAGATGCCGGAAGAAGCGCTGAATACTTATAAAGAAGCGCTGAAAATCATGCCTGCAAGTGAAAGTATGAATAGCAAAGCCGGCGAACTTTGTTACAAAAGATCAGAGTATGAAGCAGCCATTGAATATATAAAAAAGGCGATTGAAGCCAATCCCAAAAATGCCGTTTATTATGATAATTTAAGCCTTGCTTACAGGTCAATGAATAATTACGAGCTTGCAAAAAAAACATTGGAAAAAGCAATGGAACTGGATCCGAAAAATCCCGTTTATCTGAATAATTATGGGCTGATTTATTATTATGAAAAAGATTATCCCAATGCTATAAAATATTATAACCAGGCGATTGCTTTAGATGATCAAAATGAAATTTATTTTGATAATCTCGGATTGGTATATGAAGATATGGAAGATTATAAAAAAGCACTTTCTGCGTATGAAAAAGGACTAAATGTTTCCAATAAAAAAGATAATTTTCTGAACCTGATCGGCCTGATGTATTATTATCAAAATATCATGCCTGATGCCATTATTGCGTATAAAAAAGCGATCAGTATCAATGGTTCTATCGCGGTTTATTGGGCTAATCTTTCATTAGCATACACCAAAGTAGCCAATTATACAGAAGCTGAAAAAGCAATGAACGAGGCAATACTTTTGAATGATAGCGAAGAATATCGCCAGCGGCTAAATGATATCAAAGCACTCGCGATGCAGGCACAATGATTTTATTCATCAAAGGAAGAAATAAGATGATTTTGTGTTTATCTGAATCATTCAGACATTAGACAAACGGCTTCCCTTCTTTTATCATTTCGCGCCTGATTCCTTCTATCACATCTTCCTGGTGAAAAAGTAGTTTAGAATCGTTGCCAGCATCTTCATGGCTATAATTTTTCATAGATTCGCTTCTCCTTTTTACTGCCTGGATCCCGGCGAAATGTATTGCGTTGATGATATTTCCACCGGTAACTTCATATTTTTTTACCTGGTTTGGAATTCCATGAAAATCGGCATTTTCCGGAAATGATTTTTCCCAAATTTCTTTTCTTTCTTCTTCTTTTGGTATTGTAAACTTAACGATGTCATTAAATCTCCTGATAAACGCATCATCGATATTGCTTTTCATGTTGGTTGCTAAAATTACCAGTCCATTATAATCTTCTATTCTTTGCAATAAATACGAAACTTCCTGGTTGGCGTATTTATCATGCGCATCCCTTACATTGGTTCTTTTGCCAAAAATCGCATCGGCTTCATCGAAAAATAAAATCCAATCTTTATCTTCAGCTCTTGCAAATAGCAGTTCAAGGTTTTTTTCTGTTTCGCCAATATATTTTGAAACTACCATGGAGAGATCAATTTTATAAACATCTTTTTTAGTCTCATTTCCGAGTACTCCTGCTGTCAGTGTTTTGCCGGTTCCCGGCGGTCCATAAAATAAAACCCTGAATCCTTTGCGCAGCCGCTTTTGCATCTGCCATTTGTCCATAAGGGAGTCATTAAAGTTGATCCAGTCGCTTAGGTTTTTATAATGTCTTTGAACTTCTTTATTTAAAACAATATCATTTGCGGTAAGCCTTGTTTCAATTTTCTTTGCCGGAAAACTGGTACTGAAATGTGGTGGAGCAGAAGTGCCGGACAAAAACAGATCTACATAATCAAGGGCCATGATAATTTTTCCATTCAGAACCGGTTCGCTTTGAGCCAGTTCTTCCAGCCACAGTATTTTCTTTTTTGCAAACTCCTTATCAGACCAGAATAATTGTTCAACCTTTTGGCGCCGTTGCCAGTCATCCCCGGCTAACAGGAAAACGGCTGTTTGCCCGGTTGGCAGAAAACCTCGGAAATTCTTTCCACGAACGCCACCAATCTCCGGAAAATCTCCGGATGTTTTTATTTTGTCCTGAAAAGCATGATCAAATAGCTGAGGAACAGCGTGTGGCGAAAGGCCAATCAATAACACAGTAGCCGCGTCCTGATCAAGCTGATTTTCCCGGATAAATTTTTTTACAGGCAACCTCCATTCCTCTAAATCGGCCATCTGGGGAATTTCCCGGCCAAAAGGATTATTTAAGCGGTAATCGATCAGTTGTTTGATATACAAAAACTCCGGTGGGATAGCACTTTCGGAATTCGCCTCATCCGGATTAAATAAATTATCTTTTTTATCTTCCATGTGATTTTTGTTTGAACGGTTTATTGATATTTTCGACTTTCCCCACTGGTAGCAATTTTAAAATTATTTCAGAGCGCAGATACACCTATGTTATCGCAGCAGGTAGTGCAAGGCAAGAGCGGCACATTCGCGCAACCTATTCCTTCTACATCCGCTAAAAAATCCATGAATTCCGCTTTACATCCCTTTCCATAAGCATCACAAATGGCATCGAGTCCTTCTTTGCCGGCTCCAATGATCAGTGCAATGGCATCGCCCCCGCACCAGGCCGTGATTTTACAAGATACCCAGCAATGTTTCCATTTGTCGTTTTTGTCAGGGAAATTGCTAAGGGCATATTCAAAAAAGGCATAGGCGCACAAAACAGCGGCTACGACTGCAGCTCCTATTGCCACAGCTACTGCAGGGCTTTTTTGAATGCTGTCATCAGCAAATGTTTCCTGCTGCACCACATGGGTTAATTCATGTGCCAATAAAAATTTGCCGGCAGAAGAATTTGGATCATATTTACCTTCATTAAAATAAATATCGCTACCGTGTGTGAACGCCTGCGCGTTCAGTTCTTTAGCCATAGCGGCCGCCTTGCTGTCGTGGTGGATGCGTACATTACTGAAATCAACACCAAACGAAGAACTCATTTCATGCAAACTTTTTTGAGGTAAAGAATTTCCGTGTCCGGTCGTATTTTCAATAGTGGAAGAAAGATGTGTTGGAGCCGTACCAGCCGCTGCGTCTTGTTTTGCTTGTACCGAAGTTGTTTTTTTCTTTTCTTTTTCTTTCTTTTCAAGGTTATCTTTTTTATGAAGTCCCTTCATCTTATCTTTTTCCGGCTCTCCATTTTTTTGTGGTACAACAGGCGTTTTTTCTGGATGATTTACGACTGTTTTTGCAACAGAATCCGCTTCACGTTCGTACTTGTCGCCCGCTTCATTCGAAGAGACTTTAGTTTGAAAAAAACTATTTGTTTTATCAGTATCATTTTGTTTAGGAAAGAATGGTTCCTTTACTTTTTCGTCATAGCTGTGCGCATTGCGTTGCCTGTAAACACGGGAACTGTAAGACATAATAAATGGTTTTAAAAATAAAATTACCTTTTAATAAAAATAGAAATCTACACCTTTGATTGTACCATTCACAAGTGATGAATACTTTTCCATTCTTTAATCATTAAAATAAACAAGTGCCTTTTCCCAGGCGTTTTTCGCAACCGCTAAACCCAATTTTTGCCCAAGGTCGTTTGCTCTTTTAAAATGAATCCCACTATACAAACCTGAATTGGCTGCTTCATCTGCCGCAACAGTAAATGTAGGCCAATCCAGCATGATATCCGCCGAAGGTGTTTTACCAAATTCTATCCTCGATGAACCTTTTTTTACCAGGAAACAGCCTCCAAAGCTATCCTTTCGGCTGTAAGCCTGTAAAATAAAAGCCGCTGCTTTACTGAAAGCAGCATGTGCAGAAACGTGTTCAGGATACGGTGGTGTAAGCACGTCCGGTAATTGATATGGCATCCAGTCCTTGCCATCCATTTCAACAATGCCTTTAAAAGGTCCTCCCCACGCTTTGATAATTTTTCCCCGATATAATTCATGTATGGCAGTAACCGGACGAACAGAGTCATACCTTCGCTTGCACTCCCAACAGGCAATGGAAGTATCCAGAAAAGCATTGCTCATAGCAAATAACAATTTGATGCAATCCTTGTTGCCATATTTTTCTTTTTCGCAAACGAATTGAGCTATTTCACACCAATGACCAGGGGGCGAAAAGGTGCCGGGGCCGTCATCCCAGTATTCTGCAATCGCCTTTTCTTTATCAGAAAGGGTTTCACTTATCGAAATAATTTCTTGTGCTTGTTTTCTAAAATCTGCCGTCGAATCTTTCATATTGAAAGGAGGTTCCGGCCTGAATTGTTTGGCGAAAGAAAGTGCAAATGGCTTTACCAGTGGCCAATGAGGCAATAAAAAATGCTGCGTTTTATGGTTGTTGCGAAGCGGTTGCCAATGGTTAATGTCCTTTATGGGCGCTGGTTCAGGTGGATTTGCAGGTTGATAACCGGTAAAATCATCCGATGGAGCAAAATGAAAAAGGATTCCATTTGGGATCGATTCATCTCCGCGGCGATAATCCACTGTTAGCCTTGCCATTAAATTGCCGATTCCTGCAGCAGTACGAATATCATAACTGCAATCATCGGGATCAAAATTATTTTTGTACATTAGATTACGAAACATATCTCTGTTATTCTCCGGCAATTGGAGCCAAAATAAATCCGTAAGAACCCTGAAAGCGGCGTAGCTAAAAGTTTTTTCAATTTCATTTTCACCACAACCTTCTTCATATCTTTTAATATATCTGGAAGTGGTAGTGCTGAATGCACATTTGTTGTAAACGCTCCATGCATCATAAATGGCCGTATGAACCATAGCAAGCACCCGTGCTGCCAATGGCGGCGAACTATTAGTCAACTTAATGGCATCAAGGGTTAGTTGATTCCATTCGAGGATAAGGGGTTTTGATGATTTTTCAGCCATCGTTGAATTATTTTTTAGAATTTTACTTTTGAACAATTATTATTTCAGATCAGAGCGCTTGTCGCAACGCTACGCGATCTTTTTCTGATGAACTTAACCTCTTCTCAGATTCTTCATTATTTTCAAGAATTGTTTTCGCCTGGATTTTTTTAGCGGCAGGAAGAGCAACTTGCGATGGTTCAGTAGAATTTGTCGGACTATTTGCTACGTTACCTGTTCCATTTACGACAGCGTCTTTTTTAACCTGCTGCGCCTTTTGCTTTTCAATCTCAATATTTGTGAGTTCAATAATGAAGGTTTGCCTGTCTGCTTCTGTTATGTAACGATTAAACATTGTGATGATATTTACCAACGATATTTTATTTGCCAGAGGCACCGGCATGGAGCGTATTTTGGATTTTTCCTCTTCGAAGCGCTCATGTTCCAGCCGGTTGGATTCGTCTTCAATTGTTTTCAATACAAACTCTTTTAGCTCCGGCGACTTTCCATATTTTTCCACCATTGAATCTTTATAATCACTGAATGAAAAATCTTTTTCGTTGTATTTTTTCCGAAGGCTATTTTCAATTTCAGCCTTTATCTGCTGTTTCTTCTGTTCCAATTCCTGCTCTGAATCACCGTTGATGGCTTTATCAAGTATGTCCTTTCCTTGTGATCCGGTAAAGTCAGGTTTTTGAAGATTTATTTGATCTAATGAAGGGAGTATCAGGTTATTTTCTTCATCAAATTTTATTGGAAAGTCGGCCTTTAAAGTAAGCCCGCCCAAATCAAGTTGCTTTTCATCAAATACCCATTTATGGTAATAGAGATTTACCGTAGTAATCCAAAGATCAAGATCCACACTTACATCACCGGTGAGCCGGAACACTGCACGCGGAGTAACATTCAGATAAGCCCTTATTTCTTTAAACTGTAAACCTTTATCCTTGTTCCATGAAGCGTCGAGTTCGCCACCGGCCTCAGCGCTGACACCTAATCCGGCTTCCCCACCAATTGACCCACTTAACGTTGCAATTAATGCCCGCCCTTCCAAACCAGCCTTAATTGTAAGATATACTTCTGCATCTGCAATTGAACCAACTTCGCCATGAATATCCAATGTAGCGTTTTCAATTTCATTAATGTTGATCTCTTGAAATCCTACTTTCAGTTCCTTTAAAACAAGTGGATCCCAGCTAAATTTAAAGTAAACGCCGCCATCAATAAATGCTGAAATGCTAAGTCCCGGAAGGCCGACTAGCGGAATAGTGATGCGTGGAAATTTAAGCAATTCTTTATCCGGAGGATGATAACCTTCACCAAATGGTTTAAGGTCTTTTATTTCGATGTCACCGCCGACCAAAACTTCTTTTTCAGGAGTGAGCCTGACAGTAACGGTGCCTGTAATGTTTTTAAATAATGTCACAGTTAAGGACCCGAAACCAAACACAATAAGTTCCTTTCCTTCATTGGGTTCTCCCTGTGGCTGGCCTTTTTCATCAACAGATTTATTAGTAACACCTACATCAATTGTTCCATCAAATTTGCCTTTTTGATATTGAACTTTAGTTCTTATTTCAAATAGGCCATCATCATATAAAACCGATAACTCTGTATTGAGGCTAGGAACATTCGGAAAATCGGGACTGGCTTTTCCTGCAACTTTAAGTTTAACATCGTTTTCCTCTTTCCTGGATGCTATAGAAACATCTACGTGCCCAGCTTTAATACCCGGCAATTTTTTCAGATCTACTCCACCGTTTATAATAAAGTCTCCGTTTTTTTCGAACTCAGCGTCAAGGGTAACTTTTTCAATACCGGGAACGCTTAAAATCGCTTCACCATTTGCTGTAATTTTTTCGGATTCATATTTAATAGTCAGGGAACCTGATTTAACACCTTTGATACTTCCTTTGGCAACCTGAATAGTTCCGTTGATCGCCCATTTTTGATTTTTATATTCAAAGCCAATTTTTGAACCTTCAAACTTCTTACTATCAAAAATAAATTCTCCGGAAACCCCAAAACCTTCTCTTGTTGCTCCCAAACCTTTTACATTTCCCTTTCCCAGCTTTTCAATTTCAAATTCAACATTACCCTGAACTCCAAAACCAAATTTTGTACTTGCGAATAGCATCAGGCTGACGTCTGTAACTTTCAATGGATTCGGTAAGCCTTTTATTTCTCCGGAAGAAAAAGTTTTACTTATCATGACATCTTTACCCTCGACACTGAGGTCAATATCAGAGTCTTTGATAAGAGGAATATTCGTATGAATCTTGCCATGAAGTATGATGCCCAGCCTTTCATCTAACCTGAATTCTTCAATGACGACGGGGCTAAGCCCTTCAAACCTTAATAAGTCTGCAATGCCACGTTGATCCTGCGTAAAAGTGAGATAGCCGGTATTTAACAAACCAGGTGTTTTATTATAAGAAACCGGAAAGGATGCATTTGATTTGAGCGAGCCTGAAAAATTCTTATTAAGCTGAATGTTTAACGTGCCAAATTTTTTGTTATCCATCGCATTTTGATCAGGAGGCGGACACGCCGTGACATCTATTCCCGGTATCCAATTGGTCACAACATTGGTGAACGGAACAGGCAACCTTAAGGGACTTCCGCTTCTTTCATTCACATAAAGAACCAACTCATCTGCTGTGCCTTGCGATTTAGCAATTTCTTTAGCAGTCATACCACGCAATTGCTTCAAATGCACTCCCTCTTCAATTTCATTTCTGGTCCAATACATTTTCCCATCCCCGGAATAAGGCAGATTCCAATTGGCAACTTTGTTAAACATAACCACAAGTTCTCTTGATGCTACCTTGTCATTTTTAGGGAGATCCGGGATGTTCGCCTGTGTTAATTCTGTCAATGCTGCTGCCACTTTGTTATAACGCTCTTTCTGGATTTCGATACCTGAGCTATTGTTGGCAGTAGCATCTGTCAGTTCATAATTATCTATAACATCTTGCCCGCCTAATTGCATTTCTACAATATGATCTACTTCATGATAATTCTTCATCCCCTTACGGTTCCACTCAGGTATATAAGTATAAGCTTGTATGTTTTCTTTGGTACCAAATAAACGGTATTCCGTGTTTTTTGATTTCAGAAAATAGCGATCACCTGCTGGTTTCTGAATTGAGCTTAAAAAAACAGCGACTTTCGCATTAACTGAGCTTTTTACACCTTCATTCCAATTTAAAACTTGCCTGGTAGTTGGCCTTCCTTCTAAAGCATGTATTGGCAATTGATACTTTGATGAATTTCTTCTTTTAAAATCAGGTAAATTAATATTTGGAATTACCAGGGTTTTAGCCGTCGGATTAAATTCTATTCCTTTTACTTTATAGGGAGGTGCAGGCGACAATGCACCTGAAGCAGCGTCCGTTGCATTACGCTGTACACTATTTGCATGTTGTCCTTGTTGTATTGTATGCGTCAATTCATGCGCCAGCAAACGCTTTCCCGAATTCGAATACGCATCATACTTTCCTGAATTAAAATACACATCGCTTCCATGGGTAAATGCATGTGCATTCAGATCCTTGCTCATTTGGACCGCTGAACTGTCGTTGTGAATGCGCACATTTGAAAAATCAGCGTCAAATGAAGACTCCATTTGAGCGCGTGTGTCATGTGGCAAAGGTGAACCGGAACCTTTTGAAGAACTGAGCCTGCTTTCAATATTTTGAGTTGTTGTCAAAGAGGTGGATTCACTTTTCTTTTGCAACTTCTCTTCTTTCTCACATTCAGCGCATTTTCGTTGAATATTTTTGTAATCGCCCAGTGATTCAGCATCACTTTCAAAAATAGGTTTCTTCTGTATTTGTTCTTTTACTGGACCTTCTTGGTCTTCTTTTTTTTGCAACTTCTCTTCTTTTTCGCATTCAGCGCATTTTCGTTGAATACTTTTATCATCGTCCAGTCGCTCTGAATTACTTTCAAAAACAGGTTTCTTCCGTATTTGTTGTTTTATTGGCTCTTCTTCACAGTGCGCACATTTTTTTTGAAGAAATGGAACATTCATTGTATCCGAGGAAAATGGCTTTGTTTGAATGCCGGACTGTGAAAGGCGTTGTACCACTTTGTCGGCGGTAGCATCGGCTTCTTTTTCATACCTATCATTCGGAGCACCAATCGTCAGTTTGGTTTGAATAGGAAATGAAGAGTTTGTTTTGTTTTTTGAAAAAAAGGGCTGCTCATTTATGGAAGAATGGAAAAAATCCTGCTCACTTTCTTTGTTAAAGAAAGGATTGTTTTTCTTTGCAGGAGTTGCTGCAGTTGTAAGTTGAGCAGCTTTCATTTTTAATCGTTTTTTTAAATCAAAAACCGTATTATTTATTCGTTTGCTGTACCAGTTTTACCCTTAATATCTAAACCGGTCTAAACTTTCTACCGCTAACTCGTCTAAACCTTTTGCTTTTACCGATCTACCGCCAGGTTACATTCAATGCATCCTTCATCCAGGGAAGTTTGATGACACTTAAATTCCAGTGCAAATAATCCAATAACATATCAATAGAATTTGCTTCGATTTGCAAATGCGTGCTTCCCTTTTTGGTAAATAATTTTCCGTTTCGCTTCAAGAACCCTTCACGCAAGCCATCCGGTGACGTACTTTTTAAGATTTCCCATTGGCCGATGGCAGACATCATTACGCTTTCCGCTTCGTCTAATTCCTTGGACGTTAATTTAACAAGCTTGTTGACTGGAATTTCCAATGGATATGCACATAAAATTTTTGGAATCGCCAGTTCATGCTCTTCTGGTTCCGAATTTCCGGTAGCCAAATAATGCAGGAGATACAATGCTTTCTGATGGGTTCTTTTATTCACAAATGAACCTTCATGAATCAAATGAAGATTTGAAAAAAATAAGTTTAGAAAAGGGTGAAGCAAAATAACTCCGGCGTTGGTTACAAAAATTCCTTCTTCGTTTACGTGCTCAATCGTCGCTGGGTTCTCAATGTCCTTATCATTTAATCCATGCTTCAATAAAGCTGGGTCTATTTTATTTTTTAATAAAAAATCGGTCATTTTCTTTACACCCATATCTTCAATAGGAAAATTATTAATCAACAACAAGCCAACTATTTTTGAAGATTTTAAATGAGTGGCTGACGACGCCGAATATTTCAAAACCTGTCGCCATAATTTTTGTTTTAATTCTTTTTTTTCTGTTCGTTTAAATTGGCTCTTCTCGTAAATTAATTCTGCTATCTCATTTATTTTTCCTGGCAAACCTTTTTGATTTTCTGCTGTAAGTGTTTCAATGAGGGATTTTAAGAAAGCTTCCCGGTTTTGAAAAACGATCCGTTCAACGGCATTCGAATCGTTATTGATCAGGTTGCGTAGGTTGTTGATGGCAACAGAATCAGACGCAAAAGATTCGAGTACATTTTTATACCATTCCGCATTTATTTTTAAAGTATTCCAGGGCAGATAACCGTGTCGCATGTAAAATATCCATTGCCCTGAAATGCTTAGTTGCGCTGGTTCTTTTACTGCTTTTATTTTTGATGCTGATCCATATTTCAGGGTGGTCAATTGCTCATTGATTTTTTTGAAAACCAACTCCTCAAAGTTGCCTTTTTCAATTTGTTTTACATTTATCATTCCAAGGTCGATCTCTAACTTCTCTAAACTAATGGTTTCATTTTCTAATGATACCGCGTCAAAAATTTTTTCGAGCAGTGGTACCACTTTACTCCAGAATTCAACACTTATCTTTTGCTGAAGATGAAATGCATCTATTTCTTTGTCTATTGAAAGATTGATGATCTGCTTTTTGATGAGGTGTTGCATTTTTCTGGCAGTTATGTAAGAGTCTCTTTTTAGGACGCAGGAACTAGAGAACTTTTTTAATTTCATCTATATTGATTGCCGGCTCTATTTTTTTTATTGTTGCGCCGTCCCAATCATCATAGAGCATCTTCATATTGATCTTATTTTTTTTCAAATGATTGAACAGCGCGCTTTGCATGATTATTTTATCTGTTTTCTTTTCGTTGATACAAACCCGGTCAAAATATTGCCAGCTTATGTTGTCTATAAGAATATTTTTTTCTTTCATTGTCAGTCCTTTTATTTTTTTTGCTTGATCCGGTTTGTTTTTTAAGATTTTGTTTACCAGTTCATCATATTTTTTGGGAGTGGGATTGGTATCAGAAAGAAAACTGAAAGAATCTTCAGCGGCCCTGTTTTCCGGCTTGGCATCTAAAATATTTTTTACATTTTCACTGTATTTTGTATTTCTCATTTCCAGGATTCCTTTTGTTTCGTCCGCGGTATTTGTAGCTGTTTTCTCTGCCGCTGTCGCTGGAGGTATTTCTTCAACAATTTTTTCTGAAGTGTGTGCATTGCTAATTGCTGGTTGTGCAGCAGGGTTATTTACAACTACCTCTTTCTTTATCGCTTGCAATTGGTTTTGCAAACGATCGTCCATGTCACAATTGTAGGCATCATAATCGTTCTTGTTCCAGCAGTACAGATCATTAATTTGTGTCACTAAATCAAATCCTTCACATGCTACTTTTTCGTCTTCAAAGCAAGTAACCGGTTGGGTTTCATTGCAGGCGCAAGGCACACATTCATTACATGTATCAAGCGGTAGAAACTCTTTGTGAAATAATAAGCCAAGAAAATCGCAATGGTTGTAATCAGGATTACACATTTTTTTTGTGAGCCAGAGATTCCAGTTTTTAAAATAATATTCGAAACAACAAAAGTCCCTTGGCTTCAACCACAAGATCCGCAGCAACACATGCGCCGGCGCTTCTCTTTGTAGCAACTTTTCTATTACTGCTTTATTTTCCGGCGTGCGAAAGCGCGTAGGCCATGCGGGTAATGCGATTGTTGCAATAAAAGAATAGGGATCGCATCCAGGCGTAAAACAGGTTGTGTCATTTATCGTGCAGGGATCTTCATCGGCAGGCATCCATCTAAAATGACAAATATTTGTTCGTTGATCCATGTTTGACTCATCAAAACAAGGAGAGGGTCGGTAATCGCAGTTGCAATCTTCAGGACAACGTGGCCTTAATAAAATATGCTCTACCAAATGCAACCCTTCACTGTTAATTAATTTTTTCGCCCGCTCTACTGCCGCACATGCAATGGCAGTGCTGTTATAATTCTGGGGATTAATTGCGACAATTTCATTGGTACAATTATTTGTAAACCGCGATTGATTATTCAATAATTCTCTTTGATAATTTCCACAAAGCAACCGCGTGATCGCGGCATCATTTGTGGTCGCTCCATTTCTCTGAAGCTTGTTTATTTCTTCCGTATGTAATTCTATTCCATAATAGCCGCAATCACATTCATATACCGGTTTGTAACCGGAGAAATTCTGAATCTGTTGTAAACAGCCGGCATAAAATAACAACGCTTCACAACAATCACTAAAACAACAATCACTTTTCCAGGCGATATAACAACCGGGATTACAATCATCATCTTGATTTTTTTCGGAATCGCAGCCTACATAATCATCCATACACGAATTAAAACCCGGTAGTCTTATTTCCACATAAAAATTACATGCAGTCCTGCTTTTTAAATTAGTTGCATCGGTATTTTTTTTAATTAATGGAAAGTAGCACGCCACATCACGAAGTTGTTTTTTCCAATCGGCTAATGAAATGCCGGCAGATACGGGCCTTGCGATGGTAATGTTATTGTTATCTGCAAGATATACATCATTCTCCCTGGCTTTATAATTTGCATCAGCAAAAATTGCTTCAAAAATTTCAATCAGTCGCTCGCAGTTATTTAACTGGTTCCTATCGCTTTCAATAACCAAATTCGCAATCTTGTTTTTATCGATATTCAACAACCAAAAACCATTGCTGTCATCCGGGGTCAAAAGGTCAAAAAAATTAAATGAGGAAGCCTTAAATAATTTATTCAAAATGTTATCACGCCTTTCAGCAGTTTCATATTTACAAGGATGAATAAGACCTGTATTGCCGCAAGCCACGTAAAAACTATTGCTGCAATTGTTCTTATTAAAATAGTTATGAAATCCATTTTCCGTTTGTGCAATGCAAATAAATTTTTCCACACCCTGATTTCCCCATGCATCTTCCTCGGTCGCAAAGGTGCGTTTACTGATCGCTAACACTTCGCGGATGTAAATCCAGTACCGGCAATCTGTTTCATTTTTTTCGATATAAATATTACCGGCATAATTTAGCAAACCAACAAAAAACAGGAATTGCTGCATTGCCTGCTGAGGCGTAGAATACCATTGTGTGCTGCGCCAGTCGTACATTTCATTCTTTTTATTGTAAAGCGAAAACCGGTAACGACCTGCAGATATATAAAGTATCGGGTAACTTTTTGACAATAAAATAAGTTGTTTTACGGTTTGTGAAATATCGCCATCAAACTCATAAAGTGTTTCCGCCCTTACGAAAACCGTACTGATATTCCCGTTGCAATCGCCGGTTTCATGTATAATCATTTCTGTAAGGCTGATAAACTGATTTGCTCCATAGTTGCTATCGGTAAACGCTTTTCGTAAAATGATTAAATAATTATCAAGGAACGCCTGCATAGCTTCCTCTTTTGCCAGGTAGCCTTTTGTGCTTTCAAATAGAATAAACGGCTGCCCTTTCAACGTTCCTTTTTGGTAAAAAACATTGTTGCATTTTATCAGAAAATGATACCAGGAAGTGTTTGTAGTTGATTCTTTTCTTTCCTCAATGATATCAAAACCAAAGGAAATAGTAGTATAGTCATACCCTGCCTGAATCGTGTTTATCAAATCATTTCTATACTTAAGCGCATCGGCCGGGTTATTTGCAACGAAAAAAGATTTGGCAAGCAGGTGATCTTTATCCACCAATTTGTAAATGTATTGCTCTGCAGCGCTGTCCTTTCCTGTCGCAAGGGTTGAATTAATAAATTCTTTTGTTGGATTATTAACAGTTTTAAGTAGCTCCTGGTGATAT
Source organism: Ginsengibacter sp. (assembly GCA_051959325.1). GTDB lineage: Bacteria > Bacteroidota > Bacteroidia > Chitinophagales > Chitinophagaceae > Ginsengibacter. Next base: position 16,630 of record JBQCFI010000035.1, on the reverse strand, counting down.
TGTAAAAGATTCGTTACCCCCGGCGTTTGTCCTGAAGGCAAAGAAGCATGGGTAAGTATTGGTTTTTTATGTGCTAAAAGCAATTGCAAGTCATTCTTTTCCTGTTTTAGTTTTAGCGTGGAAAGGTGCTCGTAAAATTGTTTAGCTGCTGCCTGGGCCTGTTGTTCTGTCTTGTAATCAGCTTCTGTTTTAAATAGAATGTTATTGCCTGAAGGATCTGTCAATTGATATTGAAATTCCCAATTATCAGGCAGGGGATCAGAGATGAAAAGATGGTAAGTATGCGTAACAATTTCATCGAAAATTTCATTGGTTCTAATTTCGGCATCCTGGCTGCTGCTAAACGACGGGTAATATTCTGCCACACTGGTTTCGCCGTTTTTTATCATTATTCTAAAATCATTATTTCCATTAACCTGCTGAACAGTATAATTCTGAGACGAAGCCAGTAAAACAACTAATTCCTCAAAGCCTTTGCCAGCGAGTGCTACAGAATCGTAATTGATCAAAGAATCGAACTGAATCGTCATTTGTTCATTAAGCAAGGAGAATTTCTTTTTTACGATGCCTTGTTGAATTACATCAACCGGTTTGAATTTGAATTTATTTTTATCGATATAAACAGAAGAATAATTTTCATTTTTTACAACCAGGAGTTTTTCTAATTTCAATCCCTTTTTGATTTTCAAAAAATCATTTGAATCGTTGAGGTAATTGGAAATATTTGATACAATTTTATTAAAATATTTTTGCGCATCCGCTGGCGTATCAAATTTCTGTTTGCTTTCTTCGATTGGTTCGCCCAGGTAATTTTTAAAGAAGATTTTATAAACAGACTTGCTTACAAATACGTTGGAGTTGATGTCTGGTTTTTCTGAAATAACCGAGTGCAGCGTATCGGCGTAATTCACTGCATTTTCCTTTGTATCAAACAAATTTTGTGCACTGTATTTATTTCCAAAATCATCTTTTATATACACGCTCCATTTTTGCTCGTGAGGCATGAATTCTGTTTGAAAATCAGGGTTATTTCTTAGTTTACTGAACAAAGAATTTAAAGAACCAAGTCCTGCTTCATAAGTCACTTTTTTTTCTGACACAGTAAAAGAGGTTCCAAATAGTGAGATGGATAACTGGTAAATTTCATCCGCTTTTTCAACCACAAAATTGCACAGGTAATGTTTGTTCCAGTCTTGTATTCCGCTTAGTGCCTTCACCCTTTTTTCAAAGCCTGAAATGTTTTCGTTGTCCCATCCATTGCATTTATAATCATACGCTTTGCCGCGGTTGCTGCTCAGGCCGGGATAATTACCGAGAAATTTTTCTTCTGCTTTTACCTGTGATCTTTGTAATTGATCGGGAGTTAAAACTCCGGAACTTAATAAGGCAAAATCGGTAAACTGTTCTGCAAATCTTGAAAGCAAATGGTTTAAAAAACCCTGCCTACGGCTATTGTAGAGTGCTGCATCTTCGGCAATCATCTGCAGGTATTTTGAATAAGCATTGAGATTTAATTCGAGGTCGAATGAAAAATATTGATTCCCTGAATCGCTTACATCTATAATAAAAGAGCGGTAATTTTCTTCGAAGGTGGCCAGGTATTTTATGGAAGCTGCTGCTGTTTCTGCTTCCCGTTTATTCGGGTAATATTTCCTGCTAATGAGAGCAAATTCCGGAGATGAAGTAAAGCAATAAAAGAAATAACAATCATTGTAATTTGAAAGAATTACAGGGTTGAAATCGCCGTTTAACAGATCATCTCTCAATTGATTTTCTGCCTGTTCCCTGTCGGCATCATAACAAAATTGATAGGGTGGAAAATCGTCTTTATTTGGATCATTGCACCTCCTGTCGAGATCGGTATTTTGAATTTTTCCGGAAGCTACTAACTCTTCTAAATTTTTTCTGCCCGTGGGGAAGGCGAGAATACTTCCTTCGCCGCCAAGCGCTCCTGTGCCGTCTGTTGTTGCATTGAACCGAAGCAATTTTTCCAATTGGGGAACATCAGTAAGCGTATTGGTAAAATAGGTGTGGTTGTCTCCTTCATTTTCTGAAGAAGAAAATGAAAATAATGAACGAATGTTTTTTAACTGGCCCAAATAGTTGGCAAGCAATTGATCGAAAAATAACAGGAAGCCCTGCAATTGCAAAGCCTGAGCTTTACGTTCATCGGAAGCGTTGCCGGGTAAATCGCCTTTCTTAATTCCATAAACATGAGGAAATTCATTTTGAATGGAATAATAGTCAGCAAGATCACTGCGGTAAACTCCCTGCGGAATTGCTGAATCCAGGTAAGGCGATGGTCGCTTGTAAAGAATTTTACCATTACCTGAAAAGCCTGAACCAGCGGTGGTATTCACTTTTACTTTTAATGCATATTTGTAAAACTGGAAACCTGAGCATTGTTCAGAAAATTGAGGGATGTGATTTTCCGGCAAGGAAAGAACCCATTGCATGGACTTATCAATCGGCAAATTGCTATCACAACTTTTCCATGAAAGGTTGCGTACATTTTTGATCCCATCAATATCAAATAAAAGATGATAGACATCAGAAAGATGAATTTTTTTTCTGAGCGCAATTTCTTCCAATTCATCTGTATCGACAAAGCCGTAACTTTCCTTTAAATCGTATGGACGGCCCACAAAAATTTCATCGATCGGCTTTTGTTTATCGAGCAATTGCTGCAGCGTATAAAACTTCGGCGCGGGCGAAAAAAACTGCTGCAATGCGGCGACTATTTTCACGTAAACTTCTGCTCCGTCTGCATTCTGGTCCAGCTCTATATCTGCACATAAGCCGATTGGGTATTTGCATAAAATTTTAATATCGATGAAATCTTCACACAAATTCCTGTGCGACATTAACGCACATTTTATGTTGAAAATAATATCATTGTAAGCGGTGGCTTCTTTAATATTGTTCAGGTCATATTCTGTTTCCAGTTCAATAAAAACATGATAGAGGCCATTTAAGAAATCACAATCACAAGGGGCCGACTGCAGCCTTTGCAATATTTCCGGATTTGTATTTTGTTTTTTACAAAAATCAACCGACAATTTGTCTTCAATTTCCAACCATGCATTTTTTACACCATTTATATCGATAAGAAGTTTTCTAAAATCAGTAATGGTCAATGGATTGTTTGCCAGTATTTCTGCAGGCGTAAAGAAATTGTTGTCGGCTGATTTGTCTGAAGGATCTTTTGTAAATAAATCTACAGCTGGCAGATTGGTTCTGTATCCTAAATCGAGGATTGCATAAATAAGCGCTTCCAAGATCGTAATTCCGGGATCATGCACGTTATAGTCAGTCCAGATTTTGCCTGACAGATTTCCCAGGTAGCTAATTGCATCACTACGCAGCTTATCAAAATTGAGATAGCCTGGGAAACCGGAGTCGGTCGAACTAATGGTTTTATTTGAAGATTCGTCTGCCATAATTATCTAAGCCTTATTTCTTTACAATAGTTTTCAACAGGAATTAAAGGATTTTTACAACAATCAATTTTTTGTTGTTGTTCGTCGTAGCATAAACTCCAATCATCGCAACCAGGATTATTAATACATACTTCAATGTCGCCCGCTACCAAAATCGACCGTGGCGTATCCGGACAAATTTTTGAATACCCGGCATCCGGAGTTTGCTGCTGTGAGTCTTTGGACATTCTAAAATCAGTGATAAAATCAACGTAACCTGATCGCTCCAAAAACCGGATGATATCGGAGCGATAGACACATTGACCAAACGTCAGTTTATCATATTTGCCAACCGTCCACGCGGAGAGCAATTCTTTTAAATCTTTCTTTAATTGTTCTTTATAATAATTTTCGTCCTTACCGGGTAATAAATTTACCCGCAGACAAAAATTAATTTTTTCATATCGCGGATTCATTGCCCGAAAGCGAACAAAAGGAGAAGTGCGTTTGCGAACATATGTTTCAATTTTTTCCAGGATGCTTACCGGCACTTTTGGCTCAAAAGCATTACCCGCTTTTAATTTATACAGATCCGGAAGCACTGCAAGAATGATATATCCAGGTGCATAAGGAAAATCGTTTTTATACAAATGAGCATCTAAAGCGAAACTATGATTGATGCATTTAACCTTGAACAACTGTGGAAACGCTTCAAGCACCAATCTTTCATAATCAAACTTCTGAATGGCTCTGCCTTTGTGGCGCAATTGCTCGCTTACGCGAACATAAAATTGTTGTTCTATTTCCGGCACTGCACCACCAAAGGAATCATACGGTTGTTGTACACTTTTTATATTCGCATCAGCGACATTTAATTTAGAAATACTTCCGGCAAGTAACGGCGCGGACAAACGCAATTTGTCGTTCGCGATATCATTTGTAAATGTAACGCCGATCGCCTGGGTAAGTATGCCGGTAGTCTCGCTCACTGCTTTGCTGTTTTGTGGAACAGACGCCTTTATCCAGTATAAATTTTTGGGCATGATGCTATTATCCTTTGTCATATTTTCCGGCAAAGAAAATTTTATAATTCCGGATGTTGTAAGGTTTTCAGTAGCATCATCAAATACTTCGAAACCTTTTCGTAAAGGTTTCCACATGTTATTATCCAGGTAGTGCCATTGTACTTCTTCCTTCTCTGATTCTGAATCTGAGGTCGCTTCTGCCAATTCAAAAAGTATATTAAGATTCTCACCCGGGACTAAATTCTCCAAACCCAAAAACAAAGTTCCTTCATCGCAAAAAGTAGGGAACAGCGTTGGCTCTAGTTTTATTTGTTGATGCTTATAAGTGCCTGCAAAAGGGTAGAGGTGAACGAAGTCTATATCTTCCAATGTAGCAGTGGCCGTGTAATCAAGAGACATATTACTGATGATGGGAGTCCACGGTTCGTTGGGAATGATGGCCGCATATTTAGAGATATCTCCAATTGCAGCATTTACATTCACAAGCAAAGATTTTAACTGGTCTGAATCTCCAATCAGGTTTTGCCCTCCGGGAAACTGCAAACTATTCGGATATAAAATGGTTCTAATCCTTTTTGCATCTGCTGCGGGTATATTTCCTGTAAGTTTTGCGTGTTGTTTAATGCCATTATTTCCGATAGGATCATGTACATCTGTAACTATCCGATCGGCGAGATTGGCTGAAGCAGCAATATTATTTTTGATATCATCCGAGCTAAATACAACCGGGTTCCCCGAAACGGGATCGTAGTACACTGCGCCATCAACCACTTCTTTTGGCAATTTCCCAAAAGCCATCATTTGCCTTCCTAAAATGAAGGAATAATTTGAATGTTGAAAGTCAACACCGGCAATGTTTTTAAGTTTAAGCCTGATAAAACCGTTGCGGGAATTAACCTCGTAATTTTTAAGTTCTTCAATAAATAAATTTTTTGCCGGTTCCACAAATTGCGGGTACTCGCTTCTCATTAAACTGATGTGAAGCTCATAGTTGTTTTCCGAATCAACGCAAAAAGTATTATGTTTTTTAGGAAGGCCGGATGCAACGGGTGGGGGAAGCAATTTATCCGTTAAATCTGTTTGCCATGTGCCTTCATTCAACAAAGATTTTTCGACTATATAATTATTATTCGCGAAATCTGTTATGATGATGTGGCTGATATTATTCTGATATCCCTGGTAATATTTTTCTAAATCGTCCGGTCTGTCTTTCCAATTGATATTAATCCAACATTGCAGCCAGTTTTTATAAAAGACTTCTTTGCAACCAATATAAAAATTCGAGCTCAAATGTGGCCTTGTCCCAAATGGATATACTGGCCCATTTACATCCTGCAAGCTTTCATCATTCTGAACAACGAAATTCTTCAGGCCACAAACCTTCACGTCAATTCTTGTTTTATTAGTTCCAATGTTTTCTAAAATTTTAATATTTCTGAAAAACTGGTAAAATGAAATTGTTTCGGCGGCGCTGTCATTATTTTTCAAGAGGCAACAATCTTTGTCCTGTTCGCAGCATTTTTCCGGATGATCATTTGTTGTTGGCGTAATTTTCCACGAAAATTTGATGCGGTCATTCAGTTCAATTTTTACTACCGGTTGCGTTGTATCTAAATCTTCATTAAATGTTTGTTTACTGTAAAAGGAAACCGCTGCCTGATCAGCGTTAATGGCAGCGCTTATGGTTAAAACAAAATTACTTCCGGTCAAATTACTCATGGTGATATCGCAACTTGCAGGTTGTAACCAATCTTTTTCGCCGCTAAACAAAACAGTTAATATATTTTCAGGCTTAAAAATGCTGTCTGTTATTTTTCTTTTGTTGGCATCAGAAACCACCGCATTAAGAAATATTTTCCAATCATCATTTAAAACTGACGTTTCCATTTTATAGGCGGCCACCTCACAATAACACGGTTTAACCGGTTCGTCGATCCGCAAAAATTTATCACGGACTTGTTGAATAAAAATCTCATCCAAACCTTTGCTCAGCGCTTGTTTGAAAATATCTTCATTCAGATAAATGTATTGTTTTGAAATACGATTTTTTATTTCAGAAAAAATAATTTCATTAGCCAAAAAATCAGGATATGGATTCTGTGAAGTCGTATTACCACTTCCTCCGGCCGCCGTATCATCGCAGCAATTTTTCGATGAGTTGATCAGTTCATTTCCAATATCCGCACAAACAGAATCGGTAAGTGTACAAGCCAAGGTAATATCCACTTTCCTCGTACCTTCTTTTAAATACAACACCGGTGAAGCGAGAATAAAAGCAAGCCGCGCATTCGGATATGGCTGGATGATCTTCGTTTCCGGATCACTGTATTTACTCAGTTTCGCGCCGAGAGTTGAAAAATTGGCTGGTTCATCATCTTTAAAATTTTTGTCTGTTCCATTTGCTTTAGTTGCATCATTGGCTATATAAACACCCTCAACATACGTTTGCTCAAAAGTGCTTTGGTTGTTTAAGAACAAAGTTTTTACTTCCGCCACCTGCGTTTTATTTACAACGATATCATCATCGAGTGAAAAAAGAATTTCCTGTTTATTATTGTCTTTGCCATCTTTTACCAACAAGCCTTTTTTTACCAGGTATTTTTCCAGTTGCTTTTGAATTTCAAAAATGATATGCACTTTATCAGGGACGGCCTCGCGTGATTTAAATTGTAATACATCCTTATAAAAAAAATCAAGATGCTTGCGCGTGTAACCATTTAAATCATTTTGTAACTGGCGGAAAATATTCAAAAAAGCAAATAGTAAACCGAGATGCGGCGGATGCTTTTTTTGGAGTTCATCTTTTAAAGGAAGCAGGCTCGGCTCCAGGTTATTTTCTGCTTCAGTGGAAATGATTTTTATAGCATCAAAAAATGGTGGAGAAACCGATTGAAATTTTTGATATAAATTTTTAATTTGTTGAAACTTACTGATGGTGCCGGTTTGAAAAGAATTATCAATCGCGGATAAGTCAGTCGCCTGCAGATTCCACACAGGATTGTCAGCGAGTTTTGAAAAATCTATTTTTCGGATAGCGTAAAATTTTACACCGGCATTCGCGTAGCTGATAAAGAGTTTCAATGGTTGCTGGAGTTTATCTTTTATCAGGATCTGTAAAAAGCTTTCGATAGGAAGTGCGCTGTCTTTTACCGCTAAATACCAGTTGTTTATTTGATTGATAAAACGGTAATAAATAAAATATGCCTGCAATTGCAAGCCGGTGGCAGATGGTTTTTTTTCAAATAGTGAATTATAATAGGCAAAATTTTTTGATGTTTCTGTTGAAGGATTTTTAATGATTGAAGCAAGCGTAAATGGAATGCTTTTTTGAAAAAAAGGTTGCCAGTCGCTTATGGTTAATTGTTTGTCATAAAAATTTATATGCCTCGACATTTGCACAAAAAAATCCAGGAGATCCGCTAATGTCCTGGCGTCTATTTTTGCCGCGCCTGACAGCAAATCGTCCATAACCCGTTCGCTCTGGCTTGTACCCGGATCGTTTTGAAAAGGATGTATAAGGCAATTACAATCGTACATATTTTTATTTCTTTTTAAAACAGGAAATTGAATTATTTCTTTGTTTACTGCCAGCTTAAATTTCGCTAAACCAGTTAATGTGCTCAAGGATCAATCTCTTAATTTTAAACAGGCTTCGATGCTTCATTCAGGTAATAATCATACACATAATTGAACCTTGAGTTGGTTTCCGGAATAGAATATTCTACCGTGATGGTAAATTTTCCTTCAATTAAATCAAATGAATCTGATGAGGTTACATCTACATTTTCGGCAACGATGCGTGGCTCATAATAGAGAATGGCATTTTCAACATGGTGCTTAATAATTCCTATCAATGTACTGCTGAGTGATTCAAACATATAATCGTTAAGGTTACATCCATATTCAGGCTGCAATACGCGCTCACCGAGGGTTGTAGAAAGAAGGATGTTCAGACTTTCTTCAATGTCCTGATAATCACTTACCATTTCTACCGTGGCCGCTTCACGATCAAATTCAACGGGAAAAGCCCAGCCGGTTCCAAGAAATGAGTTGAATGTTGTATTCATTATTTTGTTTTTTGCCAACATGCCTTTCTAAAAGAGAGGGACATGCTCTTTAAAAATGATAATTTACGGTTCATTAAAACAAGAATCTTCATTATTTGTTTCTTTACTATTCGATTTACTTTTTTCCACTTCACCAATTACCCTCCGATTTGTACGGTAGGCATTCCGCCCACTATTACCCCTCCATGTGCCGTTAAGTCTCCCTGTCGTGCAGCCGGCCGCCCACCAATGAAAACTGTGGATGAGCCCATGACAATTACATCCGGAGGGCCGGCGCAAACGCATAAATCTCCAATCACGGCTGCAGGCAGGCTACCAATCAAAACTGTTGGAACACCAGGACCTGTTACCGGCCCTCCCACATGTGGATTGGGCGTCGCCAATGGGCAAGTGTGCATATCTGTTATTCGTGCTGCTGATGCCATTTTGTTTAATTTTATGTAAGTAGAAACTGGCTATTGTTTTCGCAATTTTCTTTTTGTCTTCGGCTTATTACCTCCTCCATTGCGCTTTTCGCTTAATTAATCTTCACCAACGACCCGCTTATTTCTGTAATTCCTGATGAAGTAACTTTGGCGACAGCTCCCTCGACGCTCACATTTGCATCGGCTTTCACTGACAAGGAAGGAGCGCTGATAGAAAGAGAGGTGCCTCCGGATAAAGTCAAAACAGCGCCGGCTTTAACATCAATATTCAATGGGCTTTCCATCGTAATTCCTGTTTGTTCCATAGTGATCTTATTTTCATTCTGATCTTTGATTTCGATCTTCATACTTTTCTCATCTATAGTAATACTGTTTCCTGCAGGCGTATCAATCACGATCGTTTTCGTGTCATCATTAAAACTCAGGTGCATTTTGCTTCTTGTAGTAAATCCCTTTTCATTATTATTATCCGCGGGAGAAATGGGAGCGGGTTTGTTACTGCTATGCAACATCCCAAGTACCACCGGATGCCGTGGATCATCATTGATAAAACCTACTATTACTTCATCTCCAATTTCGGGCATAAAAAATGCTCCGCGCTCATTACCGGCATCAAGGCTGGCAATTCGCGTCCATATTCCCTGGCCAGCACTGTCTATCACCGGAACCCGCACCAGGATGCGATCCTGCCCATCAGGGTCACTTTCTAATTGAACCACTATGCCTATTTGTAATCCCCTGATTGCGCCTACTAAGCCGGCTGATGGTGCCTCGTTAATGTCATTATGTAGAAACACGTAGCGCTTTGGATCAAGGCCAAATTGAACCTGTGTCTCCCAGGTTCCGTCGCCAATCTCCTGCCGCACTGCAGTTACAAACGCTTTTCCGTTAAAACGATCACCCACGCCGGAAAGTTTTAAAGTGTCTGCTGGTTTGATTCCCGAAAATCCGGTAAATCTTGCACGTCCCCTTATTTTCGCAAGCCTGCTACGCAACATGACACTTTCAGTCCAGTCCTTCAATTCCTGTTCTAATAAATGGCCACTGTGGTGCATCTCAAATTTATCCGGGCTTATCGTCTGCGCAAGATTTTCCGAGGTTATATTTCCCTGTTCTGCAAAAGAAGAAGAGGAAGTGTCGGCTGTAAACAATTGCTGGTTGCTGTAATCCCATGATTCTGCATTCACACTTTTATATTGAAAGCGCGCATCCATTTCCGCTTCAAATTCTAATATAGATGATCCATAGTTTACCTGCAACACTTCATTTCCTATTGCCGGTTTTGCAATTTTAATAGAGCCGTCATCTACGTTTACCAACATGCCATTCGCTTCCGCACGAAGCAACATAAAATCCCAATCGGTGACATTGTGCTGTACCAGTTCCTGGTGCTTTAGGGTGGTTGTTTCGGGGTCTGACCGGATTCCATATGTTGATAGGAGGTCATCAAAAACATCGCTGTCTTTGACATTCTGAAAATATTTACTTTTCCTGCCAATGGTCATTTTTACCGCCACATCCATGCATTCGACATGTAATTCAGTGTTGCCATTAGCTTTTACTTTCACTGCATGTTTAATGATGATTCCTTTGAAGGCGCTTTTGTTTAACCCATCTCTTCCGATGCTGATTTCAATCTTTTTGCCTGGGACAAAATCTGTTTTATTGCTGAGAGGAAAAGTTTGAAGGGCCGCATCACCATCACGAAAGACCAGCGAGGCAGTCGAAACCCTGTTCAGTTCTTTATGAATAGATAAGGACATAACCTGGTAAGACGGATCCACTTCTGTGTTATCCACCACAATCTTGTAGGTAGCAACGTCGTGTTTTGAATTATTTGGAATTAAAATATCAGGCATTGCTTTTAGGTTTTATCGAGCGGTGGTAAATAAATCTGAATTCCTGCTTTTAGATTCCGTAAACTTGTTAAGTCATTTACTTTACCAATCTGGAGAAAGTATTTTGAATCATTATAAATTTTATAAGTGAGCAAATCAAGTCTGTCGCCCTGGTTCACTTTTCTATAATGAGTGAGATCAGGACTTTTATTTTTATTTCCTTTTGCTCTTTCTTCCGGTGACACATACTGTGTAAATCCCATATTTATTTTTACCCGTAGTGGCGAACCATTCGGATTAAAAAGTGTATGATTTATATCAAGGTTCGAAAGCACACAATTGAAATCAACTTCAGAACCCCATTGCACTCTTAAGAACGGAGGCCGGTGCGTTTCGTCCACCACATCATAAGTGCAGGCTAATAATTTTTTTAACTGTGTGTGAACGTCTAGCTTTTTATATTCGTCCACATATCCTTCAAGCGTTTTGGTTCCATCCAGGATAAATTCTATTTTTAGTTCCTTTGGCGCAGAAGATTTGTATTGTGGATTAGTTGAGGACTGGCCTTGCCCCCGGCCAGTATCTAATTCCACCTTATAATTTTTCGTGAATGATTCCGGGTTGATGGGAGTTGTAAATAACCTGTCTTTGTTTTCCTCCTTGAAATCATTCTTGTCGTACGAATGAATGATCAGCTTTGAAAGTGTTTTTGAATTATCTGGCATCTTTTTCCTTTAAAATTTCCAAAACTTTTTCTACACACGCAGTGATGATTTCTTCATTTGCGGATACATTATTATTAGTATTGGAAGATACCGGCGATGCTGCTCCGCCAGTACCTTCCTGCGTTACCGTCGCTTTTATGATTAGTTCACGTATTTCAATGGGCATGTTTCGTAATTTTAAGGGTTATCAAATAGTAGCCTGTTGTAATTCAGTTCAAGTGTTTCTATCAATACTGCGCCCTGCTCTGCATTCAACTCACCGATCTTCCAGCTGCGGGGCCACACGTTATTTATCGTCCAATGCATTAACGCATTATGTTGTTCGTCTAATAATGATATTGTAACGGCTGGCCGTGGCACAACTACTTCATCATCAAAAGCCTGCTTCAGCCATTGTGTTAATTTGGAATCTGTTTGTTTCAATAATCCTCTTTTTAAAGTGAGCGGGCCATATTTTCTTCTTACAGGCAAAACGTGTTCAAACCGGTTTTCACCTCCCTCTTTTATTTGCTCAGTATCTAAAGTAGAATCTAAACCGGTAACCGACTGAAATCTGATGTCCGTTTTGTCCTGTGCATCAAAATTGAAGTCCACTTTGAAATGAAAGTTTACCGTCTGATAAAAAATGTCAGGCATAGCTTGGTATTTTTAAAGATGGCGAATCAGGGTTTGGTCATGGTAAGTCCTTCATGAACAAAGGTTAATGTTTCAATAGCCACTTCGTTTCCATCGGCTTTTAAATCAGTTGATTGAATTTTTGAAGGCCAGGCTTTTGACAACGTCCATACAATAATGGCCTTGTGCTCTTCATTTAAAAGTTTAATCGTTACGGTGCGCCTGTATTGTTCTTTTATTTCCTGAAACATTGCTGTTTTTACCCATTGATTAAAATACTCAAGGTCATCCAGGATGATTCCGCGTTTTAAAGTAACATCGGTATATTTTGTAAGTCCCGGTTGCTTGGTCTTATTATAAGAAGGCAGGTTCCCTTCCCGGTACTCTATTACTTCTGTTTCGAAATCAAGGCCTGTAACTTCAGTAAAACCAAGCCTGGTGCCGCCCCATTCGAGTTCAAAATGAAATTTTGGAAGAGGATATTTGAAATCTGGCATGTTGTTTAATTTAAAGGTGGATAATTTTAATTACATCTCGTTTTTGGATCGACCGCTTTTATGGCTTTTATCAAACTGTTTTTGCAGGCAGTGAGCGCTTCCTTTTGCTTATTGGCATCCTGGAGCTTTCCGGTTAAATCGGCAAAGGCAGCTTCATCTGCGGCAAGCCATTTTTGCACACACGCTTTATAAGAATTATTACAAATCGGAAAATCGAATGTGGGTAATAGTTCACAATTTTCATCCCCACAATCACTTTGAACAACATTGGTATTTGTAGCTGATGCAGCCGTTTGAGTTGTGTCGCTGCTGTTTGAATCTGTACAAGGAACGTCGCAGCCAAAAGCTTTAAACCAATCGCAGATTACTGCCTTGAAACCATAAAAAATATCTGTTCCTGCGCAAGGGTTTTGATTTGGAGCGCAAGGATCATAACCATCTGCTGGGCAGTCTTTTGTGGAGATATTATTTCTTATCAGGTTGGCTATTTTTACAGCTGCTACGATATTTTTAATGATATCGTCTCTTAGTTTTATAACAATATCCAATTTGGATTTGTAATCATCGAGGGTTTTTAAAATTCCCTGGCCTTTTACCAATGAAGGATCAGAATTGTTGGTGATGCAATTTTGAATGTCGTCATATTGAGTCTTTATCAGATCAAGCTGCATAAAGAAGTCACGAATCATGCAAAAAAGAACTTCTACTGCCTGTACCGCCTTGCACGAATTGTACCAGATCTTATCAGATTGTAAGGCGATTAATTCCAACTGGTTGCATATTTCCTTTGAAAGTTCCTGGGCACTGTTTATTTCATCTACCCATTTACGATATTTATTGCGCCGGTCAGTAATGAATGTGAGTTTATTTTGTAATTGCATTGCCGTTTCCACCGCGCTGTTATATTTCTGGGTAACGGTTTTCAACTCGTCCTGCCACGAATCATAGCAACATTCAACACAGGTGGTGTCACCGGGGTTAGGCCTGTTGCAGCAATCGAGGATCGTTTCCTTATCCCAGCCAGGGGCGATATTCTGATATTCATGAAGAGTGAGCATATAATTTTTTTTATTTTTTAATAAGCATGTTTAATCGCATTTTTTGTCAGGGTTGTCGGAAGCATCGCAGCAAAATGTGACCTGTACTTCTTTACAGATATCGCAAATTTTACTTCCGCATCCCTGCAGGCGTGGATTACAATCATCTTTTGAGGTATTGTTCGCTGAATCTGTTGAATTCGGGTTGTTGTTGACACAATCACATTTCGGGCAACACAAAAATGTTGTAGTATCATAATAACCTTCAAAATCACTGCGAATGCTGTTGCGATTCATGGCCGATTGAGTAATTGATTTAACGGAGTCTACCAGGTCGCTTTGAAGTTTATCTAATTCGCTTTTTCGGGTCTTCATTGTATCACTGATGAGTTTTTCAAAAGCATTTGATTTGTCCGACAGCGTTTTTTGCAGGGGGTCCAAAGTGTCAATATTCGAAAACATCTGAATGCCCGTTACATCGGCGGAGGATTGAAAAATATAATCGATATCTTTTCCCAGTCCTTTGGTGTAACAGATCAAATTGTCTATTTCTGATTCCGTGTTATCACATGCTGACGGAGGTTTTGTTCCATCGGTACAATTTTCGGTAGTCTTTCCGGTGAGCGCTTTCCATTGGGCTGCATTACATTTGTCTGTAATGCTGTCATCCAACTTGCATGCAGCATACTTGAGATCAGCAAATTTGCTTTTCGCGTCTTTGATCTGTTTGGTAATATCCGTTAATACCTTATTCAGATCGGTATTCAATTTATTCAAGGCGGCTACATTCGTTTTAATAGAATCATTCGTCTGCAATAATTCCGTCCCTACACTAATCTCTAAATTTCTATACCGGCGGTAATTTTCCTCTGTATGAAGAAACATGCATTTCTTTTCATTAAACACCTCATTCTCACCATCAAACTTGGTTTGTTGCTGTACCACATTGCCTTCAGTATCATACAAAATGGTGCAAATTGCCTGTCGTTCTGTATTGATACTTTTTTGCGTTGCATTGTCCTTGTCGTTGCAATCTTCACAACCACAATCCGATGGGGGTGGGGGAGGACAGTTTTTAGAATTTTGTATCATGATTTTAAAAATTTAAATTGGAAAATATGCTTGGATATTAAGACTCCTGCAACATTTTGTGCATAAACCTGAGAATGATAAACTCAGCAGGACGAACAACTGCTAATCCTATCACTACGATCATTCTGCCTTCAAAAAGATCCTGTTCAGTCATCGTTTCGCCCAAACCCACATGAACGAAGAATGCTTCTTTCGTAGAAGCGCCCATTAATGCTCCTGATTTCCATTGCTCTGTCAGATAATTAGCAATCATTGATTTGACACGAACCCATGTGTTGATGTCATTTGGTTCAAAAACAAATTGCTCGGTAGCGTTTTTGGTTGATTCCTCCACCATATTAAAATACCTGCGTACAGAAATATAACGCCATTCATTATCATTTCCGGCAAGAGTTCTGGCGCCCCAAACAATTGCCGGCCCACGGCCTTCAAACTTCCTGATTACATTTACCGATTTCCCAGCCAGCGCATCTACATTCAGGTTTTCCTGTTCAGCATTCGTAATTAAATATTGGGGACTAACGGCGTTTTCAATATTAACATTGGCAGGGGCTTTCCACACGCCCCTTGAATTATCAACAGCGGCATATATTCCGACAATGGCCGGTGATGGCGGCAAGAGCATTTGGATATTGGTAATTTCATTTTTTGCCTGGAAATACTGTGCGTTATTTACTTGCTTCAAATCGGCAAGATTGGAGGCTGCGGCGCCGGTGATAATTATGGACGCGTCATTATCTGTTGTTTGGTCGCCGGGCATTTTATAGTTAAAATCAACACCGGTATAAATCCTGGGAAAATAAGCAGCTGCATATTTCAACTGATCTGTAGTCCCTGAAATTAAATTTCGTAAGCCACCTACGCCGCCATTTCCATCTATATCCAAATTCCAATTATCCCCGTTGGCTACATCGTGATACACATCCATTACAACAAACCGATCCTGCAATAGAACCGCCTGTGCTATGGCTGTTGAATAAACATCATAGTAATCTGTGGCTGTTGATAAATTAACTGCGTCGGGAAAAAGAAGAAGCGTTACCTCATTTACTTTTGCAACTTCTGCCAGTCCGTCTTTTAGATTTTGAGCTACAATAAGACCGCCGGTGGAAACATAATCTCCCACAGAGGTTATCCAGCAAGGGCCGCCGCCATTTGCGAAAAACATTTGCATTGAATAATGCATCAAAAATTTGGAACGAAGTGTTTCGTCTATTTTGCCGTTCACATCAGTTCTTGAACCGGAAGTAGTGAATGCCACGGTTATGCTGCCATTTTCGGGAGAAGGGTAGCCAAAATATTGTTCGTACTCCAGTAACGATTCAATGCGCCACGGCTTCATTATTAAATCACCAGCCTCTTTCCATTGCGCTTTTTCTGTGTAGCCAATAAAAGCGGGAATAGCCGTTTCTACTGAGGCAATGCTTGGAGGCAGATGTGGAATTTCTTCAATGTACACTCCAGGGGTTTTGTATTCTGCAGGCATGGGTGGTTATTATTTTAGGGTTAAAAAATTTGTTTGCTTAATAGATTCATTTTCGATTCACTAAGACCTGAACACAGCAATAGGGCCTTTCCTTATTAAAATCACATAGTTCTAAAATTTAAATCCTGGCTATTTATTGCTTTACTGCTCACGTATCACAGTTCTGTTATTCCTGGCCACGCACGCATTTATAATTACTATACCACCGGAAACAAATCTGATTCAGGAACCATGATATCAAAGCATAGCCGCGCTTTATCATCTTTTTTGAGATCATAGTTTAAGGGATTTGGAACATAAACCGTATCGGTGGTCCCTTCTTTTTGAAGCAGGAAATAATTGCCGGCAACAGATCTTGGCCTTTTAGTTAATAAAATCTTATCCTCTTTAACCAGGTAATCGGT